>JBBQWX010000016.1:0-41553 GCA_038210185.1 Actinomycetales bacterium
GACGTCGGGCATGCTGTGGTCATGCCCACCAGGGAACGACTCGACCAGGAACTCGCTGCTGCGGCGCGGGACATGCAGGACGAGGACAGCAGCAAGCAGGCGATGGAGCGGGCAGTGATGCTCGCCACACAGATCCTGCCCGGATGCGACGCGGCCGGCGTGTGCGTGGTCTACCGCGGTGAGCGCGTCGACACGCACGCCACGAGCAACGACGCGCTCCGTCAGGTCGACTCGCTGCAGCACGAGGTGGAGGAGGGTCCGTGCCTGGACGCGTTGCGGCAGCGGGACACCGTACAGAGCGACGACCTCTCCATCGATGAACGGTGGCCTCGGTGGGGCCCCGAAGTCGCCAGTCGGCTCGGCCTGTTCAGCATCGTCAGCTACCGCCTGTTCTCGAGCGAGAGCACGCTCGGCGCCCTGAACCTCTACAGCAAGAGCAAGTCCGCCTTCACCGCCGACGACGTCCAGGACGGCTTCGCCCTCGCGGCGCACATCGGCGTCGCGCTCGCGGGCGCGCAGGAGGTCGAGAACCTGGAGAAGGCGCTCGTGGGCAGAACGGTGATCGGTCAGGCCACCGGCATCCTGATGGAACGGTTCGGCCTCACCTCGGACCGCGCCTTCGGCCTCCTCAGCAGGATCTCGCAGAACAAGAACCTCAAGCTTCGCCAGCTCGCTGAACAGATCGTGCAGACCCGGGCCGTGCCGAAGCTCTAGACCGGTCAGGCGGCGGTCACGGGGGCGACGTCACCGGCATCCCGGGCCAGGACGTCGCCCGTGGCGCCACCGCGCACGGCAGTGCGACCGACCACGAACACGTAGGCCAGGAAGAGCGACTCGACGACGACGCCGATGCCGATCCGCGCCCACGTGGGCAGGCCCGACGGCGTCACGAAGCCCTCGATGAAGCCGCTGACCAGCAACACGGCCACCAGCCCCAGCGCGACGGCGATGGCAGTGCGGCCCTCGCGGGCGAACGACTCCAGGCGCCCCATCGGCCCCGGCTCGATCCACGACCAGAACAGCCGCAGCCCCACCCCGGCCGCCACGAACACCGCGGTCAGCTCGAGCAGCCCGTGCGGCAGGATCAGACCGAAGAACAGCGCGCCGCGGTCGTAGCTGATCATCAGGGCGGCGGCGACACCCACGTTCACGACGTTGGTCGCGAGCAGGTAGAGCACCGGGAGGCCGAGCACCCCCAGCGCGATGCAGAGGGCCGCCACCCGGGCGTTGTTGACCCACACCAGGGTTCCGAACTCACCGTGGGGGAACTCGGAGTAGTAGTTCTCGAAGTCGGTGCCGACGTACGCCTGGATCTCGGCCGGCGTCATCTGGCTGGTCCACACCTCGGGGTGGCCCACCGACCACCACGCGACGAGGGCGGCGAGGGCCACGCTCGCCAGGGCCGTCGACCCCCACCACCACCGGGCGCGGTAGAGCGCGGCGGGGAAGGTGCGGGTGAAGAAGCCGAGCAGGTCGTGCCAGGTCGAGGTGCGCACCCCGGCGGACGCACCGCGGGCTCGGGCCAGCAGCGACGAAAGGTAGGTGACCACCGTCGGGTCCGGGCTCGCCGACCGCACGACGGACAGGTGCGTCGAGACCCGCTGGTAGAGGTCGAGCAGCTCATCGGCCTCGGCCCCGGTAAGGCGGCGTCGCCCGGCGAGCTCCTCGAGCCGCTGCCACTGGGGCTGGTGCACCATGAGGTAGGCGTCGAGGTCCACCCGCGCAGCCTAACCGCAGGTGACGCCGCTGCCGGGCGGGTTAGCATTCCGGGGTGAGCGACCCCGGGGGCTACCGCAGCTACGCCACCGACGACCTCGTCACCGGCGAGGGTGTGGCCGTCGAGGTGCCGGTCGCGAGCGTCGCCGCCCGGATGGCGTCCGGCGCGATCGACGTCATCCTCGTGCTGGTGGTGCTCATCGGCGGGATGATCCTGTTCGGGACGCTGGCCAGCGGCTCGTCCGATGCCGTGCAGGGCATCGTCGCCATCGTCTACAGCTCGCTGGTGCTCATCGCGATGCCGGCGATCGTCGAGACCATCAGCCACGGTCGATCGTTGGGGAAGCTCGCGCTCGGGCTGCGCGTCGTCCGCGACGACGGTGGCCCGGCCACGGCCCGGCACGCCGTGGTGCGGGCGCTCGTCGGCTACGTCGAGATCTACCTGCTGCTCGCAGTGCCCGCGGTCCTGTCGTCGATGATCCACCCCAGGGCCAAGCGGCTCGGCGACATGGCGGCGGGCACCGTCGTCGTGACCCAGCGGGCCCGCCTGCACCTCACCCCACCGCCGATGATGCCGATGGCCCTGGCCCAGTGGGCGCACACGGCCGACGTCGCCGCGCTGCCGCCCGGGCTCACCGTGGCCGTGCGGCAGTTCCTCGCCCGGGCGCCCGGCCTGTCGCCGCAGTCCCGCGAGACCCTGGGCCTGGACCTGCTGCGCGCGACCCTGCCGCACGTCAGCCCGCCGCCCCCCGGGCGCCACCACCCCGAGGTGGTGCTCGCCGCCGTCGTGGCCGAGCGCCGCCGTCGAGACGTCGAGCGGCTCTGGCGCGAGGAGCAGCTGCGGACCAGGGTCGTGCCGGCCGACCCCTTCGCCACCCCCCACTGACCCACCCCGCCCTCGGGGGGTCGCGCGTCCTGCATCACCCCAGCCGGGGCCTGTCGCCACCATCGTGCGTCGGTGGCGAAGGGCGAGTTGGATGCCGGGGATGGCAGGACTACGTTGGAAGTAACCAATGGGGCAGAACAGTGCCCCCGGAAGAGGCGAAACCGTCATGACCATGACGACGATGGGTTCAACCGACACGAGCAGCTACCCCGAACCGGCGCCGTCGGTGGCGAGGATGTTCGTCGACAGGGTCGCGAAGACCCCGCAGGGGGAGGCCTTCCGGTTTCCCTCGGGGGCCGGCTGGACCTCGGTGACCTGGGCCCAGACGATGGACACCGTCACTACCTTGGCGGCCGGCATGCTGGCGCTGGGGATCCAGCCGGAGCAGCGCGTGGCCATCGCCTCCACCACGCGCATCGAGTGGTTGTACGCCGACCTGGCGATCATGTGTGCCGGCGCGGCGACGACGGCCGTGTACCCGTCGACCGCCGTCGACGACGTGGCGTTCATCCTCTTCGACAGCGACGCGCGCATCGTGTTCGCCGAGGACGACGTGCAGATCGCCAAGCTGCGCGCTCAGCGCGAACACCTGCCCGACCTTGTTCGGGTGGTCACCTTCGACGGCGAGTCGGACGGCGACTGGGTGCTCGGCCTGGCCGACCTGCAGGCGCTCGGCGCACGCTACCTGGCGGAGCACCCCTCGTCCGTCGACGACGCCGTGGCGGCCGTGCGACCCGACCACCTGGCCACGTTGATCTACACGTCGGGCACCACCGGGCGGCCCAAGGGTGTGGAGCTGACCCACCGTTGTTGGACCTACCTCGGGGCCGGCGCCGAGGCCATCGACATCCTGCGCGCCGACGACCTGCACTACCTCTGGCTGCCGCTGTCGCACTCCTTCGGCAAGATGCTCGCGGCCGTCCAGCTCCAGATCGGTTTTCCCACGGCCGTCGACGGACGCGTCGAGAAGATCGTCGAGAACCTCGCTGTGGTGCGACCGACGATCATGGCCGGCCCGCCCCGCATCTTCGAGAAGGTCCACGGCCGCATCGTGCAGACGATGGCTGACACGGGCGGCATCCGGTCGCGGCTCTTCACCTGGGGCTTCGACGTGGGTGCGCGGGCCGGCGCGGCCCGCCCCGACGGCAGGCCGCTGGGCCGTCTGCTCAGGGTGCAGCTCGCGGTCGCCGACCGCATGGTCCTCGCCAAGGTCCGCGACCGCCTTGGCGGGCGGATGCGCTTCATGATCTCGGGCAGCGCTGCGTTGTCCCCTGCCATCGCCACGTGGTTCCAGAGCGCCGGCCTGACGTTGATCGAGGGGTACGGGCTGACCGAGACCGGCGGCGGCGCGTGCATCGGGGACCCGCAGCGCGCGGTGCCCGGACTCGTCGGTTCGCCGCTGGTCGGATCCCAGCTCGGCATCGCCGATGATGGAGAGATCCTGCTCCGAGGCCCGAACGTGATGCGGGGCTACCACAAGCTGCCCGAGGAGAGCGCTCGGGTGCTCAGCCCCGACGGCTGGTTCTCGACCGGCGACATCGGCGAGCTCGATGCCCAGGGGCGGCTGCGGGTCACTGACCGCAAGAAGGACCTCATCAAGACCTCGGGAGGCAAGTACATCGCCCCGCAGCCGATCGAGGCCCAGTTCAAGGCGCTGTGCCCGCTGTCCAGCCAGATCCTCGTGCACGCCGAGCGGCGCAACTATGCCAGCGCGCTGGTGGCCCTGGATGCCGACGCCCTGACGCAGTGGGGGCGCGCCCGGGGGCTCGACGCCACCGACTTCTCTCGGCTGGCCGCGGACCCGGCGGTCCATGCCTACGTGGACAACTGCGTCCAGGAGCTCAACGGCCAGCTGAACCGGTGGGAGACCATCAAGGACTTCCGGATCCTCGACCACGACCTCACGGTCGAGGCCGACGAGCTGACGCCGAGCCTGAAGCTCAAGCGCAAGGTGCTCGAGACGAGGTACTCCTCGCTCCTCGACTCCATGTACGCCGGCTAGGACGGGTAGGCCCCAGAAGTCGCGGCGCACCTTGTGCCGGAGCTGCGCCGGGATGCGGCGGACCCCGGCGCCGCCGGTGTGCTCCTACGACGTGGACGTCTTCGGCACCGAGGGCGATGCGGTCGGGTCCGCTGCCGAGTCGATCTCGAACCACACCGTCTTGCCCGGGCCGAGCTCCGATGGGAGCACGCCCCAGCGGTCGGCAATCTCGTCCACGATGAACAGCCCGCGGCCGCCGCCATCCTGGCGGTCGACGGCTTCCCTGAGCTGGGGAGTCCCGCTGCCGACGTCCGTCACCTCGACCCTCAGCGCGTGGCGCCCGGGCCAGACCCAGACGGTGATCGGCCCTGCCCCGTGGAGCACCGCATTGGCGATCACCTCACTCGCCGTCAGGACGACGTCGTCGAGCTGCGCCGGAGGCAGGGATCCCAGGAGCGCCCGGAGCTCCCGGCGCAGAACACCTGCCGATGCGGGCTCGGACGGCAGGAACCACACCTGCGGGGCTGCTGCGCCGGCTTCCGCGTTGAACGCTATGCCTTGACCCATCTGTTCCTCCCCATGGACTGTGTCACCGTGAGCCGTTGCTGGACCTGTGGTTGGACCGGTGGTTGGACCTGTGGTTGGACCTGTGGTTGGACCCGTGACTGGACCCTTGACCACCTGCACCGTCGGAGCTTGCGCACGCCCCGGTCAAGGAAACCCGAGGTCGTGGTGCACGTCCAGGACCGCTGCGACCCGGTGGAAGCTCCGGGTTGCACCGAGAGTCTCGACCTGATGGCCGGCCTGCCTCACCGCGGCGGTGAAGGCGACGAGCCGGCGGACCGCGGCGGTGTCGGCGAAGACCAGCTGGGACAAGTCGAGCTGCAGGAAGCGGACCCCCTCCAGCGGAACATCCTCAAGGGCTGCGTCGAGCTGGTCGAGCCTGGAGAAGTCGACCTCGCCGTGGAGGATGACCCGGGCGACGCCCCCGACGACGGCGGCCTCGACCTGGAAGTCCTCGACGCCGTCAGGGCCGGTCGATGTGAGAGTGGGAGACATCTGAGGTCCCGGTCTTCCCGAAACGGCCGCAACGTGCTGCGGGGCTTCCAGCAGTTGTTCGCCGGGAACGGTGCCGTCTTGGACGATGGCGCTCGAGAAACTCGCGGTACTTCACGGTACCGCGGCTGATCGGCGAATGGCGTCAGCGAGTCGGAGCACCCATCGAGCTGCCGCAATGGTGTCTCTCGTGGAGATCGGAGCCGCACCGCACGCGTGGCGGTGGCTCCCTGCCGAGAGCCTACGGACCGGCGAGCTGAGAGCCTGCGGACCGGCGAGCTGAGCCTGCGGAACCACGAAGCCCCTGCTCGTGGTCAGCGGTGCACGCCGCCACGGACCACGGGCAGGGCTGTCACAGCTCCCGCCCGGTCAGGCCTCCAGGTCCACGATCGCGATGACCGGCCCACCGCCGGAGGGCCCCTGGTGGACAGCGGCCACCGACACGAAGTTCATCGGGTCGCCGGTGACTGCGCCCACGACTCCGCCCACCGCACCCTTGATCTGGCGGTGCCAGGTGACGTCGGAGTCGTCGAGCATGATGTTCCGGCGGCCTCGCACGCGTCCACTCGGGTCGGCCTCGCACTTGAGGAACAGGTTGACCAGCCGGCCCTTGATGTGGCGTGGATGGATGCAGTCGGCCGGCATGTCGTCGAGCCCGGCGTTGCGGATGGCCTCCCAGACACCGTCCATGTCCAGGGCGTCCTTCATGATGCTGTGCCCGGCCCGGAAACGGCCCCCGACTCCGCGCGCGTTTCCCACGACCACGATCTGCGCCTGGTCGAGCTCGACACCCGAGGAGCAGGAGGCGACGGAGGAGAACAACGACAGATCGTGGAAGATCTGGTCCGGCGTCGGCATCTCGATCTCCCCGAGCGCCACCGCCACACCGAGCGCGGTCGTGGCGTTGGAGACGTCCATCGACTCGAGCGTGTTGTGGGTGAAGACGGTCTCCCCGCGGCTCTCGGCGTCGAGAATGGTGTCCTGCACGAGCAGGGGGGTCTTGGTCTGCACGTAGTGCACGTCGCCAGGGTCGGTGATGCCGGCCCGCTCCATCGCGACGCGCACGCCCGCCGCCACCTTCTCGACCATCGCGGGCCGCCCGATGTCCTCCGGCAGGAGCACCTCGCTCATCGAATAGCCCACGGTGACCCGCGGCTCGTCGGTCGGTTCGTACCTGCCCTCGGGGGCGTAGGCGAAGATCGTGGCGTGCGGGCTGATCACGCCGTCAGTGCCGCCGGACCACACCAGGGGGACCTGCGCGACCTCCTGCTTGCTTCGCGTCCCCTTCTCCTCGAGCACGGTGCGGTAGGCAGTCGTGGCAATGATGCGGGTGTAGTCGTTCACCCCACCGTTGCCCTCGGTCTTGCCGACCACGGCGATGACGTCGTCGGCCGAGAACACTCCCTCGTCGAGAAGTGCGGTCAACCCTGCGGCATCGCTGACACTCTCGATGGGGACCTTGCGTACCTCGATGGGACGTGGCATTGGCGGACTACCTTCCGTGAGTCGTCGGATCAGCGTGCAGAGGAATCAGAGGCTGGGGTCGGTGGGGGTCGGCTTCGGATGGTCGTCCGAGGTGATGTTGCCGGGCACGGTGGCCGGGCTGAACGGCACGTCCCGGTTCACGCCGTGCTTCGCCACGTAGAACATGATCTGGTAGATGAGAATCGTCGCGAATGACCCGATCGCGATCCCGTTGAAGGAGACGTTGCCGTTGGGGGATGTCCACGTGGCGTCGGACGCCCCGAGGATGAGGCCGACGGCGGCCGGGAACAGGTTGATCGGGTTCTTGAAGTCGACCCTGGCCTCCACCCAGATCCGTCCGCCCAGGACCGCGATGAGGCCGTAGAGGATGAGCGTCGCGCCGCCCAGGACGCCGATCGGGATGCTGACGATGAGCGCGCCGAACTTCGGCACCATGCCCAGGGTGATCGCCGTGAGGCCGGCGACGACATAGGCAGCGGTCGAGTAGACGCGGGTCGCCGCCATCACCCCGATGTTCTCGGCGTACGTCGTCGTGCCGGAGCCGCCGCCGAAGCCAGCGACCATCGTCGCGGCACCATCACCCATGTAGGCGCGGCCCAACGACCGGTCAAGGTTGCGGTCGGTCATCGAGGCGACGGCCTTGATGTGGCCCGTGTTCTCCGCGATGAGCACCACGACGACCGGCACGATGAGGGCGATCGCGTTCCAGCTGAAGCTGGGTGCGGTGAAGTCGGGCAGGCCGAGCCAGTCTGCCGCGGCCAGGTTGGAGTCGAGCTCGCTGAGCTGGTTCTGCGGGACGGCGACCAGATAGCCGATGACGACGCCGATCAGGATCGAGATGCGCCCCCAGAACCCCCGGAAGAGCACGGTTGCGAGCAGGATGGCGGTGAGGGTGATGATCGCGGTCAGGGGCTGCTTCGAGAAGTTGTCCCATGCGACCGGCGCGAGGTTGAGCCCGATGAGCGCCACGATCGCGCCGGTGACAGCCGGGGGCATCAGCTTGTTGATCCATCCGGCACCGAACCGGTCCACCAGGATGCCGATGAGGAAGAGCACGAGGCCGGCGGCGATGATGCCGGACAGCGCCTCGGCGATGCCGCCGCCCGAGGTCGCGGCAATCACCGGTGAGATGAACGCGAAGCTCGAGCCCGTGTAGCTCGGGAGCCCCATCCGCTGCCCGCGGCCGACCGTCATCAGGATGAAGATGAGGGTGCCGACACCGGAGAAGAAGATCGTCGCGGTGGGCGGGAAGCCGGTGAGCACCGGCACCAGGAACGTGGCGCCGAACATCGCGACGACGTGCTGCATGCCGATGCCGATGGTCAGCGGCCAGGCGAGACGCTCCTCCGGCGCCACGACCTCGTTGGGTCCAACATGCTTGCCGTCCCCGTGCACGGTCCACGTTCTGGAGTTTGGCATGGTGTGCTCGCTTCCTCGACCGGGCGTCGTTGCCCGGTACGGTTACAGGGTGTGAGTCCGTCAGTGCATGACGGGCTGCTCTTCCCGAAGGGGTGGGTCTGTCTCCGTAGCCGTCAGGTTGCCGCCGGGGATGTCGGAGCGGCAGGAGCCGACGGGGGTCTCGGTGATCCAGTTGTCGATCGGCTCGCGGCTCTGCAGCGCCCGCCACACGTCCTCGTGACGGATGGGCATGTGCATGAGCTCAGCACCGGTCGCGTGCTGGATCGCATTGCCGATGGCCGGGGCGACCGAGATCATCGGGTGCTCACCCACACCTCGGGCGCCGAACGGGCCGTCGATCTGGGCGGTCTGCACCACCGCGCTGTCGATCCGCGCAGGGATGTCCCGCGAGGTGGGGATCTTGTTGTCGGTGAACGACGGATTGAGCAGGCGGCCCTGCTGGTCGTAGATGTAGCCCTCGCAGAGCGCCGTCCCCAGCCCCTGCACCATGCCGCCGATGCACTGGCCGCGTACCAGGCCCGGGTTCACCACGCGCCCGACGTCGTAGACCGAGGAGATGGCCAGCACGTCGAACTCCCCGGTGTCGGGGTCGACATCCACGACCACGCCGTGGGCGCCGTACGTCCAGTCGAGGGCCGGCAGCCCTTGACCGGTCTCCTTGTCCAGGTGGGTGAGCCCCTGCGCGATGTAGCGGCCGACACCCACGAGAGGGCCGCCGATGCCGTTGCCGTTGGGGAAGGCGTAGCCGATGGACAGCTCCGGCCAGGGAACCCGGTGCTCGCGGTGGTGCTTGACGAAGACCCCGTCGGCGTCGTGGTCGAGGTCGGCCGGGTTCGCCCTGAGCACCTGGGCTGCCACGGCATACCCCTGCTCCAGCAGGTTCTCGCACGCCAGGATGGTGGCGTTGCCGGACAGCATGAGCCCCTTGGAGGCCACCGTCTGCCAGTCGTAGGGGTCCTTGTCGGTGTCCCGCTCGACCGCCACCTTCACCCGGTGCATCGGGAAGCGCAGCCGCTCGGCGGCGATCTGGGCGAGCGCCGTGTTGCAGCCCTGGCCGATCTCCATGAGGGCGACGTTCAGGACCACCGAGCCGTCGGAGTTCATCTTGATCACCGCGGCGGTCGCCGTGAACGACGGCATGGCGGGCGCCTTGTGCAGCGTGGCAACGCCCTTGCCGATCCTGCGGCCGGTCAGCCGCTCGTGCTCGGCCTCTTCAGGGGTGAGCCGTCCGTAGTCGATCGAGGTCGCGGCGGCCTCGAGGCAGGCCATCGGGTCACCGGTGTCCTGCGTGATGACCTCACCGGTCATCGTGACCGAGCCCGGCTTGAGCAGGTTCCGCCGGCGGAACTCGAGGGAGTCCATCCCGATGGCCTGCGCCACCAGCTCCATGTGCCGCTCCAGCCCCCAGAAGAACTCCACGTGGCCGAAGCCGCGGTAGGCCGTTCCGTACGGCTTGTTGGTGTAGATCGTGTAGGCGTCGACGCTGGCGTTCGGCAGCTCGTAGGGGCCGCCGGCGGAGAAGCCCGACGCGCGGGTGACGTTGACGGCGTAGTCGGCGTAGGCGCCCGCGTCCCAGAACATCGTCATCTGCTGGGCCGTGATGGTGCCGTCGGAGCGGACGCCGGTCTTGATCCGGTAGGTCAGCGCGCTCCGGCAGGGCAGCAGGCTGAACTCCTCCTCGCGGGTCGCCTGGAGGCGCACCGGCCGGCCGCCGGCCTTGCGCGAGAGGCAGGCGATCAGGGGCTCGAGGTGGATGCCGGCCTTGCCGCCGAAGCCGCCGCCGACGTGGGGCACGATGACCCGAACCTGGTTCAGCGGCAACCGCATCGCGGTGCAGAACAGGTTGCGGACGGTGAACGGCGACTGGGCGCTCGACCAGATCGTGACCTGGTCTCCGGCCTTCCACTGCACGATCGCGACATGCGTCTCGAGCGGCACGTGCTGCACCGAGGGGTTCGTGTACTCACGCTCGATGACCCACTCGGACTCGGCGAAGCCCTGCTCGACGTCGCCCTTGCGGATCTTCTGCACATGGGCGACGTTCGTTCCCGGCTGCGGGCTGAAGGCCGCCTCGACGTAGCTGTAGCTGCCGAGCTCTGGGTGGACCAGCGGCGCGCCCGGCTCGAAAGCCGCCATCGGGTCGAGCACAGGTGGCAGCACCTCGTACCGCACGTCGATCAGCTCGACGGCCTCGGTCGCGATCTCCGGGCTCTCGGCGGCCACGGCGGCGACCGCCTCACCGAAGTGCCGCACCACGTCCTTGGCGAGGATGTCCTTGTCGACGATGTAGAGGCCGATCTTGTAGTCGAGCTCCTTGCCCGTGAGCACGGCGTGGACGCCGGGCAGCGCCTCGGCGCGGGCGGTGTCGATCCCGAGGATGCGGGCGCGGGCGTGCGGGCTCTGCTTGACCTTCGCGTGCAGCATCCCAGGGAGCAGCAGGTCTCCGGTGTAGAGCGCGTCCCCGGTGAGCTTCTCGATCGTCTCCACCCTGGGGTGGTCGACGCCCACCGATGGGCCGGCCGGGGCGCCGGGGCCGGGCGGGTCGTTCAGCTCGGGAGCCAGGACCTTGGCGTCGTCAGACATACTTCAGGGCTCCCTTCGAGGAGGCGTCGAGCTGGCCGGAGGCGTCGAGGACCGCCTCGACGATCTGCTCGTAGCCCGTGCACCGGCAGAAGTTGCCCTCGATGCCGTCCTTGATCTGCTCGACCGTCGGCTTCGGGTTGCGCCGGAGCAGATCCCGCACCGACATCACCATGCCTCCGGTGCAGAAGCCGCACTGCACGGCGTGGTTGCGGGCGAAGGCGGCCTGGATCTCGGAGAGCCGGCCGTGGTCGGCCTCGCCCTCGACGGTCGCGATGGTGCCGCCGTCCACCTCCACCGCCAGGGCCAGGCAGGAGTTGACGGTCTTGCCGTTGAGCTCGACGGTGCACGCGCCGCACTCGCCGGCGCCGCACCCCTCCTTCGAGCCGGTCATGCCGAGGCCGTCGCGCAGGAAGCGCAGGAGGGTCCAGTGCTCCTCGACGTCTCGTTCGAACGCGTGCCCGTTGACCGTCACCGATACGCGCATCACGCCACCTCTCGCAGAGCCCGACGGACGTACACGCCGACCATGTGTGTCCGGTACTCCTTGGTGCAGCGCACGTCGCTGATCGGGCTGATGACCGCGTGTGCTGCGGCCACCACCTCGTCGGCCGGGGCCTGGGCGGACAGCCCTTCCACGAGCAGCGGAGTCGCCGCGCAGGAGCTGATGCCGAGCCGCAACGCGCCGTCCTTCGACATCGCCGCCACACCGACGATGCCGAGGTCGTGACCCTTGATGCGCTTCAGCTTCCGGTAGGCGCCGCGGGCATGGGCGGTCTCCGGCGGGATGAGGATGCGCTCGATCAGCTCACCGGGCGCCACCACGGTGCGCTTGGCACCGGTGAAGAACTCGGTGACCGGTATCTCCCGGCTGCCGTCGAGCGACGACAGCACGACCGTGGCTCTCAAGCACAGCAGAGCGGGCGACATGTCCGCGCAGGGTGAGGCGTTCGCGACGTTGCCGACCACCGTCGCACGGTTGCGGATCTGATGGGAGGCCAGGTCCCGGGCACAGGCCACGAGCAGCGGGTACGCCTCGCGCACCGTCGGGCTCGACAGCACGTCGTTGATCGTCACTGCCGGGCCGATGATCAACCCGTCCGTCGCGCTCCAGACCAGGTCCGCGTACCCGTCCACCCTCTTGACGTCGACCACCGTCGCCGGGCGGGCCAGTCCGCTGCGAACGTCGCCCAGCAGGTCGGTGCCGCCGGCCAGGACCCGCGCCCCCGCCCCGGAATCAGCCAGGAGCGAGAGCAGCTCATCGCGCCGGGTAGGAGCCGCGTAGCTGAACCTGGCCGTCATGACTCCTCCTCGTAGTGGCGCGATCATCCGGCCGCGCCGGGCCTCAGGGACGACGACCGCTCGGCTTCGGGCGGTGGTGTCCGAGCCGACCCTAGCGGTGCGCACCGAATTGCGGGAGACCCTCGGTGCTTCCGGCCGACGTGAGCGGGCTCACCCGTGCGCCGGGCTCGCGTGAGCGGGCTCACCCGTGCCCGTGCCCGGGCCCGCCAGGTCGGTCCGCTCTGTCCCGTCGCGCTCCAGACCGCTACCGTGGCGTCGTGGTCCTTCGGCAGCCGTGCCCCCAGCAGCGCGTGGCCGGTGCCGCCTCCGCCTCGGTCCTTCGCATGATCGCGGCCCCGCGTCGGTCGGTGGCCGTCCTGCACGTCGGCCAGGACGCCGTGTACCTGGACCTCGAAGGTGCCTGTCTCGGAGTGCTGTCGACCCGCGCGGTGCTGGTGCCGTGTGGGATTCGCACGCAGCTTCCGTGGCTCCCTGCTCTCCATCCCGGCGAGCGTGCCGCTGTGGGGGACGGCTGCGTCGAGGTGCACGGGCTCGAGGTGACGGTCACCGAGACCGTCGACACCACCGTCGGTGTCCTCGCCCCGGATGCCGCTGCTCGCGGAGCCCGCCTGCTGCGCGAGGCCGTCGGCGACCGGCTGGACGATGCGGTCGCCGAGCTGCCCGAGGACCCGCTGCAGCGCCTGGCCGCCTCCGACGCCGAAGCGGTGGCAGGGCTGATGGGATTCGGCGGCGGTCTGACCCCGCTCGGCGACGACGTGCTGGCCGGGTGGCTTGCCGTGGGGGTGGCGACGCGGCACCCCGCGTTGGCGGCCGTCCGCAGCGCCGTGGCGCTCTTCGCGCGAGAGCGGACCACCACCCTGTCCGCGACCCTGCTGGCCTGCGCCGCACGCGGCGAGGGCGTCCCGCAGTTCCGCCGCCTCCTCGGTGGCCTGGCGGTTGGCGAGGCGGCTGTGGTCGAGCGCTCGGCGGACGACCTCCTCGACATCGGCGGCACCTCAGGGTCGGGGCTGGTGCTCGGTGCCCTGTGCGCCCTGGAGTCCTTGGCGTCCCTGGAGTCCCTCACACCCCCACTGCAAGGAGCCTCCCGATGAGTCCCAGCGACGGGTTCACCCACATGGAGCTGCGCACCGCGTATGCCGACTCGGTCACCCTGCTGCAGGTCAGCCGAGACGTCGCGGCGGCACCAGGAGTCCTCGCCGCCCAGGTGGCGATGGGCACCCCGCTCAACGTGGAGGTCCTCGCGGGCATGGGATTCGACGTGCCCACCTGCACCCCCAACGACCTGGTCGTGGCGCTTCGGCTGGAGTCCGAGGAGGCGTTGCCGGGCGCCCTCGCCGCCGTGGCAAGCGCTCTCGTGGTCACCGCCCCCCAGGACAACGCTGCCACCGGCGCGGTGCGGCCGCGCACCACGGCCAGCGCCGTCAGGCGGTCGGGGGCCCCGCTGGCGCTCGTGTCGGTGCCCGGAGGCCACGCGGCCGTCGAGGCGATGGACGCCCTGAACGAGGGCGCGGACGTGATGATCTTCAGCGACAACGTGCCGGTCGACCAGGAGGTGGCGCTCAAGCGGCTCGCCGCAGACCGTGGGCTCCTCGTCATGGGCCCCGACTGCGGCACGGCGATGGTGGGGGGCGTCGGCCTCGGGTTCGCCAACGTCATGCCGCGCGGAGACGTGGGGATCGTCGCCGCGTCAGGCACGGGGTGCCAGCAGCTGATGTGCCTGCTCGCCACGGCCGGCGTCGGGGTCAGCGCGGCCCTCGGCGTGGGCGGACGCGACCTCTCCACCGAGGTCGGGGGGCTGTCGACGATGGAGGCGCTCCGTCGCCTGGACGCAGACCCTTCTGTACACCGCATCGTGCTCGTGTCGAAGCCGCCCGCAGCAGAGGTGGCGGGGGCGGTTCAGGCGTTTGCCGGCGCGCTGTCCACCCCGGTCGACCTCGCCCTGCTCGGCCCCGGCCGCGCCGATCTCACCAGGGCGACCGAGGAGCTTCTCGGCTCCCTCGGGGTGCCCGTGCCCACGTGGCCGGTGTGGGGCGCTCGGGAGTGGCACCCGGGGCCCGGATACCTCCGCGGGCTCTTCGTGGGCGGCACCCTGTGCGACGAGGCGATGCTCGTCGCAGGTGAACGCCTCGGCCCGATCCGCAGCAACATCCCCCTGGCTCCGGAGCTCGCGCTCGACGAGTCGCTCACGGCTGATGCCCACCTCATGGTCGACTTCGGTGATGACACCCTCACCCGTGGCCGGGCCCACCCGATGATCGACCCGGGACTGCGGCTGGACCATCTGGCCCGGGCGGCCGCCGACCCCGCCACGGCAGTGCTCCTGCTCGACGTCGTGCTCGGGAACGGTGCGGAACCCGACCCCGCGGCCCTCCTCGCCCCGGCGGTCACCGCCGCCATCACCGCGGCCCGCGAAGCCGGTCGGGAACTCGCTGTCGTGGTCGCGTGCGTCGGCACCGAGGACGACCCGCAGGGACTCACCCGGCAGGCGCAGGCGCTCGCCGAGGCCGGCGCCGAAGTACACCTGTCCAACGCCCACGCGGCCAGACGGGCCGCCTCGTTGACCACCGGAGCCACCTCATGACCGTCGTGAACCGCCGCGCCTCCTCGGATACCCTGACCGGCCTGGTCTCCGCCGGCGCAGGCCACTTCGCCACGGCGGTGGAGGCACAAGGAGTACCGGTCGAGCAGGTCGAGTGGCAGCCGCCGATGGCCGGCACCACGGATGACCTGGCCGTGGTGGTGACGGACCCACTTCGGCGGACGGCGAACCAGCGCGCCGTCGAGGCGGTGCTCGCCAGCCAGGCGACCCTGGTGGACGTGGCCCCGGCCTCGGAGGTGCTGGGGCTCGAGCCCGGACAGTTCCTCCACGCCGGGCCGCCGATCACCTGGGACCGCACCTCGGGGCCGATGCGTGGAGCGCTCATGGGCGCCGCGGTCTTCGAGGGACTCGTGGCGGATGCCGAGGACGCCGTGGCGCTCTTCGAGGGCGGCCGGTTCAGCCTCGAGCCGTGCCACCACCGCAGCGCCGTCGGCCCGATGGCCGGGGTGGTCTCCCCCTCGATGTGGATGTTCGTCCTCGAGGACCCGGCCACGGGGCGGCGTGCCTTCTGCTCGCTCAACGAAGGGCTGGGCAAGGTGCTGAGGTTCGGCGCCTACGGTGCGGAGGTGCTCGAGCGGCTGCGGTGGATGTCCGCAGTCCTCGGGCCGCTGCTGCGCGACACGGTGCGCGCCGGTGACCCGATCGACGTGACCGGGATCCTCACCCAGATGCTGCAGATGGGCGACGAAGGGCACAACCGCAACCGCTCCGGGACGCTGATGGTGCTCCGGGATCTCGCGCCGGGGCTCGTGTCGTCCGGCCACGACGCCGCGGACGTGGCGGAGGTGCTGCGGTTCATCGGCGGCAACGAGCACTTCTTCCTGAACCTGTCGATGCCGGCCTGTAAGCTCGCGCTCGACTCGGCCCGCGACATCGACGGGTCGACCATGGTGGTCGCCATGGCCCGCAACGGCACCGAGTTCGGCATCCAGGTGTCGGGCACCGGTGACCAGTGGTTCACCGGTCCCGCCCAGTTCGTCGACGGGCTGTACCTCGGCGGCTTCGGCCCCGAGGACGCCAACCCCGACATCGGCGACTCCGCGATCGCCGAGACGGCCGGCATCGGCGGGTTCTCGATGGCGACCGCACCGGCAATCGTGCGCTTCGTCGGCGGGACCGTGCCCGACGCGCTCGCGACCACACGGCGGATGCACGAGATCACGCTCGCGAAGAACCCCCGGTGGACCATCCCGGTGCTCGAGTTCGAAGGAGCGCCCACGGGCATCGACGTCACCGCGGTCTGCCGCACCGGCATCCTGCCGCAGATCAACACCGGGATGGCCGGCAACCGTGCTGGCATCGGCCAGGTCGGAGCCGGGCTGGTCACCCCGCCGGCCGAGATCTTCCCCGCGGCGCTGGCCGCGCTGGCCGAGCGGGCCCGATCCCGCCGGTGACGCCGATCCGCTCTGCGAGCGATTCCCGAGTCGCGCGAAGTCGAAGCCGTCGGGTCAGTGGGCGGCACCGAGGGCGGCGTAACCCGGCTTGACCATGTGCTCGATGATCGCCAGCCGCTCGTCGAAGGGCAGGAACGCCGACTTCATCGCGTTGATCGTGGCCCAGCGCAGGTCCTCGAGGCTCCAGCCGGCCTCGTCGACGAGCAGCTGCATCTCGCGGGTCATCGAGGTGCCGCTCATCAACCGGTTGTCCGTGTTCACCGTCACCCGGAAACGAAGCTGCTTGAGCATCGTGATCGGGTGTGCCGCAATGGAGTCGGCAGCACCGGTCTGGATGTTCGAGCTCGGGCACATCTCGAGCGGGATCCGGCAGTCGCGCACGTAGGCCGACAGCAGGCCGAGCACCGGGATGCCGTCGTCACCGGTCGTGACGTCGTCGACGATGCGCACGCCGTGGCCGAGCCGGTCGGCACCACACCACTGCAGCGCCTCCCAGATGCTCGGCAGCCCGAACGCCTCACCCGCGTGGATGGTGAAGTGCGCGTTCTCGCGGCGCAGGTACTCGAACGCGTCGAGGTGCCGGGTGGGAGGGAACCCGGCCTCGGCCCCGGCGATGTCGAACCCGCCGACGCCGCGGTCGCGGTAGGCCACGGCGAGCTCGGCGATCTCACGGCTTCGGGCGGCGTGTCGCATGGCGGTGAGCAGGGTCCGCATCCGGATGGGCGTGCCGGCGGCGGTCGCCTCCTCCTCGCCCTCGCGGAACCCGGCGAGCACGGCCTCGACGACCTCGTCGAGCAGGAGACCGCCCTCGATGTGCAGCTCCGGGGCGAACCGCGACTCGGCGTAGACGACTCCGTCGGCCGCGAGGTCGAGCGCGCACTCGCGGGCCACCCGGGTCAGCTGCTCGGGCGTCTGCATCACGGCGACGGTGTGCGAGAACGTCTCGAGGTAGCGCACCAGCGAGCCCGAGTCCGCGGCATCGCGGAACCAGCGGCCCAGCTCACCGGCATCCGTGGTGGGCAGGTCCGCATACCCCGAGGTCTCGGCGAGCTCGACGACCGTCTCGGGGCGCAGGCCGCCGTCGAGGTGGTCGTGCAGCAGCGCCTTGGGCGCCCGGGCGACGACGGTGGGGGCCACGGTGGGGGTCGCGGTGGGGGTCACGGCCCCGGTGCCGGCCATCAGGCGACCCGGTCGATGACGATGGGCCGACGCTTGACGGTCGTTCCGTCGGGGGCGATGGTGATCGCGCCCTGCAGGGCGTCCTGCGCCCGGTCGAACCGGTCGGGGGTGTCGGTGTGCAGGGTGAGCAGCACGTCGCCCTCGCGCACGGCGTCACCCGGCTTGGCGTGCATCTCTATGCCGGCCCCGGCCTGCACCGGGTCCTCCTTGCGTGCGCGGCCCGCGCCGAGGCGCCAGGCCGCCACGCCGACGGCATACGCGTCGAGCTCGGACAGCACCCCCGAGGTGTCGGCTCGCACCTGCTGTCTCTCGGTGGCCACGGGCAGGGGCGCGTCGGGGTCGCCGCCCTGCGCCGCGATCATCCGTCGCCAGGCGTCCATCGCTCGCCCGTCGACCAACGCCGCGGCGACGTCCTGGCCACCGCGCCCCGCGGCATCCAGCATCTCCTCGGCGAGGCGCACGGTGAGCTCGACGACGTCAGCCGGGCCACCACCGGCGAGCACCTCGACCGACTCACGCACCTCGAGCGCGTTGCCTGCGGTCAGCCCCAGCGGCGTCGACATGTCGGTGAGCAGCGCGACGGTGTTGACACCGGCATCCGTGCCGAGGTCGACCATCGTGCGGGCGAGCTCGGTGGCGTCGTCGCGGGTCTTCATGAACGCGCCGCTGCCGACCTTGACGTCGAGCACCAGCGCGCCGGTGCCCTCGGCGATCTTCTTGCTCATGATCGAGCTGGCGATCAGCGGGATCGCCTCGACCGTGCCGGTGACGTCACGCAGCGCGTAGAGCTTCTTGTCGGCCGGGGCCAGCCCCGACCCAGCTGCGCAGATGACCGCGCCGACGTCCTCGAGCTGGCGCAGCAACGCCTCGTTCGAGAGCGCGGCCTGCCAGCCTGAGACCGACTCGAGCTTGTCGAGCGTGCCTCCGGTGTGGCCGAGCCCGCGGCCGGACAGCTGCGGCACCGCGACGCCGAACACCGCGACCAGCGGCGCGAGCGGCAGGGTGATCTTGTCGCCGACGCCCCCGGTGCTGTGCTTGTCGGCGGTCGGCCTCGACAGCGCGGAGAAGTCCATCCGCTCACCGCTGGCGATCATCGCTGCCGTCCACGTCGCGATCTCGCGGCGCGTCATCCCGTTGAGCAGCACCGCCATCGCGAGCGCGCTCATCTGCTCGTCCGCGACGACCCCGCGGGTGTAGGCGTCGACGACCCAGCTGATCTGGTCGTCGGAGAGCTCGTGGCGGTCGCGCTTGGTGGTGATGACGTCGACGGCATCGAAGGATTCGCTCATTCGCCCATCATGGCAGGGGGCGAGGGCCGCGCGTCAGCGGCCCTCGGGCTCCTGCTTCGCACCAGAAGCCCTCCCATCGCAGGGGAAATGAACCGGTGCGAAGGTGCAGGTTCCCGCACCGGGCGAGAAAGTTGGGACGGGTCAGTCGATGGGGGCGACGGCGTCGAGGGTGTCGCGCCCGAAGGCCTGCGGCAGCACCTCCCGCATCGTCAGCACACCCTCGGGGGTCTGCAGAAGCGTCTCGGGAGAACCGTTCTCCCACAGCAGCTGTCGGCAGCGCCCGCACGGCATCAGGCTGTCGCCGTTCTGGTCGACGCAGCACACCGCGACGAGGGTGCCGCCACCGGTGGCGTGCAGCTGCGACACCATGCCGCACTCGGCGCACAGCGTGACGCCGTAGGCGGCGTTCTCGACGTTGCAGCCCGACACGACGCGCCCGTCGTCGACCAGCCCGGCGACGCCGACCGCGAAGTGGCTGTAGGGGGCATAGGCCAGGGTCGTCATCCGCACGGCCTCGGTGCGCAGCGCGTGCCAGTCGACCCCGGTGCCGGATGCCGTCACGTCGTCGCCTCGGGCGCCGTGCCTGGCTCCAGCGCGACGGTCGCCCTCGACCCCGTGGTCGCCAGCGGTGCCATGGTCGACTTCGGTGCCGTCTTCGCCTTCGGCGCGGCGGTCGCCTTCGGTGCCATGGTCGCCTTCGGCGCCGTGCTCACCCCGAGAGCCGCCGCCCCGTCCAGCAGCGGCTCGCGCCGCCGCAGCACCGCGACGGACGACAGCAGCCGGGCGCCGAGGGCGATAGCGTCCTCGTCGACGATCAGGTCGCCCTGGTGCAGGTCGAAGGTCGGCCCACCGTGGGTGCGGGTGCCGAGCCGGGCCATCGCGCCGTCGGTGTGCGCGAGGTACCAGGAGAAGTCCTCGCCGCCGAGCGACTGCGAGGTCGGCACGGGGTGCATGCCTCCGGCGAGGGACGCGAGCCGGAAGGCCTCGATGCCGGACACGGTGTTGACGACCGGCGGCACCCCCTTGACCCGCTCGACCTTGGCCTGCACGCCGTAGGGCTGCACGACGGCGTGCACGATCTCCTCGAGGAGCGGGCCGACCGTGAGCCAGGCCTGGGCGTCGAGCATCCGCAGCGTGCCCTGGCACTCGCCGGTCGACGGGATGACGTTGCTGGCGCGGCCGGCGCTGATCGTGCCCCACACCAGAGCCGCCCCGGCCCGGGGGTCGAGGCGGCGCGAGAGTGCGGCCGGAACGTCGGTGACGACCTTCGCGAGGGCGTAGGTGAGGTCCTCGGTCAGCTGCGGGCGAGAGGTGTGCCCGCCGCGGCCGTGCAGCGAGACGGTGACGTGGTCGCACGCCGCGGTCAGGGGTCCCTCGCGCAGCCCGACCTGGCCGACGTCGAGGCTGGGGTCGCAGTGCACGGCGAACACGGCGTCCACACCGTCGAGCGCACCCGCGCTGATGGCGTCGTGCGCACCACCGGGGATCACCTCCTCGGCGGCCTGGAAGATGCCGCGCACCGCGAGGCCGCGCTCGACGAGGGCCGGCTCGGCGGCCTTGAGCGCGAGCAGGGCGCCGAGCAGCGCGACGACGTGCACGTCGTGGCCGCAGGCGTGGCAGACACCAGGCATGCGGGAGGCGTGGTCGAGGCCGGTGCGTTCGCGCACCGGCAGGGCGTCCATGTCGGCACGCAGGGCGACGCGGTACTCGGCGTCGAGGGCACCGACGTCGGCGAGCAGACCGGTGCCCGGCAGCAGGCGCACACCAAGGCCCGCGGCATCGAGGCGGCGGGCCAGCAGCTGGGTCGTGCGCACCTCTTCGCGGGACAGCTCGGGATGGGCATGGAGGTCTCGACGGATGTCGATCAGCTCGGCTGCGAGTGAGGAGATGCGCTCGCCGAGGGCGGCGAGGAGGGCATCGTCGTTCATAGGGGCCCGACTCTACTCGGATGCCGCCCCGGCCGGGCCGCGTGCCGCCTACCCTCGGGCGCGGTGTCGGCACGGCCCCGCGCGAACGGCCCGAGGTCACGGGCGGCGGGCGGCCTTGTGCTCGTCCCAGCGCTCGGCGACACCGCCCATCTCGCGGGTGACGAACTCGAGGAACTCGACGGACAGCTGCAGCCGCTCGCCGGCCCGGGTGCCCTTCCCCACGGCGCCGCGGGCCCCGCCGAGGGCAGCGAGGATCGGTGCGTAGAGCTGCTCTCGCTGGATGAGCATGTCGTGCCACGCGTCGTCCAGAACGACGTAGACGTCGCGTCGCGAGCCGCGCTCACGCTCGCGCCGGATCATCCGCAGCTGGGTGAGGTAGCGCACCGCACCGGAGACGCCTGCGGGGCTGACCTCGAGCAGCGTGGCGAGCTCGGCCGAGGTGAGCCGGCCCTGTTGGGTGGCCATCAGAGCGGCGAAGACCCGGGCGGGGAGGCGGGCCAGGCCGGCATCCGCCAGGGCACCACCGAGGTGCTCCACCGCCTCGCGCAGCCCCGGGTCGGTGAGGTCGGGGGCCGCGGCATCGGAGGCCACGGCATCGGAGGCCACGGCATCGGGAGCGGCGCCGGGGGCACGACCACGGGCGGGCGGCGACGGTGCGGTGGACGGCATGCCCGAAGATTACAACATTCACATAGTTCTGAAGCAGGTGTAGCGTCTGGTGACATGTCCGACGTCATCTCCGTCTCCGGCCTGCACAAGTCGTTCGGCCGCACCGTTGCACTGGACGGCCTGGACCTCAGCGTCCGCGAGGGCGAGGTCCACGGGTTCCTCGGGCCCAACGGCTCGGGCAAGTCGACCACCCTCCGCATCCTGCTCGGCCTGCTGCGCGCCGACCGTGGCTTCGCGGCCGTGCTGGGCCGAGACCCGTGGCACGACGCCACCGACCTGCACCGCCAGCTCGCGTACGTGCCCGGCGACGTCGTGCTCTGGCCGAGCCTCTCCGGCGGCGAGGTCATCGACCTGCTCGGCCGGCTGCGCGGCGGCATCGACGAGCATCGTCGCCGCCGGCTCGTCGAGCGCTTCGAGCTCGACGAGACCAAGAAGGGCAAGGCCTACTCCAAGGGCAACCGGCAGAAGGTCGCCCTGGTGGCGGCGCTCGCCAGCGGCGCGCCGCTGCTCGTGCTCGACGAGCCGACCGCCGGCCTCGACCCGCTCATGGAGGAGGTCTTCCAGAGCGAGCTCACCGCCCTCAGGGCCGAGGGGCGCAGCGTGCTGCTCTCGAGCCACATCCTCAGCGAGGTCGAGCGCGCCTGCGACCGGGTGAGCATCGTGCGCGCCGGGCGAGTCGTCGACAGCGGCAGCCTCGCCGAGCTGCGACACCTCACCCGCACCCGCGTGCGCGCCGTGCTCACCACCGCTCCCACCCTGCAGGAGGTGCGCTCGTGGCGAGGGCTGCACGACACGGTGGTCGACGACACCGAGGTGCGCTGCTCGGTCGAGGCCGAACACCTCGGCGAGCTCGTCGCCACCTTGGGCACCCGCGGCGTCACCAGCCTCACCTGCCAGCCGCCCACCCTCGAGGAGCTCTTCCTCGCCCGCTACCAGGCGCAGCCGGATGCCGGGGGTGCGCCCCCGTCGCGATCGACACAGGAGCAGCCGGTATGACCGCTGCCACCGCCCCGACGCACCACATCGCCCCCACGATCTCGCTCGGCACCCGGCTCGCCGGGTTCTCGCACCTTCTGCGCCTGGCCTCGCGGCGCGACCGCATCCTCATCCCGAGCAGCGTGCTCGGCCTCGTCGTGCTGTCAGTGGGCTCGGCGCAGGCGACCCTCGCGCTCTACCCCACCGACGAGGCGGCGTCGACCGGGCTGGCCGGCGTCCTCGCCAACCCCTCGGTGGTCGCCCTCTACGGCCCGATCGCCGCGCAGAACGCCGACGCCCTGGCCGTGTTCAAGACGGTGATGATGGGCGCCTTCCTCACCGCGGTCCTCGGCTTCGTCGTCGTGCGACGGCACACCCGCACCGAGGAGGACGCGGGGCGCCTCGAACTGCTCGGCGCCGGGGTCGTCGGCCGCTGGTCCGCGCTGGCGGCGGCGGTGACCCTGGGCACGATCGCCGTGGTCGCTGCCAGCGTGCTGTCGGGGCTGGGGCTCGCCGCCCTGGGCATGGACCCCATCGGCAGCGTCGCCTTCGCGGTGTCCTGGCTGGCGGCGGGGCTGGCCATGGTCGGCGTCGCTGCGGTGGTGGTGCAGCTCGCCTCCACCACCCGGGGCGCGGCGGGGCTGGGGTTCGGCTTCCTCGGCGCCATGTACGCGCTGCGGGCCGTGGCCGACTCGGCCGACCCCGGCACGTTCGTTGACGCCCTCGGCTGGCTCTCGCCACTGGGCTGGGCGGGCCGGGTCGAGGCGTACGGCGCCGACCGGCTCTGGATCCTGGGCCTCGGGGTGCTCGCCCTCGCCGTCGGCCTGGCCATGGCCGTCCGCGTCCTCGACCGTCGCGACCTCGGGGCCGGCATCATCCCCGCCCGCAGCGGGCCACGTCGCGCCGGGCGCCTGCTGGTCGGGCCCCTCTCGCTCGTCACCCGCCTCGCCCGCGGCACGTTCATCTGCTGGACCGTCGGCATGGTCGTCGGCGGCGTGGTGTTGTGGTCGCTGCTCGGGTCGATCGCCGACCTCGCGGCGGACCCCGGCATCCGCGACATCCTCGAGAAGCTCGGCGGGTCGGCCGGCACCCTCGAGGACATCTACGTCGCCACCGAGATCCGTTTCGTGACGGCGGCCGTCGCCGCGGCCGGGGTCGCTTTGGTGCTCCGCCTGGTGGGTTCCGAGCGACAGGGTCTCGGTGAGGTCGTGCTCGCCACCCCGACCGGCCGCGCCCGCTGGTTCGGCGCCCACCTCGTGCTGCCCGTCGTGCTCACCACCGCCCTGATGGCCCTGCTCGGCGCGGTGGTCGGGCTGGTCGGCCCCGAGGTCACCCCCGAGGCACCGTCGCTCGGTGCGTCGATCGGCGCGACGCTCGCGGCCCTTCCGGCGATCTGGGTGATGATCGGGGTGGCGGCCGCGCTCGCCGGGGCCCTTCCCCGGTTCGCGCCGTTCTCGTGGGGCGCGCTGCTGGTGACCTTCCTGCTCACCGAGATCGGGCCGCTGGCCGACCTGCCGTCGTGGCTGCTCGACCTGTCACCGTTCACGCATCTCTCACCGCTGCCGGCGGGGTCGTTCCAGGTCGTCGCCACGGTGGTCCTGACCCTCGTGGCCCTGGCCCTGATGGCCGTCGGCCTCGTGGCCTACCGCCACCGCGACGTCACCTGACCCTCCCCGCCCGCCCGACCTCCCCGACCTCCCCGACCTCCCCGACTTTGTAGGTCGGATGCCGGGCAAAACGCCGCGCCAGCGGGGTGTTCCCCGGCTACTCACCTACAAAGTCGGGGAGACAGCGACGGGGAGGCTCGGTCCGGTCACTCGGATCAGCTCGGGCCAGGGCTGCAGGCGACTCCGCAGGGCTCCGCCCGATTGGAGGTGATCTTCCGGTCCGCCAGGCCAGCGTTTCACCTCGACCCCGGGCCGTCCTGCCCCACCCCGACCTGTCTCGGATACGCCACCCCCGAACTTTGTAGGTCGGTGCGGCCTTCGGCCTTGAGTGCGTCGACGACCAGCTTGACGTCCTGGGCCCGCGCCCGGGTGGTCACGAGCAGGGCGTCGGGGGTGTCGACCACCACGACGTCGTCCAGCCCCACGAGCGCGATGCGCCGCCCCGAGCCGGGCACCACCACTCCCCCGCCGTCGATGCCATGACGTCGGCCGGGTCGCCGAACGCGCGCAGATCCCCGATGCCGTCGCCGTCACCGCCGCGGATGCCGTCCCCTTCAGCAGCGCTGTCACCGTCACCCTTCCCAACTTCGTTCGGTGGATCTTCCACACGACTGCCGTCGGCGCGCTCCTGCTGCCCATCGGTGGTCCGAAGACACCATCGAGTAGAACCATCTGGGTTGAAAGGGCTCGCTACAACTCCTGCGGGTCAGCTGCGGCGGGCTCGAAGAGCGACATCTGCCGGGCTGTTTCCGTGAGGCGGTACCTCGTGTGCCTGCTGCCCCGACCAGGCTCAGTTGCTTCGACGGTTCCCTCCGCCTTGAGCGTGCGCAGCCAGTGCTCTGCAGTCTTCGGATTGAGCGGGAGCAACTCAGCAATCTGAGATTTTGACAGGTTGCCGTGAAGTAGGAGGAGCTCCCGAATCTGCCGCTTGCGGTCTGGTCGGATCCGGCGTCGACCAGGTTGTGCGGCCTGCGCGTAGCGCGACAGTGTGTAGCGTGCGCCCCCGCGAGTTCCTGACTGAGATACAAGTTCCCTTGCAACCAAGTCCTGCAGCTCAAAGGTGGCGACCCGGCTATCCGCTATGCCGGTCGCGGCCCTGTATCGCGAATTGTCCATCACTTCACCGCGACGCATGAGTGCCAGAGCGGTGCATTGGCCGTCTCTCAGACCCTCGCGACCAAGTAGTTGGAGCCACTGAACCGTCTCGTCGTCAAGGAGGGTGCGATTCGGCAGTACTACGTCAAATGTGGTGGTGCCGTCCTTGAAACGCGGAGGGCTCATCCCAGCATGACGGAGGGCAGCCATCATCGCGCGGATCCCGGACCCCCGGTTCTCGCAAACAGTCCAGTCCTCGTCGGGTACTCGGACCTCCTCGAGCAACTTCATAAGCAGCCCATTTCGCGCGGATGATCTCCCCTCCTCTCCGAGCCGATCTATGTCGACAGCCCCGAACAAGCCACCGGGGTTCATAACGCGCAGTCGGTCTGGATACATCTCGATCTGCACTTGGATGCAACGCGACCCGGGGCTGAGATCTCGGTGAACCAAAGCGTTGACAACTGCCTCGCGGAGGGCCTCCGGTGGGTACTCCCACATGTCTCGCCGGCCTTCGCCAGTGATCAACGCGCGCCTTGTCATGTTCCTACGGATGGCAGTCAGCGCCTCCGCAGCCATGACGGGCACAGACCCGTCGATGCTGACGTTGTCCAAGAATCGAATACCTGTTTGCGTGCTGTCGCCAGAGGTCGTGGGGTAGTGCACGAAGGTGACGTTCAGCTGTGGAAAGAACTGCTGTGGATAACGCCCAAGCGCGAGAAGCCCGGCAAGAGTGGGATGTTTCTTGCCATCCGATCCCTTCGCGAAGACCTTTGTCATACGCAAGATCACATCCTGTGACTCACCACGAAAGACCCGCGGATTCTTCTCTCGGACACGACCGATGTATGACTCGATGGCCTGGGCGTCAAGGTCGCTCACAGAGGCCTCCATGACCACCTCGTGGTCAAAGAGAGGTTGCCCGCGATCGGCCACGATCTGCTGGACTTCCTCAGACGTCAGGCGACGATCGCTTTCGCCGACGCGGAGATAGCTGCCTCGCACCATGCTGAGTGACTTTACGTAACAAGGCTTTTGCGCTTTGGGGAGTTCTTGGATCTCCGCCACAAGCAAGGGCCGGCCCTCGAAGTCCAGCACGTCGATCTCCGGTTGTAGCGGTGGCTGCAGATCCTCTCGGCACATCGAGGCCAGATCAGCGGCCATCTTGGCTGGGTCGTTCAGGCCGGTCGCGGCGAAGTCCGCTGCCTCGTCCAAGCCGAGAATCAGCGTGCCTCCCCCGGGCGAGTTGGAGAACGCCGAAAGGGTCTCCCGCGCGCTCTTGGGGAGGCCGCCCTCTGCCTTCTTCGCCTCGATCGACGTCGCTTCAGCTCCGAACTTGCGCAGCGCTGCGATCAGTGAACCGGCCTCACTGGGCATGGATCCTCCTCAAGTTGCCCGTGTTAGGAGGATACTCGAACCAGTTAGGATCTCAAGGCCGATTCCGAGGATGATGTTACGTCCTCCTCGCATCCTCCTCGATTCGCGAAACCGAGGAGGAGGCGAGTTGAAGCGAGTCCCGGAGACCTCACGGTCCGCCAAGCCAGGGTTTCACCTCGACCCCAGGCATCCCACCTACAAAGTCGGGGAAACAGCGACGGGGAGGCTCGGCCCAGTCGAGCAGTCAGGTCAGGTCGGTGCGGCCTTCGGCCTTGAGTGCGTTGACGACCAGCTTGACGTCCTGGGCCCGCGCCCGGGTCGTCACGAGCAGGGCGTCGGGGGTGTCGACCACCACCACGTCGTCCAGCCCCACGATCGCGATGCGTCGGCCGCTGCCGGGCACCACCACTCCCCCGCCGTCGATGACCATGACATCGCCCGGGTCGCCGAGGATGCGCAGATCCCGGATGCCGTCGCCGTCACCGCCGCGGATGCCGTGGCCGTCACGGGTGCGGATGCCGTCGCCGTCACGGGTGCGGATGCCGTCGCCGTCACCGCCGCGGATGCCGTCCCCCTCGGCGCCGCTGTCACCGTCACCCTTCCCGGATGCCGGGAGCAGCGTCGCCAGGCTCGCGAAGTCGCCGACGTCGTCCCACGCGAAGGGGGCCGGCACGACGACGACGCGACCGGCATCCGCAGCGGGTTCGGCCACCGCGTGGTCGATGGCGATCCTGGTCAGGCCGGGCCACAGCTCCGGGAGCCGCGCCGGGTCGGCGGCGATCGCCCGCAGGCCGCCCGCGAGGTCGGGGTGCCACTGCGCCAGCAGCTCCAGCAACGTCGCGGCTCGAGCAACGAACATGCCTGCGTTCCAGAGGAACTCGCCGCAGGCCACGTACTGGGCAGCCCGCTCGGCATCCGGCTTCTCGACGAACGCGACGGCGTGCAGCGCGGTCTCTGCACCGACCAGCCGCTCCCCCGCCCGGATGTAGCCGAACCCGGTTGCGGGCCAAGTGGGCTCGACACCGATCGTCACCAGGTGACCGCCCGACGCAACCGACGCGGCCTCGCGGATGACCGCCTCGAACGCAGCCTGGTCGGGGATGACGTGGTCGGCCGCGAAGGAGCCGATGACGGCATCCGGGTCACGACGCTCGACCACCGCGGCGGCGAGGCCGATCGCGGCCATCGAGTCGAGCGGCGACGGCTCCGCGAGCACCTGTGCGGCGGCGAGCCCCGGAAGCTGGCTGCGCACCGCCTCGGCATGGGCGGCCCCGGTGACGACGAGGACGCGCTCCGCTGTGAGCGGCTCGAGCCGGTCGACCGTGGTCTGCAGCAGGGAGCGGCCGCTGCCGGTGAGGTCGAGGAGGAACTTGGGGTGGCCGGCACGGCTCAGCGGCCACAGCCGGGTGCCGGCGCCTCCGGCCGGCACCACGGCCCAGAACCCGGGGATGCTCGCCACGGCTCAGCCCCCGAGGGGAAAGCTCTCGACGGCCCGCCAGACCCCGTCGTTGTCGTGGTGGTAGAGCTCGACGGACGCGACCCGGAAGGAGCACCGGAAGGTGTCGAGCGAGTCGAACGCGCGGTCGAGCGCCGGCTCGTCGAGGTGGTGGGCCACCGTGACGTGCGGGTGGTAGGGGAAGTCGAGGGTCCGCTCGACCGGCCCCGACCGCACCGCGCGCTCGAGCGCCTCGCAGTTCGGGATGCCGCGCGACACCTGCACGAACACCACCGGCGACACCGGCCGGAAGGTGCCGGTTCCCGAGAGCACCATGTCGAACGCCTCCACGGGTGCTGTGACGGACCTCAGGTGCGTCAGGAACGCATCCATGTGCTCCGGCAGGATGGCGGTCGGCGGCAACAGCGTGACGTGCGGCGGGATGGCCGACGCCATCGGGTCGCCGACCTCCTCCCGGGCCTGCTGGAGGGTGGTCGACCAGGGCTGCGGGACAGTGACGGCGACGCCGTGGTGCGGCATGGGCACGGACCCTACTCCGCCGCCGGCAGCAGGCCGACGGCGTCCCGGATGCGCCCCATGGTGACGTCGGCGATGGCGCTCGCGCGCTCCGCTCCCCGGGCCAGGATCCGGTCGAGCTCGGCCGGGTCGTCGAGCAGCTCGGTGAGCCGCTCGCGGAACGGTGTGACCGCCTCGACGACGACCTCGGCGACGGCCTTCTTCAGGTCGCCGTAGCCGCGCCCGGCGAACTCGGCCTCGACCTCGGCGATGGGCCTGCCCGAGAGCACCGAGGAGATGACGAGCAGGTTCGACACCCCGGGCTTGGCCTGCGGGTCGTAGCGCACCTCGGCCTCGGTGTCGGTGACGGCCGAGCGGATCTTCTTCGCGATGCGGCCCGGGTCGTCGCTGAGCAGCACCAGGCCCTTGTCGCTCGACATCGAGCCGCTCATCTTCGCCGTCGGCTCCTGGAGGTCCATGATCTTGGCCGACTCCTTGAGGATGTACGGGTCGGGCACGGTGAGCACCGGGCCGAACCGGGCGTTCATCCGCTCGGCCAGGTCGCGGGTGATCTCGAGGTGCTGACGCTGGTCCTCGCCCACCGGCACGAACGCCGCGTCGTACATGAGGATGTCGGCCGCCATGAGCACGGGGTAGGTGAACAGCCCGACGTTGGCGTTGTGGCCCTTGGCCGTCTTGTCCTTGTACTGTGTCATCCGGTTCATCTCGCCGACCGCCGTCTGGCAGGCGAGCACCCAGGCGAGCTCGGGGTGCTGGCGCACGTGGCTCTGCAGGAAGACCGCGGACGTCTCGGGGTCGACCCCGCCGGCGATGAACTGCGCCGCGGTGACGCGGGTGCGCTGGCGGAGCACCGCGGGGTCGGTGGGAATCGTGAGCGCGTGCAGGTCGGCGACGAAGTAGTAGGCGTCGAAGTCGTTCTGCAGGCCGACCCAGTTCACGAGGGCACCGAGGAAGTTGCCGAGGTGGAGGGAGTCGCTCGTCGGCTGCATCCCGGACAGGATGCGCGGGCGTGCGGAAGCGGCCGGTGCAGGTGTGGGCATGCACTCAGTGTGTCAGGGGCGCAGAGCCTAGACTTCCTCGCATGACTCGGGCCGTGGAGACGCATCGTCACGTGTTCGGCAGCGACCCCGAGGGGGTCTGGTCGGCTCCGGGGCGGGTGAACCTGATCGGTGAGCACACCGACTACAACGACGGGTTGGTGCTGCCGATCGCGCTGCCCCACCGCACGTATGCCGCGTGCTCGCCGCGCGCCGACGACCTCCTTCGGATGTGGTCGGTGCAGACCGAGGAGCTCGTCGAGGTCGCGATCGACGAGGTCGGGCCCGAGCGCCCGGGTGGCTGGGCGGCCTACGTCGCCGGGGTGCTGTGGGTGTTGCGGGCCGAGGGCCACGACGTGCACGGGCTCGAGGTCACCATCGACAGCGAGGTGCCGTTCGGCGCCGGGCTGTCCAGCTCGGCGGCCCTGGAGTGCTCGGTGGGGGCCGCGGCCAGCGACCTGTTCGGCCTCGGGCTGCTCGCCGACGACGAGGCGCGGGCCCGTCTCGCCGCGGCCTGCGTGCGGGCCGAGAACGAGATCGCCGGTGCCCCGACCGGCGGCATGGACCAGTCGGCGGCGCTGCTCTGCCGAGTCGACCACGCCCTGCTGCTCGACTGCCGCAGCGGCGCCACGGAGCAGGTGCCCTTCGACCTCGCAGGCGAGGGCACGGCATCCGGTGACGGCACGGCATCCGGCGAGGGCGCGGCATCCGTCGAGGGCACGGCATCCGGTCACGTGCTGCTCGTCACCGACACCCGGGCCGAGCACGCTCTCAACGACGGGCAGTACGCCCAGCGCCGCTCGGCGTGCGAGCAGGCGGCCGCCGAGCTCGGGGTCGACTCGCTGCGCGACGTGGACCCCGCCGACCTCGACGACGCCCTGGCCAAGCTCTCCGACGACGTGCTGCGCCGGCGGGCCCGGCACGTGGTCACCGAGATCGCTCGGGTGCGAGCGGCGGTCGACGCCCTGCGTGCCGGCGACCTGGCCGAGGTGGGTCGGTTGTTCGACGCCTCCCACGCCTCGCTGCGCGACGACTACGAGGTGAGCTGCGACGAGCTCGACGCCTCGGTCGAGGCCGCCCGGTCGGCGGGTGCTCTGGGCGCGCGGATGACCGGCGGCGGCTTCGGTGGCTCGAGCATCGCGCTGGTGCCCGAGGACGCGGTCGACGACGCGCGCCGCGCCATCACGGCCGCGTTCGCCGAGCGCGGCTGGAACGAGCCGCAGTGCTTCGTCGTCACCGCCGGCGCCGCGGCCCACCGCGACGCCTGACCCTCGGCGTCCCGCCCTGCGGCATCCCAGCTTTCTCGCCCGATGCGGGAAGGTATAGCTGTGCACCAGAACATTTCTGGGGCAAAGGTGAAGCTTCCGCCATCGGGCGAGAAAGCTGGGGCGGGTCAGAGGTCGTAGGTGACCGAGACCGGGGCGTGGTCGCTCCACCGCAGGTCGTAGGCCGCCGCACGGCAGACTTCGGCGCGCACCGCCCGGGCGGCCAGCGGCGCCGAGGCCAGCTGGTAGTCGATGCGCCAACCGGAGTCGTTGTCGAACGCCTGCCCGCGCCACGACCACCAGGTGTAGGGACCGGGCCCCGGGCCGTGCAGGCGCCGGTGCACGTCGACGAAGCCGTGGGTGCCGATCCACGCGTCGATCTGGGCCTGCTCCTCGGGCAGGAACCCGGCCTTGCCGCGGTTGCCCTTCCAGTTCTTGAGGTCGTCCGCACGGTGGGCCACGTTGAGGTCACCGGTCAACACGGCATCCCGGCCGTCGGCGGCCCAGGTCTCCAGCCGCGCCCCCACCGCCGCGAGGAAGCGCATCTTCTCCTCCTGGCGTGGGGTGCCCGCCTGGCCGGTGTGCACGTACGCCGAGGCGACGGTCACCACCCGAGGCCCCGCGGAGCCGTCGAGCACCACATCGGCCTCGATCCAGCGGCCCGACCCTGCGAACTCCTCCCCCACATCGCTGCGCACCTCGGCGAACGGCCGTCGCGACAGCGCCGCCACGCCCGCGCGGCCCGCGACGGAGCAGCGGGCGTGCGCCACGTGCCACCCCTCGAACGTCGAGCCGGCCAGCGCATCGGCGAGCTGGTCGTCGTCGGCGCGTACCTCCTGCAGCGTCACCACGTCGGGGGCGGCGGCCTCCAGCCAGGCGACACCTCCGCGGCGGGCAGCGGCGCGGATGCCGTTGACGTTGGCGGAGACGACGATCACCGCCCCATGGTGACAAGCGGCCGGGGGCACGCCAAACGGCGGGGTCAGCCAGTCGGCCAGTCCGAGACGCGGGTGAAGGGGGCGCCCGGCGCGTCGGCGCGCAGCACGGCATCCCCCGCGGTGAGCCACACCCCGCTGGCGGCGACGCCGACGGCCACCTCACCCGCAGCGGGTGTGACCCCGTCGACGCAGCGCCCCGAGCCGAGCTTGCCGTCGGCGAGCACCACGACGACGACGCCATCGCACGTGGCATCCAGCCAGGCGACGACTCCGGTGTCGGCCGAGCTCAGGGCCAGGGCGACGCCGCCGGCGCGGCTCACGCTGGTGCTCCAGGTGGCGCCGGCGTCGGTGGTGCGCCGCAACGTGCCGTCACCGCACAGCGCCGTCGAGTTCGACCCGTCGAGGGCGGCGAGGTCCAGCACCGGCGAGCGGCCCTGACAAGGGGTGACAGGTTTCCCGCTCGGCCGGTGCACCAGTCTGGCGTCCTTCGGCGACCGTCCCCACGCCGCGGCCGCCGATCTCGGCCCGTTCCAGGTGCTGCCACCGTCGACGGTGGCCCACACCTGCACCTGGCACTCGGTGGTGCCGCCCACGACGAACGCCGTCGACGCGCTGTCCGGGCGGAGCCGGGTGACCGACCCGCCGGCCGGGTGCGTCGTCCAGGTCTTCGCGCGGTCGTCGCTCACGTGCACACTGCCCGGCTTCGCGCAGCTGCCGGCGTCGGCGTCGGCGGCCCACACCGCGTCCCTTCCCACGGGCACGACCAGACGGCTCAGCGGGCGGGGGGTGACGCTCGCCGGTGCCGAGCGCGAGGGCGTGGGCGTGGGCGTGGCGGATGCGGTGGACGCCGTGGACGCCGTGGCCGTCACCCCGGCCCGCGGTGCACTCGCGCTGGGCGAGGAGGGCCACAGCGCCCACATGACGAGGGCGAGGTCGAGAACCAACAGCACCGCCAACCCGATGGTGGGCCAGCTGCGTCGGACATCCATGTGGGTCAGCATCCACGAGACCCCCCTCCCAGCCAAGCCCACGGGCCGCGCGGGCCTTCGAAGGTGCTGCGCCGGGGTACCACGATTAGGGTTGCTCGCAGGGCTTTGTTCCGAAACGCCCCTATGCGTCGACCCGAGGGAGAGCTGTGGAGCTACAGGACTACCTGCTGGTGGTTCGGAAGCGCTGGCGGGTGATCCTGTTGGTGGTGCTTGTCTGCGTCGGGCTGGCCAGCGCACTCACCGTGTCGCAGACGAAGATCTACGAGTCGCGCACCCAGTTCTTCGTGTCGACCACCGGAGCCGACGACAATGTCGGCCTGCTCCAGGGCAGCACCTTCACCCAGCAGCGGGTGAAGTCCTACGCCCAGCTCCTCACCACGCCGCGCATCCTCGCCCCCGTGGCCGCGTCGGTCGGGGTCATGGGCGACATCTCCGGCCGGGTCACGGCGACAACCCCGCCCGACACGGTGCTCATCGAGGTCGCGGTTCGCGACCCGAGCCCCGCCCAGGCTGAGGCAATCGCCACTGCGATCGCGAAGGAGTTTCCCACCGCAGTGGGCGAGCTCGAGACCAGGCCGGGCAGCGACGTGAGCCCGGTGAAGGTCACCGTCGTGCAGCCCCCGACCACCCCGACCTCGCCGGTCAGCCCCAAGCCGGTGCGCAACATCGCGCTCGGCGCGGTGCTCGGGCTGATGCTCGGTCTCGGCGTGGCACTGGTCCGCGAGACGCTCGACCGGACGGTCAAGACCCAGGACGACATCAAGGCCATCACCGACGTGCCGGTCCTGGGGGCGATCATGCGCGACCCGGATGCCGTCAAGCGCCCGCTCATCGTGGAGGTCGACCCCCGCTCGCCGCGCGCGGAAGCGTTCCGGTCGCTGCGCACCAACCTGCAGTTCGTGGACGCCGCCAACCACCCGCGCACGGTGGTGGTCACATCATCGCTGGCCGGCGAGGGCAAGTCGACGATGGCGGCCAACCTCGCTCTGACCATGGCACAGGGCGGCTCGAAGGTCTGCCTGGTCGAGGCCGACCTGCGCCGCCCCAAGGTGCTCGACTACCTCGGCCTCGAGGGGGCCGTGGGCCTCACCGACGCCCTGATCGGCCGGGCCGAGGTGTTCGACCTGATCCAGCCCTACGGCGGCACGAACCTGTGGGTGCTCGGTGCCGGGCCGATCCCGCCGAACCCCTCCGAGCTGCTCGGCTCCACGGCGATGCGCACCATCCTGGCCGAGCTGTCGGGGCGCTTCGACTACGTCGTCATCGACTCCCCGCCCGCGCTGCCGGTCACGGATGCCGTGGTGCTGTCGAGCCTGGTCGACGGTGTGATCCTCGTGGTGGGCTCCGGGGTCGTGCAGCGCGACCAGCTGGCGCACGCGCTCGAGAGCCTGGAGTCAGTGGCCGGGCGGGTGCTCGGCCTCGTGCTCAACCGGGTGCCGCAGAACTCAGCGGGGTACGGCGGCTACAGCTATGGCACCTACGGCTACAGCAGCTACACCTCCGAGGCCCCCCAGGAGGAGGCGACCCGCGCCGAACGCAAGCGCGCCGAACAGCCCTGAGTCGCCGAACAGCCCTGAGTCCGGGCCGGGCAGCCGTAGCGAGAGGGGTCAGCCGATCCGTGCCGTGGGGGCCTGTCGCAACACGTGAACCACCGGGAGCAGGGCGTCGTCTGCCTCGGCCGCCATCTGCACGAACAGGCTCGACGGTCCGCCGATCGGGTCGACGATGTCGACGCCGTCCTGTCGTGCGGGCACCGATCCGCGTCGTCGCGATGCTGCGGCGCCCACCTGGCGCACCCAGGAGATGCCGCCGGCGGCGGCTTCCAGCTCGTCGGCCGGCAGCTCGCTGAGAAGGTCGGCGAGATCGCGCAGCGTGACCGTCCGGGCCATGGCGGCCGGGCACAGTCGGGCGGCCACGGCCCGGTGCTCACGGGCGGCCGCCACCACGAGGTCGGCGCCGGACAGGAGGTCGGCGGTCAGCTGCCGGGCGACGAACCCACCCGCATCAATACCATTGTGGTGCAACCGCTCCCGCGTCCCGGCATCCATGTCATGGCCAACAAGGGCAGCGGTTCCGGCGCTTGTCACCTCGATGCCCGTGCCGTCCAGGTCGTGCCGCAGCCGGCGCTCGATGTAGGGCGACCGGCAGACGTTTCCGGTGCACACCACGAGCACGCTTCCTGGCATGACAGCCACTCGCACTCCTGTTAGGTTGTCACCAGTGGATCACCGCCGGCGGGGGAGAACAACGAGATCCCGGCGGGTGGGACATGCATCACATCACCGATCTCTGGGCGAGCGCTACCGCTCGCCACGTCCTAGGTTTGAAACTGTTGTTACCTGTGGCGTGCAACTTGAGGAACCCTGCCCGTGACGTACGCGAACTGGACACCGTTGAGCAGACCACCCACTCGTGGCCTGCGCACCCGACTGCTCTGGACCGTGCTGGATGCCGGCGTGTGGGTGGCGAGCCTCGCAGTCGCCACCTGGCTGCGTCTCGACTTCGCGATCCCCGAGCTCTACGCCACCCCCCTCGTGATCGCTGCGGGAACCGTCACGGTGGTGCACGTGAGCATCGGATGGCTGTTCGGCCCCTATGCGGTCGGGCACGAGCTGGGCTCCTTCGAGGAGACCAGTGAGGTGGCCCGGGCCGCACTCGTTGCGGGGCTCGTACTCGCCGCGCTAACCCTCCTAGTTCACGTCGTCCCCCTACCGCGCAGCGTCCCTCTCACCGCACTCGCCCTGGCCGTCATGGGGATGTTCGCAGCCCGCTTCTTCATCCGCTCACGCCGCACCCATCGGGCCGTGCACCTCGACAGCACCAAGAGAGCCGTCGTCTTCGGCGCCGGCTCCGGCGGCCGCATCCTGATGCAGAGCCTCGTCCGTGACCCCGCCAACGGCATCGTGCCCGTCGCCCTGCTCGACGACGACCCGGGCAAGGCCCGCCTGCACTTCTCTGGGGTCCGCGTGCGCGGCACCCGCGATTGCCTCGCCGCCGTCGCGGCGAAGTACGCGGCCACCACCCTGGTCATCGCGGTGCCCAGTGCCACCTCCGAGACGGTGCGCGAGCTGTCCGGCCTGGCCCGCGAGTACGGCCTCGACGTGCTCGTCCTGCCCCCGGTGCGCGACCTGTTAAACGGCCACCCCACAGCCGCCGACCTGCGCGACCTCGACGTCGCCGATCTGCTCGGCCGCCAGCCGGTGTACCTCGACATGGCCGCGATCGCCGACCAGCTCGGCGGCAAGCGGGTGCTCGTCACCGGCGCCGGCGGCTCGATCGGCTCCGAGCTGTGCCGCCAGATCAGCAAGTTCGGCCCGTCACACCTGCTCATGCTCGACCGTGACGAGAGTGGCCTGCACGCCACCCAGCTGTCCATCGAGGGGCGGGCCACGCTCGACAGCGACGACCTGCTGCTCTGCGACATCCGCGACGTCGATGCGCTGCAGTGCGCGTTCGAGCGCAGCCAACCGCAGATCGTCTTCCACGCCGCCGCGCTGAAGCACCTCAGCATGCTCGAGCACCACCCGTCGGAGGCCTTCAAGACCAACGTGCTCGGCACCCGCAATGTGCTCGAGGCCGCTCGGGCAGTCGGCGTCGAGACTTTCGTCAACATCTCCACCGACAAAGCGGCCCGGCCCACCTGCGTGCTCGGCTGGTCCAAGCGGGTGGCAGAGCGACTCACCGCCAGCTTCAACGGCCAGGGCTGCGGTCGCTACATCAGCGTGCGCTTCGGCAACGTGCTGGGCTCGCGCGGCTCGGTGGTTCCGGCCTTCCTCGAGCAGATCAGCCGCGGTGGCCCCGTTACCGTCACCCACCCCGACGTCGAGCGCTTCTTCATGCTCATCCCCGAGGCCTGCCAGCTCGTGCTCCAGGCCGGCGTCCTGGGTCGCGGCGGCGAGGTGATGGTGCTCGACATGGGCTCCCCCGTGAAGATCGTCGAAGTGGCCCGTACCCTGATCGACATGTCCAGCCGCACCGACGTCGAGATCGTCTTCACCGGCCTGCGCCCCGGCGAGAAGCTCACCGAAGAGCTTTTCACCCCCGGTGAGGAGATCGAGCGTTCGGCCCACCCGCTGATCTCGCAGGTGCGAGTGCCGACCCTCGAGGCCCACCACGTCGACCTGCACGAGGGACTCGAGGACGTCCAGATCCGTGAGTGGATGCTCCGCCGCGGGAGCGTCGCGCTCTCGAGCATTGCCTCATGAGCGACCGGATCTACCTCTCCAAGCCCGACATCACCGAGCACGAGGAGAACCTGGTCCTCGAGGCCCTGCGATCCGGCTGGGTAGCTCCCCTCGGCCCGATGGTCGACCGCTTCGAGGCGGAGGTCGCAGAGCGCGTCGGAGTCGCCGGTGCGTTGGCCCTGTCGTCGGGCACGGCGGCGCTCCACCTGGCACTGCTGGACCTCGGCGCCGCTCCCGGACGGGTGGTCGTCGTCCCGACCATGACGTTCGCGGCGTCAGCCAACGCCGTCGTCTACACCGGCGCCGAGCCCGTCTTCGTCGACGCCGACCCCAATGACGGCAACGTCGACCCCGGCCTTCTCCTTGAAGCAGTCGACACCCTCTCGGCAGAGGGTAGCGACGTCTGCGCCGTCATGACCGTGGACTTGTTCGGGCGCGTCGCCGACCACGCGGTGATCGCGCCGGCGCTCCGCGAGCGTGGCATCCCGCTCCTCGAGGATGCGGCGGAGGCCTTGGGCGCCTCCCGTAACGGCAAAGCCGCAGGCTCCTTCGGCCGAGCGGCTGCGCTGTCCTTCAACGGCAACAAGATCATCACCACCTCGGGCGGCGGCATGCTGCTCAGTGACGACCTTGACCTGCTCGGGCGGGCGCGTCATCTCTCCACCCAGGCCCGCGACCCAGCGCCGTGGTACGAGCACAGCGAGATCGGATACAACTACCGACTCTCCAACCTGCTCGCCGCGCTGGGCATCGCCCAGTTGTCACGGCTCGACGTCATGATCTCGCGCCGGCGTGAGATCCGGGACCGGTATGCCGCAGCCTTGGCGGCCGTTCCCGGCCTCCAAGTCCTGGCGCGCAAGGAGGGGCTCGACGACAGCGGCGACAACCATTGGCTCACTTGCATCACGCTCCCTGAGGGCACATCAGCCGACGACGTCGTGTCCGACCTGAACGCGCTCGACATCGAGGCGCGCCACCTGTGGAAACCCATGCACCTGCAGGCGGTCCACCGCGCGTGCCGTTCCTTCATCACCGGCGCCAGCGAACGGTTGTTCGGCACCGCTGTCGCACTTCCTAGTGGCTCCGGCATGAGCGATGACGACGTCGACCGGGTGATCGCTGCCATACTGGACTCGCTGCGCCAACGGGTTCCCGCGGTGCCTTCACATGACTGACAGCAAGCGCCTGTTGGACCTCGCCTTAGGGGTACCGGCGCTGGTGCTCAGCCTGCCGGTCCAGGTGTGCGTCGCCCTGCTCGTTCGAGCAAAGTTGGGTAACCCCGTGCTCTTCCGGCAACAGCGTCCAGGGTTGCACGGGGTGCCGTTCGAGATGGTGAAGTTCAGGACGATGGTGGACCCGGATGCCGCTCGGGGCTTGGTCACCGACGACGAGCGGATGACGCCTCTGGGCGCGTTCCTCCGCTCGACGAGCCTCGATGAGCTGCCAGCGCTGGTCCACGTGGTGAGGGGCCAGATGTCGCTGGTGGGGCCGCGGCCTCTCCTGGTGCGCTACCTCGACCGATACTCCCCCGAGCAGGCCCGGCGCCACGATGTCCGGCCCGGGCTGACCGGCCTCGCACAGGTGGAGGGTCGCAACGCGACGACCTGGGAACGCAGGCTGGCCCTCGACGTCGAGTACGTCGACACCCGGTCCCTTGCACTCGACCTGCGCATCTTGGGCCGCACGGCAAAGGCGGTTCTCGCCCGAACAGGTGTATCCGGCCAGGGCACGGCCACCATGCCCGAATTCGCCCCCGCGTCGCACGAGGTCCGTGCGTGAGGCGGCTTGTCATCATTGGCGTCGGCGGGTTCGGGCGCGAGGTCGCGGCGATCGTCGCAGCGATCAACGCGGTGACCCAAACCTGGGACTTGGTGGGTGTACTCGACGACGGACCCTCGGTGGCCAACACCGACGCCCTGCTCGCCGCAGGGCAACAGGTCATTGGCGCCGTGCGCGACCTGCCCTTCCTCGATGCGCACGCCGTGCTGGCGATCGGATCGCCCACCATCCGGGCGCGCATCGACGCGGTTCACCCCGACGCGCGGTGGGCCACCCTGGTACATCCCGACGCCACTGTGGGGCCGGACGTCGCCCTGGGGGCGGGGACGGTCATCGCCGCAGGGGCCCGGCTGAGCACGAGCATTCGCGCAGGTAGACACCTGCAGGTGGACCAGAACGCCACCGTGGGCCACGATGCCGTGCTCGGTGACCACGTCCGGCTCAACCCGCAAGCGTGCCTGTCCGGGTCCGTGACCGTCGGTGACCGCACCCTCGTTGGTGCGTCCGCGGTAGTGCTTGAAGGCCGCTCGCTCGGTCGCGACGTTGTCGTAGGCGCCGGCGCCGTGGTGACCAGGGACCTTCCCGATGCTTCCGTCGTCAAGGGCGTGCCGGCCAGATGAGGATCGCGTTCGTCACTCAGTGGTTCCCGCCTGAGAGAGGTACAGCGCTGTCTAAGAGCACCGCTACCAGCTTGGCGTCGCTCGGCCACGACGTCGATGTCCTGACCGGTTTCCCCAACTACCCGACGGGGGTCCTTTACGACGGTTGGGAACAGCGGATCTACCAACGCGAAGAGCTGACGGACAGGGTGGCGGTGCACCGCACTGTGGTCTATCCGAGCCATGACTCGAACGCAGGGCGGCGGATGGCGAACTACCTCAGCTATGCCGCCAGCGCGACGGTGGTGTCCGCCAACAGAATTCCGCCCCCCGACGTCTGGTTGGTGTACTCCTCCCCCGCGACCGCAGCGGTCCCGGCGCAACTGGCAAGGCCCAGCAGGCGAGCGCCGACGTGTCTGTGGATCCAGGACCTATGGCCGGACTCGGTCAGCGGAAGCGGAATGGTGAACGGCGTCGGCGCCCGAGTCGCGCACCGCGCTCTGGAGTCCTACGTCAAGGCCTCGTACCGGCACGCGTCCAGGATCGGGGTCATCTCCCCGGGCATGACGCAGGTCCTGGCCGAACGTGGCGTCCCGCAAGACAAGATCGAGTGGACCCCCAACTGGCTGCCCGAAGAGGCGCCCACCCGCCAGGCGCCTCGTAGTGAGCTTGGCCTGCCTACACGGGGTCGCCTCTTCCTCTACGCGGGGAACCTCGGCGGGCTTCAAGGGCTCGCTGACCTCGTGGACGCCTTCGCACTCGTGCCGGAGGCAACCCTGGTGCTGCTAGGAGACGGCATCGAGCGCGAGCAGCTCGAACGGCGCACCCGCACCCTCCCCAACGTACACATGCGTCCCTCGGTCGAGGAGTCACTGGTTCCGCAGTTCCTCGCGGCGGCCGATGTTCTAGTCGTCTCGCTGCGGGACACTCCGTTGCTTCGGGCCACGATGCCCAGCAAGGTGCAGGCCTCTCTGAGGGCCGGTAGACCGGTGCTGGCTCACGTCGCGGGCGACGCCGCCGAGCTGATCGAGTCCAACGACGCGGGGCTCGCGGCCCAACCGGGAGATCGCACGGCCACCGCGGCCGCGATCACTCGATTGGCGCGAATGCCCGATGACGCGCTCACTCGGACGGGCAAGGCCGCACGGGAGTGCTTCCAGCGAACCTTCTCGGAGAGCGTTGGGGCACGCCGACTTGAGACCATGCTTGTGAACGCCCAGGAGGACGGAAGACGATGAATGGCTTTTCAGGCGCCACCATTACAATCACCGGCGGTACCGGCTCGTTCGGATCGACCATGGTCCGCCGCCTCTTGTCGCTCGGCGTCGCCCGCATCAACGTTCTGAGCCGCGACGAGGCCAAGCAGGACGAGATGCGTCAGCGTCTCGGCGACCCGCGGGTGAAGTTCTTCGTCGGCGACGTCAGGGACTACGACAGCGTCGCGGATGCCGTCACCGGCGCTGATTTCGTCTTCCACGCGGCGGCCCTCAAGCAGGTGCCGTCGTGCGAGTTCTTCCCCGACCAGGCGGTGAAGACCAACGTGATTGGAAGTAAGAATGTCATCGATGCCTCGCACCGGAACGGGGTGCGCTCCGTGGTCTGCCTAAGCACGGACAAGGCCGTCTACCCGGTCAACGCCATGGGGATGTCCAAGGCCCTCATGGAAAAGACCGCCCAAGCCTTCGCCCGCAGTCAGCCCAAGTCGCCCACCACGGTCGCCATCACGCGGTACGGGAACGTCATGTACTCACGAGGCTCGGTCATTCCGCTCTTCGTCCGGCAGCTCGAAGAGGGACGTGCCCTTACCGTCACGGAGCCGTCCATGACTCGGTACCTGATGTCCCTCCAAGAGTCGGTGGACCTGGTCGAGCACGCGTTCCTCCATGCTCAACCGGGTGACCTATTTGTCAAGAAGGCGCCGGCGAGCACCGTCGGCACCTTGGCCCGAGCGGTCTCTCGGGTCCTCGGCCATGGTGAACCCGAGGTGCGCACGATCGGGATGCGACACGGAGAAAAGATGTACGAGACCCTGCTGACGCGCGAGGAGGTCATCCAGGCGACCGATCAGGGCAACTACTTCCGAGTGCCGCTGGACGCGCGGGCCTTGGACTATGAGGTCTACGTCGAGAAGGGCGAGCACGGAGGCGCCGAAGCACGCGACTATGACTCAACGAACACCAAGCAGCTGACGGT
>JBBQWX010000017.1:0-40928 GCA_038210185.1 Actinomycetales bacterium
GTCATCGCGATCCTCGACACCAACTGCGACCCCGACGAGGTCGACTACAAGATCCCGGGCAACGACGACGCGATCCGTTCGGTCACCCTCCTCACCCGCGTCATCGCGGATGCCGTCGCCGAGGGCCTGATCGCCCGCGCCGGTGGGCCCGCCGCCGGTGACGACGTCGCCGCCGACGAGCCGCTGGCCGACTGGGAGCGCGAGCTGCTCGGTGGCGACGCCGCCCCGACCGCCGACTCGGTCGCCCCGGAGGCCGGGGAGACCGCCGCCGCCCCTGCCGTCGAGGCCACGCCGGAGGCCGCCGAGGCTGCCCCCGCCGAGACCGAGGCTGCCCCCGCCGAGACCGAGGCTGCCCCTGCCGAGACCGAGGTAGCCCCCGCCGAGACCGGGGCCACCCAGGCTGGCGAGGCCGCTGCCGAGGAGCCCCTCGAGGCTCTCGTCGCCGAGGCGCTCGACGCACCGGTGGTCGAGGCCGTCGAGGCCGCGGCCACCGAGGCCACCCCGGCGAACGGCGACGCCCCCGCCGAGCAGGCCTGACCCCCGCTCGCACTGCCCGACCCGCACGAGAAAGAGCGATATCCCCCATGGCGAACTACACCGCCGCTGACATCAAGGCGCTGCGCGAAAAGACCGCGGCCGGAATGATGGACGTCAAGCGCGCCCTCGACGAGGCCGATGGCGACATGGCCCAAGCCGAGGAGATCCTGCGCGTGAAGGGCCTCAAGGGCGTCACGAAGCGCGAGGGCCGCACCGCGTCCAACGGCCTGGTCACGGCGAAGGCCGGCACCGGTGAGGGCACCCTCGTCGAGGTGCTCTGCGAGACCGACTTCGTCGCGAAGGGCGAGCGTTTCGGCGCCCTGGCCGACCAGGTGCTCACCCAGGCCGTCGCCACCAAGTCGGCCGACGCCGACGCGCTGTTGGCGTCGACGCTCTCCGACGGCAAGTCCGTCAAGGAGCTGCTCGACGAGGCCAACGCCACCATCGGCGAGAAGATCGAGGTCAAGCGTGTGGCCCGCCTCGAGGGCGAGCACGTCGTGTCCTACCTGCACAAGACCAGCCCCGACCTGCCCGCGCAGATCGGCGTGCTGGTGGCGACCGCTGGTGGCGACGAGCAGACGGCCAAGGACGTCGCGATGCACATCGCCGCGTTCAGCCCGAGCGTGCTCACCCGCGACGAGGTCGACTCCGAGACGGTCGAGAACGAGCGCCGCGTCGCCGAGGCCACCGCGAAGGAGGAGGGCAAGCCCGAGGGCGCCCTCTCCCGCATCGTCGAGGGCCGGGTCAACGGGTACTTCAAGGAGAACGTCCTGCTCGAGCAGCCGTTCGCCAAGGAGCCGAAGAAGACCGTCGCCAAGGTTCTGCAGGAGGCCGGAGCCGACGCCAAGGGCTTCGTGCGCTTCCGCGTCGGGGGCTGAAACCCCGCCGCACCACGCAGCATCGCGATGTCGTCCGCTCACCACGAGCGGGCGGCATCCGGCTTCTCGCCGGGCGACCTCAGGTGAGGTAGCGACACAAGTTCTTCCACAGGTCCTGGGAACGGCGGTATCGGTGCCGGCTCAGGGTGGTGCCGGTGCTGAGTAGGCGACGACGGCGCCGCAGGTCGGCAGCCGACGGGCCCACGCCTCCGACGGCGCGCGCTTCGGCAGGGGTGGCACGTGACGTGTCGGACCCCCAGCCGAGCAAGGGCGGTGGAGCGGACGCGTAGCGCCGCCCGAGGGGCGTCGTGACGGTCACCTCGTCAGGAGCCCGCTCGGCACGACCCCGGCCGTCCGAGGGGCAGGAGGTGGACGCAGGGCCGACGCGGACGGCCCACCCCGGCGCCTCCTTGCCGTAGTTGCAGCGGGCGCACCGGCCCCGGCCGTTGTCGAAGCTGGTGTCGCCGTCGTCCCGTGCCGCAGTGGTGTGGTCGGCGTGCGCGATCGGTGCCTCGCACCACGGCGTCGTGCAGACGTCGTCGCGCAGCACCAGCAGACGACGCAGCAGACCCGAGAACGTGCGTCGGCGGGAGTCCATGGCCACCAGGTCGCGCCCGTCGGGGGTGGTGTACAGCCGCCGCAGCCACACGGCCACAGACCCGGCCACGGCATCGTTCCCGCGCAACCGTGCCCGTGCGACAGGGGCGGGCAGCGAACCGGCACCCGGGACGCGGGCGGGCTCCGACGTCGAGCGCTCGGAGTTGCCGGTCCCGAGGAGAGCCCGGTCGGTCATGACCAGATGCACCTCGACCGGCTGTGGCTGGCCGACGGCTCGACCGGAGAGCAACCGCAGGGCCGTGTCCGAGGCGATGGCACCGGCGCTGCGTCCTTCGGGAGCCTCCTCGGGGCACAGACCACCGGTCACGTCCTGCGCCCGCCGCCGCAGGGCGGCGTGGGCCCCGACGACCTCGACCATGGGCCCGAGGACGGTGAGGTAGGCCATGCCGTCGGGAGCGGGGCGCACGGTGACGCGGCGTGAACGGGCGGCATCCGCCATGCGTCGCACCACGGCCGCGGCGTCGAGCTCGGCGGCGACCCGACGTGCAGCGTGCTCGGCACCCCGCAGACCCAGGCGGCCGAGCAGCGGACCGACTCGCCGGTCGACCTCCGCGCGGTGCTCCACGGAGAGCACGCTGGTCACCTGAACCATGAGGACGGCGTGCCGCTCCGAGCACTCGCCGCGGTCGAGTGCCTGCATGGTGCACGGCATCTCGGTGACGAGGGCCCGGGCCAGACCGACGTACCGGTCGCCCAGGGTGGGTGACTGGCGCCGCGCCAGGGCGACCTCGGACCCGACGGAGCGGGCGACGTCCTGGGGCGCCACCGCCTCTCGCGACACGCGCAGGGCATGCGTCGCGCGCGCCTGCGCGGCGGCGGCAGCGCCCTTGACCCGCTCGAGCTCGGCCACGAGGTCCACCCGGTCGCGGTCGCCCAGCCCGTCGACGTCGATCGAGGACAGCCACCGGCGAAAGGCCGCGACGGCCTCCGGCGCCGAGCTCGTGGTGCGCTCGGCGTCGTCGGCGGCGGTGCCTAGGACCATGGAAGAATCGTACAGGTGTCCACCGACGCCCGCCGAGGAAGGCCAGGCGCTGTGGACGACGCGGGCGGGAAGCCGCCCTGGTGCACGACGCGGGCGGGAAGCCGCCCTGGTGCACGACGCGGGCGGGAAGCCGCCCTGGTGCACGACGCGGGCGGGACGCCGCCTTGTGGACGACGCGGGCGGGAAGCCGCCCTGGTGCACGACGCGGGCGTCTACCGGGGCTTGGCGTCAATCGTGGCGCTGCGCACGTCGCCCACCTTGCCCGTGCAGAAGTCGTGCACGAGGCGAGGGTGAGGCCGGTGTCATGGCTGCTCCATGCGCGCACCCTGCCAGCGGCCGGTCAGGGGCGCGCATACTGGGGCCGGGAGGTGGTCACCGTGGGTCACGGCGAACGCACGAAGGCAGGCACCGAGCAGCGGGCCGATCTCGAGCACCGGGTGCACGTCGACCTGCCTCGGGTGCGCCCGGAGGACATGGTGGCCACCCAGGACGTCGACCCACCGCCCGACCCCCAGGGCGGGCGCGACACCGAGACCGAGTTCATGCTCCGCAACGCCGGCTGGTGAAGCACGCCGCGGGCGGCGGGCACCCGGTGTCACCGGCGCGCTCGAGGTTCGGCGGCACGCCGCCTGTGAAAGGATCGGGCGACCCCGCACCACCGCCCAGGAGGCCCCGTGACCACGCACGCCCTGACCGAGGCAGCACCCTCTGTCGCCCCCGCACCCTCGGCCCGGCGGGTGCTCCTGAAGCTCTCCGGCGAGGTGTTCGGTGGCGGCAAGGTGGGGGTCGACCCCGACGTGGTGCGAGGCATCGCCCAGCAGATCGCGGCGGCCGTGCGCGAGGGCATCGAGGTCGCGGTCGTCGTCGGCGGAGGCAACTTCTTCCGTGGCGCCGAGCTGCAGCAGAAGGGCATGGACCGCGCGCGCGCCGACTACATCGGCATGCTCGGCACCGTGATGAACTGCCTGGCCCTGCAGGACTTCCTGGAGAAGCAGGGCATCGACACCCGGGTGCAGAGCGCGATCACCATGGGGCAGGTCGCGGAGCCGTACATCCCGCGCCGCGCGATCCGTCACCTCGAGAAGGGCCGGGTCGTGATCTTCGGCGCCGGCGCCGGGATGCCGTACTTCTCCACCGACACCGTGAGCGCCCAGCGCGCTCTGGAGTGCAAGTGCGACGTGGTGCTGATGAGCAAGAGCGGCGTCGACGGGGTGTACGACGCCGATCCGCGCACCCACCCCGGCGCGCGCAAGCTGGAACGGGTCAGCTTCGAGGACGCCCTGCGCAGTGGCCTGAAGGTCGTCGACGCGGCGGCCTTCAGCTTGTGCATGGACAACAACCTGCCGATGGTCGTCTTCGGCATGGAGGGTGACGGCAACATCACCCGGGCGCTGCGGGGAGAGCGCATCGGCACGCTGGTCTCCGCCGGCTGAGCAGCGCCGCACGGCTCGCCCGCCGAGTGGGCACGCACGCCCCACCCGTTTGACACACTGGACCCGACCGCCACGCTCGCCGCGTGGCTGATGTGAAGGAGAGCCGCCCCGATGATCGACGAGACCCTGTTCGACGCCGAGGAGAAGATGGAGAAGGCCGTCGAGGTCGCCAAGGAGGGCTTCGCCGGCATCCGCACCGGGCGCGCCCACCCCGGCATGTTCCAGAAGCTCCTGGTCGACTACTACGGCGCGCCGACCCCGCTGCAGCAGCTCGCGTCCTTCCAGAACCCCGAGGCGCGCACGATCATCATCAGCCCGTTCGACAAGTCCTCGATGCACGCCATCGAGAAGGCGATCCAGCAGGCCGACCTCGGCATCAACCCGGGCAACGACGGCACGATCATCCGCTGCGTGATGCCGCTGCTCACCGAGGAGCGGCGCCGCGAGTACGTCAAGATGGCGCACACCCAGGCCGAGGACGCCAAGATCTCGGTGCGCAACATCCGCCGCCACGCGAAGACCACCCTGGAGAAGCTCGTCAAGGACGGCGACGTCGGCGAGGACGAGGGCTCCCGTGCGGAGAAGGAGCTCGAGACGGTCACCAAGAGGCACGTCGACCTGATCGACGACCTGCTCAAGCACAAGGAGGCCGAGCTCCTCGACGTCTGAGCGCCCACGACCATGACCGACGCGCCTGCCGACACCACCCAGCCCATCGAGCCTACCGACGCACCGCCGAAAGCCGGGCGCGACCTCAAGGCAGCGGTGGGGGTGGGGCTCCTCCTCGCCGGGCTCGTCGTGGGCACCCTGGTCGTGGGCCCTGCCGCCTTCCTGGTGGTGGTGGTGCTCGCCGTGTCCTACGGCGCCTGGGAGCTGCGCCGGGCGATCGCCACCCGCGGCATGCTCGTCCCGCTCGTGCCTCTCCTCCTCGGGTCCGTCGGCATGCTCGTCTCGGCCTACCTGCGTGGCCCCGAGGCCCTCGTGGTGACCTTCGGCCTGACGATCGTGGGTCTGCTGGTCTGGCGCGTGGCCGACGGCCTAACCGGGGCGGCCCGCGACCTCAGCGCCTCCGCGCTCGTCGCCTTCTACCCGATCTTCCTGGGCGGCTTCGCCTCGATGATGCTCTCGGCGCCCGATGGGCGTCAGCGGATCGTCGTCTTCGTGCTCGTCAGCGCCTTCTCCGACATCGGCGGCTATGCCGTGGGAGCCACCTTCGGACGCCACCCCATGGCACCGTCGCTCAGCCCCAAGAAGTCCTGGGAGGGCTTCGGTGGGTCGGTGCTCACCTGCGCCGCCGTGGGGGCGATCTCGCTCCCGGTGGTGCTCGGTGGGCTCTGGTGGGCAGGAGCGATCCTCGGTGCCGTAGCCGCGGCTGCGGCGACGCTGGGAGACCTCATCGAGTCCAGCATCAAGCGCGACCTCGGCATCAAGGACATGGGTGCGCTGCTGCCCGGGCACGGCGGACTGATGGACCGGCTCGACTCGCTGGTGATCGTGGCACCCATCGCCTGGGCGCTGATGCTGTGGTTCGTGCCGCTCGCCTGACCGCCGAGATCGCCCTGCGGCCGCGGCGTCAGCCGGCCCGGCGGCCCATCCCGAGCTGCTGCTCGAGGACGTCGTTCGGGCGGATCGTGATCGACCCGTCGGCCTCCTCGGTCGTGAGGCAGGTCATCTGCCGACCGAGCCAGTGGTAGGTGTGCAGCGACAGCGGGCTCACGCCGTCGGCGTTCATCCGCTCGGCGTACTCGGGAACCAGGTCGAGGGCGTCACGGATCTGAGCGGGCGTCGAGCACGGCTGGATGAGCATCGCGTGCCGGTAGGGCAGGGCGAAGACGAAGCCGTTGCGGTCGTCGGCGTCGGGCAGCCAGCGACGGGCGGCCTCGTCGAGGAAGCGCGCGAAGCTCGCGGTGTAGGGGGAGTCGCTCATCAGGGCATAGACACTGCGGCCGCCCTCACCGATGCGGTGCACGTCGACCGGCGCCGTCTGCAGCAGGTCCAGAAGGTTGCTGCGGCCACGGTTGACCAGGCTCGGCACGCGGCGGCCGGTCTCGGCGATGCGTGAGTCGGGCAGGGTGACGACCACCGTGGGCAGGTCGAGCGTGAGCACCTCGTGCACGTGGTCGGCGAAGGGCGTGGCGTACGAGAAGCCGAGCCCGGTCGAATGGATGCGCTCGGCGCCGACGAGCCGCGACGTCAGTGCGGCCTCGAACTCCTCGGTCGTGAGGGAGGCGGTATCGGAGTCGGCAACTGCGGTGAGGCGCTCGAGGTGCTCACGCACCGAGACCTCGAAGTCGCCGGCCTCGTCATCGACGTCCGGGACCAGACGCATCTGTGTCGGGTCGAGCTTCGTCACGGCGTCCGGCGAAGTGATCTCCGCTTTCTGGGTCGCCGACGTCGTGAAGCGATCGAACAGGCCCATGGCCGTTCTCCATTTCCCTGCACTCGTTCCCCTGCGAAACGAGACAGGTCCACGGTAGAGGTTCAGGTAACCTGCCCGCCGCGAAACGCGAGGAATCGGTCGTGGGTCACCCCGCGACGCGCGCGGTGGTCACCGCGGGTCCGTTCCGGGATGCTGTGCCCGCCACCTGAGACAATCGTCTGACCATGTCAGAGACCTCCAGCCCCCGCCCTGCCCCCGGCCAGTTGACCTTCACGGCACCACGGCGCGGGAAGCCCCCGCGCCACCTCGCCGACCTCACCCTCGCCGAGCGGCGCGAGGCGGCCACGGCACTGGGCCACCCGGCCTACCGGGCCGGTCAGCTGTCCACCCACTACTTCGAGCGGCTCGTGGACCGGCCCGAGGACATGACCGACCTGCCCAAAGCGGTCCGGGACGACCTCGTCACGGACCTGCTGCCGACCCTGCTCACCCCGGTGCGCAGCCTGACGGCCGACCGGGGTGCCACCATCAAGCAGGTGTGGCGCCTCTTCGACGGCGCCCTCGTCGAGTCGGTGCTCATGCGCTACCCCAACCGGGTCACGGTGTGCATCTCGAGCCAGGCCGGCTGCGGGATGAACTGCCCGTTCTGCGCCACCGGCCAGGAGGGTCTCACCCGCAACATGTCGACAGCCGAGATCGTCGAGCAGGTCGTCCACGCCGCTCGGCTCCTTCGGCGTGGTGAGCTGCCGGCGATGGGGGGCGCGCACCCCGAGGGCGCGGGTCTGGGCGACGAGGCCGTCGGGTCGGAGGGGGAGCCGGCCGGGCCGAGCCGGGTCAGCAACGTCGTGTTCATGGGGATGGGCGAGGCGCTGGCCAACTACAAGGCCGCGATCGGAGCCATCCGCAGGCTCACCGAGCCGGCCCCGTCGGGGCTGGGCATCTCGGCCCGCGGCATCACGATGTCGACGGTCGGGCTGGTGCCCGGTATCGACAGGCTCACCGAGGAGCGAGTTCCGGTGACCCTGGCTCTGTCACTGCACGCGCCCGACGACGAGCTGCGCGACGAGCTGGTGCCGATCAACACCCGGTGGAAGGTCGACGAGGCGATCGACGCCGCGTTCCGCTACTACGAGGCGACCGGACGCCGGGTGAGCATCGAGTACGCCCTGATCCGCGACATCAACGACCAGGCCTGGCGGGCCGACCTGCTCGGCGAGAAGCTGGTCGCCCGCGGCCGAGGATGGGTGCACGTCAACCCCATTCCGCTCAACCCCACTCCCGGGTCGAAGTGGACCGCGTCACGGCGTGGGGTGGAGCAGCAGTTCGTCGAGCGGCTGCGGGCGCACGGCATCCCGACGACGGTGCGTGACACCCGGGGCTCTGACATCGACGGCGCCTGCGGACAGCTGGCCGCCGCGACGGCCTGACCCGTCTACGCTGTGCTGGTGCGACGTAGCCTGCCCGCGGTCACCGCTGCCCTGGCGCTGCTCCTGACGGGGTGCGGTAGCGAGTCCGACCTTCCTGCCGGGCTGCGCACCGCCGGCACCGCCGGCACGCATGCCACGACGCACGCCGCATCGCCGTCGACCTCCGCGGCCGAGCCCGCGGCCAAGGACGTCCCGCTGCGCGAGGGTGAGCGGTTCCAGAACATCAGGCTCTCGTCGGCCTACACGCCCAAGGCCCCCCAGGGCGCGGGCACCGACGACTACCGGTGCTTCGTGGTCGACCCTGGCTTCGACACCGACCAGCTCGTCAGCGGCGTGCAGATCGCTCCCGACAACGCTGCGATCGTGCACCACGTCATCGTGTCCAAGGTCGAGCCCGAGGACGTCGCGCAGGCCCGCGCACTCGACGCGAAGGACCCTGGCGACGGCTACACCTGCTTCGGCGGGGCCGGAATCGCTGGGGTGGCCGGTGGTGACCTCGACAACGCCGACTGGGTGGGTGCCTGGGCGCCGGGTGGCGGCGAGCGCGTGATGGCCGACGACATCGGCATCCCCCTCGCCGCGGGTACCCAGCTCGTCGTGCAGATGCACTACAACCTGCTCGCCGGTAGCGGCACCGACCGCAGCACCGTGCGCCTGCGACTGTCCGACGCCAAGGGGTCGCACAAGCAGGCGCTGCAGACCATGCTGCTGCCCGCACCGGTCGAGCTGCCGTGTCGGGACAACCGAACCAAGGGCCTGTGCAACCGCACGCTCGCCGTGGCCGACCTCAAGAAGCGCTTCGCCGAAGATCCCGCCACCGCCGACCTGGTCCACCTGCTCTGTGGCCCGGTGAAGTCGGACCCCGTGCAGAGCTGCACCAGGCCGATCCGCTCCGCCGCCACGATCCGGTCGGTCGCCGGCCACATGCACCTGCTCGGCCGGGCCATCACGGTCGACGTCAACAAGGGCACGTCCGAGGCGAGGCGCGTGCTCGACATCCCGACGTGGAACTTCGACGACCAGGCCAGCATTGCGCTGAAGAAGCCCGTCGACGTCGGCCCCGGTGACACCATCACCGTGACGTGCACCCACGACCAGGGTCTGCGCGACCTGCTGCCGGCGTTCAAGGGCACCGAGGACCGCTACGTCGCGTGGGGCGAGGGCACGACCGACGAGATGTGTCTCGGCGTCGTCCTGATGACTCCCCGCTGACAGCCGTCCGACACCGGGGTGATTCGCAGGTGGGGGTCGTCGCGGTCCGCCTCCCGGGGGATCCGTTCCACGCTCTCGACCCGGGCCCAGGCGCACCCTACGACGCGCCCTACATCGCAGAAGTGGATGTGATCGCAGCGAGTCCTGGGCGGTAACGCGCGTCGAACCCTGCCTCGAGAAGCGCCAGCGCGAGCAGGGCGCTCAGGTGCCCGGCAGGCTCTCGATCTCGCGCACGAGCCCGAACCCACCCGCGGTGTCGCTCAGTGGCCGGTGAGCCGCTCGAGGAGTGCGCCGAGTCGAGCGGGTCGCCCGGTCGCGGCCTCCTCGCGGTCGGCGAGGGTGGCCAGTCGCAGGCCGGCGTTGACCCCGATCCACCGCAGCGGCTCGGGCTCCCAACGCGGCGACCGGTGCCCGACCCACGGCAGTGCGGTGAGCGCGGTGTCACGGCCCCGGACCAGGTCGGCGAGCGTGCGGCCGGCGAGGTTGCTCGCGGCCACCCCGTCGCCCACGTAGCCCCCCGCACGACCCGTGCGTGTCACGGGGTCCCAGGTGACCGACGGGTGCCAGTCGCGAGCGATGCCGAGCGGGCCGCCCCACGCGTGCGTGAACCGGATGCCGTCGAGCTGGGGGAACAGGTCGAGCAGGGTGGCCCGCAGGGCGTGGAAGACCGCCGGCTCCCCGTCGAACTCGGGGCGGATCTGCGACCCCCAGTGGTAGGGGGCGCCGCGGCCTCCGAACGCGATCCGGCCGTCGTCGGTGCGCTGGCCGTAGATGACCACGTGGCCGTGGTCGGAGAACACCTCGTGGTCGGCCAGCCCGATGCGCGACCATCGCTCGTCGTCGATCGGCTCCGTGGCGACCATGAGCGAGTAGACCGGCGCCACCCGGCGCGCCATCCCCGCCAGCGAGCCCGTCCATCCCTCGGTGGCGATGACGACGGTGCCCGCGGTGATCCTCGACCCCGAGGCGAGCACCACGACCCGGTCGGCGGTCCGCACGACGGGGTCGCCCTCGACGATGCGGCCTCCGAGCCGGCGCACGGCGGCGGCGAGCCCGTCGACGAGCCGGCGCGGGTGCACCCGGGCGCAGTGGGGGGTGAAGGTGGCACCGCGCGCTCCGGTGAGGTGGACCCGCTCCCGGGTCGCCGCGGCATCCAGCCAGACCGTGCCGTCGCCCCAGCCGGGGCAGTGGGCGGCGGACACGCGGGCCCGCTGCTCCTGCGCCGCGGTGCGCGCGACCATCAGTGCGCCGCCCTTGACGAAGCCGGCGCCCAGGCCCTCCTCGGTGTCGACCCTGCCGACCTCGTCGACCGTGTCGCGCAGCGCCTCCAGCTGGGCCAGCGTGGCGGTGCGACCGTGGCGCCGGTCCAAGGTGTCCGCACCCACCGGCCACAGGGAGGAGACCCAGCCGCCGTTGCGACCACTCGCACCGAAGCCGACGTGCTCGGCCTCGAGCACCAGCACCTCGCGCCCGGGGTGTGCGCGCAGCAGGTAGTAGGCGGTCCACAGGCCGGTGAAGCCACCGCCGACCACCACGACCTCCGCGCCCTGCGGCAGGTCACCGCTCGACCCGGGTGATGACGGGGTGGCCGTGGGGAGGTCCGACCACAGCGGCCCGGTCATCGGACCGGGGGTGACCCCGGCCACCTCAGAGGTGGTTCTCGGCCTCGGTGAGCACGCTGCGCAGTCGCCGCTCGATCTCGTCGAACTCGGCCGGGCCCATCGTCAACGGCGGCGCCAGCTGTACGACGGGGTCACCGCGGTCATCGGCGCGGCAGTACAGGCCGGCGTCGAACAGCGCCTTGGAGAGGAACCCCCGCAGCAGGCGCTCGCTCTCGTCGTCGTCGAACGTCTCGCGGGTCTTCTTGTCCTTGACCAGCTCGATGCCGTAGAAGTAGCCGGCGCCGCGCACGTCGCCGACCAGCGGCAGGTCGAGCAGCTTGTCGAGGGTGGCCCTCAACACCGGGGCGTTCTCCTTGACCCGGTCGTTGAGGCCCTCGCGCTCGAAGATGTCGAGGTTGGCCATCGCCGCGGCGCACGAGACGGGGTGCCCGCCCCAGGTGTAGCCGTGCGGGAAGTAGGTCGTGCCGTGGCGGAACGGCTCGAAGAGCCGGTCGCTGGCGATCATCAGGCCGAGCGGGGCGTAACCGCTGGTGATGCCCTTGGCGGTGGTGATGATGTCGGGCTGGTAGCCGAAGTCCGAGCAGGCGAACATCGACCCGATCCGGCCGAACGCGCAGATCGTCTCGTCGGACACGAGCAGCACGTCGTACCGGTCGCAGATCTCACGGACCCGCTCGAAGTAGCCGGCGGGGGGCGGGAAGCAGCCGCCGGAGTTCTGCACCGGCTCGAGGAAGACGGCCGCGACCGAGTCGGGCCCCTCGAACTCGATGGCCTCGGCGATGCGGTCGGCCGCCCAGCGCCCGAACGCCTTCTCGTCATTACGCAGGTGCTCGGGGGCGCGGTACATGTTCGTGTTCGGCACCTTGTGGCCGCCGGGCACCAGGGGCTCGAACGGCACCTTCGCGTCGGGGATACCGGTGATCGACAGCGCGCCCTGCGGGGTGCCGTGGTAGGCCACCGAGCGGGAGATGACCTTGTGCTTGGTCGGTTTCCCGGTGAGCTTGAAGTACTGCTTGGCCAGCTTCCAGGCGGTCTCGACCGCCTCACCGCCACCGGTGGTGAAGAAGACCCGGTTCAGGTCGCCCGGGGCGTGGTGCGCCAGTCGCTCCGCGAGCTCGATGGCCCGGGGGTGCGCGTAGGACCACAGCGGGAAGAACGCCAGCTCGCGGGCCTGGGTGGCCATCGCCTCGGCGATCTCGGTGCGGCCGTGCCCGACGTTCGTGACGAACAGACCGGAAAGGGCGTCGATGTACTGGTTGCCGCGGTCGTCCCAGATCGTCCAGCCCTCCCCCCGCGTGATGATCGGCACGTTGTGGCCCAGGCCCGAGTCCTCGAACGTCGAGTGCCGGGTGAAGTGCATCCACAGGTGGTCGCGCGCGGCGTCGGAGTACAGAGCGCCGGTGGCGGTGCGGCGGTCGGAGCTCGGCTCCCACACGTCGGACGGGTAGGTGCTCATCGGGTTCCCCAGTTGTAGTGCTGCTTGTTCAGCTTCAGGTAGACGAAGGTCTCGGTGGAGCGGACCCCCGGAAGGGTGCGGATCTGGTTGGTCAGCAGGTCCAGGAGGTGGTCGTCGTCCTCGCAGACGACCTCGGCGAGGATGTCGAAGCTGCCGGCGGTGGTCACGACGTAGTCGACCGCGGACATGCCCGACAGCGCATCTCCCAGCGCCACCAGGTCACCCTCGGCCCGGATGCCGATCATCGCCTGCCGGGAGAACCCCACCTGGATGGGGTCGGTCACGGCGACGATCTGCATCACCTCGGCTTCGAGCAGCCGCTGCACGCGCTGGCGCACGGCCGCCTCGGACAGGCCGACGGCCTTGGCGATCGCGGCGTAGGACTGCCGGCCGTCCTCCTGGAGCAGCTCGATGATGCGCTTCGCGACGTCGTCGAGCCGGGTCTCGGACGTGGAGCGCTGGGGCCGGGCCGGTGGTGTGGTGCGGGTCACCGCGCCATCGTGGCGCTGATTCGGTCGCTGCGCAAGGCCCTCCAGAACGGAATCCGTTGAGGTGGCTGTCTCGACATGCAACTTTTCATCCATCTCCCGGACGAAACCCTAGTGATTTCGCGACAGCGGGGTCTAGAGTTCCCCCGCAATGCCGTCCCACCACCCACTTCGGGGAGCCACGCACATGAGCGGTCAGCGTCACCTGCGCAACTTCATCGCCGGCGAGTACGTCGACGGGCGTACCGATTCCAGCACCGACATCGTCAACCCGGCCACCGGATCCGTCGTCGCCACGGCGCCGGTCAGCGGCCGGGCCGATGTCGACGCGGCCTACGGCGCGGCGAAGACGGCCTTCGCGCAGTGGGGGCGCACGACGCCGAGCGAACGCCAGCAGGCGCTGCTGAAGATCGCGGACGCGATCGAGGCCCACGCCGAGGAGCTCATCGCCCTCGAGTCCGAGAACACCGGCAAGATCCGGGCGCTCACCGCGAGCGAGGAGATCCCCCCGATGGTCGACCAGCTCCGGTTCTTCGCCGGGGCGGCGCGGGTGCTCGAAGGCAAGGCGGCGGGTGAGTACCTGAAGGGCCACACCTCGTGGATCCGCCGCGAGCCGATCGGCGTCGTCGGCCAGGTCACCCCGTGGAACTACCCGCTGCTGATGGCCGTGTGGAAGATCGCCCCCGCGCTGGCCGCCGGCAACACCGTGGTGCTCAAGCCCAGCGACACCACCCCCGAGACCACACTGCGCCTGGCCGAGATCGCCTCCGCGTTCCTGCCGGCCGGCACGCTGAACGTCATCACCGGTGACCGCGACACCGGCCGGCTGCTGGTCGAGCACCCCACCCCGGGCCTGGTCGCCATCACGGGCTCGGTGCGTGCCGGGGCCGAGGTCGCCGCGAGCGCGGCACCCAACGTCAAGCGCGTGCACCTCGAGCTCGGTGGCAAGGCCCCCGTCGTCGTCTTCGACGACGCCGACATCGAGGCGGCCGTCGAGGGCATCGCCATCGCCGGCTACTTCAACGCCGGCCAGGACTGCACCGCCGCGACGCGCGTGCTCGCCGCGCCCGGCATCCACGACGACTTCGTGGCCGCGCTCGCCCAGTACGCCCGCAGCTCGGCCCCGGTCGGGCTCCCGGACGACGAGGACGCCCTGTTCGGCCCGGTCAACAACGCCCGCCAGCTCGCCCACGTGTCCGGCTTCATCGACCGGCTCCCGTCGCACGCGACCGTCTCCGCCGGGGGCAACCGCCGCAACGACCTCGGCGAGGGGTTCTACCTCGAGCCCACCGTGCTCTCCGGGTTGCGCCAGGACGACGAGGCGATCCAGAACGAGATCTTCGGCCCGGTCATCACCGTGCAGCGCTTCACCGACGAGGCGCAGGCGCTCGCGTGGGCCAACGGTGTCGACTACGGCCTGGCGTCCTCGGTGTGGACCAAGGACTTCGGCCGAGCCATGCGCATGTCGGCGGCGCTGGACTTCGGCTGCGTCTGGATCAACACGCACATCCCGCTCGTCGCCGAGATGCCCCACGGCGGGTACAAGAAGTCCGGCTACGGCAAGGACCTGTCGATGTACGGCTTCGAGGACTACACGCGCATCAAGCACGTCATGGCGAACATCGAGAGCTGAGGACCACCCAGATGGCACTGCGACGGCGGCCCCCGGCCGACCCCCTGACCCGCGGGCTCGTCCGCGCGGCGAGGTCCTCCGACCTCACCCGGCGTTCGCTGCTCGGCACCGCGACGATCGGCGGCGCCGCCGCAGCCCTCGCCGCGTGTGCGCCGCCCCCGCCCCCTTCCGGCGGAGCCGCCGCACTCGCACTGCCCACCGACGTCTCGGACACCGAGAAGATCGTGCGCTGGGCGAACTGGACGGCCTACCTCGACTACGACGAGGAGACCAAGAAGTACCCGACCCTCGAGCGCTTCATCGCGCAGAGTGGCATCCAGGCGACCTACAGCGAGGACATCGAGGACAACGACGCGTACTTCAACAAGATCGCGCCGCAGCTGCGGGCCGGGCAGGACATCGGCCGCGACATCTTCACCTTCACCGACTGGATGGCCAACCGCGTCATCCGCGAGCAGCTGTGCCAGCCGCTCGAGCTGATCCGGATACCCAACGCCGGCAACCTCCTCGACAGCCTCAAGGACGTCAGCTTCGACCCGGGGCGCAACAACTCCCTGACCTGGCAGTCAGGCTTCGCCGGCATCGGCTACGACAAGACGAAGGTCACCACGGAGCTGAAGTCCCTCGACGACCTGTGGACCGACGAGCTCAAGGGCCGCATCGTCGTGCTCAGCGAGTTCCGCGACACCGTCGGCCTCGTCATGCAGAGCCAGGGCGTCGACATCGCCTCCTCGGACTGGGGCGATCCCGAGTTCGAGAGGGCCGTGGCCGAGGTCGAGCGCCGCATGCAGGAGGGCTACATCCGCCGGATCAAGGGCAACTCCTACCTGGAGGACCTCAAGTCGGGCAACGCCATCGCCGGCATCGTGTGGAGCGGTGACCTGTTCATCCTGCGCGCGGAGACCGAGAACGACAACTGGGAGTTCACGATCCCCGAGTCCGGCGGCACCCTCTGGAGCGACAACATGATGGTGCCGATCACCTCGCCGCACCGTCGCAACGCCCAGACGATCATGAACTTCTACTACGAGCCGGAGGTGGCCGCCGAGGTCGCCGCCTGGGTGAACTACGTCTGCCCCGTGGTCGGCGCGCAGGAGATCCTCGCGAAGACCGACCCCGACCTCGCCGAGAGTCCGTTCATCTTCCCCAGCGTGGAGTACATCGCGGACAAGAACATCTCGGGCTTCCGGGCGCTCACGCCCGAGGAGGACCAGAAGTACAGCGCCAGGTGGCAGAAGGTGATGGGCAACTGATGGCTCGCAACAGTGGTAGCGGTTTCCGCGACGCCCAGGGGGACCTGCGCCTCCAGGACGTCACCAAGTCCTTCGGTGAGTTCACCGCCGTCGACGACCTCAGCCTCGTCGTCCCGCGCGGCTCGTTCTTCGCCCTGCTCGGGCCCTCTGGCTGCGGCAAGACGACGACCCTGCGCATGGTCGCCGGGCTCGAGCAGCCCACGAGCGGAAGCCTGTTCATCGGCGACACCGACCTCACGGGAAGCCGGTCCTACGAGCGTCCGGTCAACACGGTGTTCCAGAGCTACGCGCTCTTCCCGCACCTGAGCATCCGCGACAACGTCATGTTCGGCCCCAAGCGACGGGGTTCGGCAGACGCGCAGAAGCTCGCCGACGAGGCGCTCGCCCTCGTGCAGATGGAGCACCTCGGGGGGCGCAAGCCGGCCCAGCTGTCGGGTGGACAGCAGCAGCGCGTCGCCCTCGCCCGCGCCATCGTCAACCGCCCCGAGGTGCTCCTCCTCGACGAGCCCCTCGGCGCGCTCGACCTCAAGCTTCGGCGCCAGATGCAGGTCGAGCTCAAGCGGATCCAGACCGAGGTAGGCCTCACCTTCATCCACGTCACGCACGACCAGGAGGAGGCCATGACGATGGCCGACACCGTGGCCGTGATGAACCACGGCCGCATCGAGCAGATGGGCGCACCCGAGCAGCTCTACGACCTGCCGCGCACCTCGTTCGTCGCGAACTTCGTCGGGCAGTCCAACCTCGGCTCCGGCCGGGTCGTCGACCGCGACGGCGACCACGTCGTCGCCGAGGTGCACAGCACCAAGGTCAAGATCCCGCTGTCCCGCTGCGCGGTACAGGACGGCGAGGTGACCTTCGGCGTGCGCCCCGAGAAGGTGCGCGTCCTGCGCGCCGCACCGGAGGGCGCCGGTGACGACGTCAGGGGCATCGTCCTGGACGTCTCCTTCACCGGTGTCGCGACGCAGTATCTCGTGCGGCTCCCCAGCGGCGCCGTGTGGAGCTGCTACGAGCAGAACCTCGACGTCGAGCCGATCGACCTGCGCCCCGGCGACGACGTCTGGATCAGCTGGAACCCGTACCACGCGTTCGGTGTGCCCGTCGACGAGGCCCAGGCCCGCGCGGCGGCGGAGGCGGTCTGAGATGAGCGCCCTCACCCACGTGAGCGCCGCTGCGGGGGAGACCCCGGCACCGGTGCCGCAGCCCGACCACAAGGGCCGCAGGTGGGTGCCGTACCTCCTGCTGCTCCCCGGCGCCCTGTGGCTGCTCGTCTTCTTCGTCGTGCCGCTTCTCCAGCTGTTCACGGTCAGCCTGCAGTCGGAGTTCCCGGGGTACCCCGGCTACTACTACCGCGACCTGAACTTCGGCAACTACGTCACGGCCCTCACCGACTTCGCGCCGCAGTTCGGCCGGTCGATCCTCTTCGCCGGTCTGGCAACCTTCTTCGCGTTCTGCCTGGCCTACCCGCTGGCCTACGCGATGGCCTTCAAGGCGGGGCGCTGGCGCAACGTCATGCTCATCGCGGTCATCGCGCCGTTCTTCACCTCCTTCATCCTGCGCACCGTGGCGTGGCGGCAGATCCTCGCCGACGAGGGCCCGGTGGCCTCGACGCTGAACTATCTGCACCTCCTGCCCGGGGGCCGCATCACCGAGACGTGGGTCGCGGTCGTGGCGGGTCTGACCTACAACTTCCTGCCGTTCATGGTGCTGCCGATCTACGCGTCGCTCGAGCGGGCCGACCCCAGGGTCATCGAGGCGGGCGGCGACCTGTACGCCAACGGCTTCACGACGTTCCGCACGGTGACGCTCCCGATCAGCATGCCTGGCGTACTCGCCGGCACCCTGCTCACCTTCATCCCGGCCGCCGGTGACTACGTCAACGCCGAGCTGCTCGGCTCCGACAACACCAAGATGATCGGCAACGTCATCGAGAGCCAGTTCTTCCGAGTGCTCGGCGGCTTCCCCGTGGCGGCCGCGCTGTCGTTCACCCTGATGGCGCTGATCCTCGCCCTCGTCTTCGTCTACGTCCGCCGCTTCGGGACCGAGGAGCTGGTATGACCCGCTGGCTCGGCAACCGGTTCGCGATGATCACCGCACTCCTGGTGCTGCTCTACCTCTTCCTCCCGGTCGCCTACACGTTCGTCTTCTCCTTCAACAACTACAAGAAGTCCAACATCACGTGGAACCCCGAGGGCAGCCCCACGCTCAAGCACTGGCAGGACCCGTGTGGCGCACCGGGGGTCTGCGAGTCCCTCGTGAAGTCCCTCGAGATCGGTGTCATCGCCACGGTCGCGGCGACGGCGCTCGGCACCCTGCTGGCCTTCGCGATGGTGCGGCACCGCTTCCGGGGCCGCACGACGAGCAACGTGCTCGTGTTCGTGCCGATGGCCACGCCCGAGATCGTCCTCGGCGCCAGCCTCCTCACCATCTTCGTTCAGGGCTTCTCCAACGTCGGTCTGCAGCTGGGGTTCTGGACGATCGTCATCGCCCACATCATGTTCTGCATCAGCTTCGTCGTCGTCACGGTCAAGGCCCGCCTCCAGAGCCTCGACCCGCGCCTCGAGGAGGCCGCCCAGGACCTCTACGCCGGGCCGGGCAGCACCTTCTGGAAGATCACCTTCCCGCTCGTGCTCCCGGGCATCGTCGGCGCGGCCCTGCTCGCCTTCTCGTTGTCCTTCGACGACTTCATCATCACCAACTTCGTCTCCGGGAACGAGACGACCTTCCCCAAGTTCGTCTACATCTCCTACCTGCGCGGCATCCCCGCCCAGGCCAACGTCATCGGATTCTCGATGTTCGTCATCGCACTGGCCCTCGTCGTCGTCGGCCAGCTCGTGAGCAACGCCCGCAAGAAGTAGCCCGAAAACCCCTCTCTGCGAACGGGAGTCCCCGTGCACGTCCTGATGGTCGGAGCCGGTGGTGTCGGTGACGCCGCCGCCCGGATCGCCGCCGAACGTCCCTTCTTCGACTCCTGGGTGGTCGCCGACCACGACCTCTCCCGCGCGCAGCGCACGGTCGACGCGGTGACCGCGCGGCATGACGGCGAGACCCGCTTCCGGGCGGCTCAGGTCGACGCCTCGGATGCCGCGGCGGTGGAGGCGCTGGCCCGCGAGGTGGGTGCCACGCACGTCTTCAACGCGGTCGACCCGCGGTTCGTGCTGCCCATCTTCGAGGGCGCCCGCGCGGCCGGGGCGGACTACCTCGACATGGCCATGAGCCTGTCGAGCCGCCACCCCAGCGAGCCGTACGCCAAGGTCGGCGTCAAGCTCGGCGACGACCAGCTGGCGCAGGCGGCGCAGTGGGAGGCCGAGGGCCGCCTGGCCCTGGTCGGCATCGGCGTGGAGCCCGGCCTGTCCGACGTGTTCGCCCGGTACGCCGCCGACCACCTGTTCAGCCACATCGACGAGCTCGGCACCCGCGACGGCGCCAACCTGGTCATCCGGGACGAGGACGGCAACGAGGTGTTCGCGCCGGGCTTCTCGATGTGGACGATCATCGAGGAGTGCCTCAACCCGCCCGTGGTGTGGGAGCGTGAGCGTGCCCTCGGTGCCGACGGCGCGTTCGACGTCGAGGCCGGCTTCTTCACGCTGCCGCCGTTCGCCGAGCCCGAGGTCTTCGACGTCCCCGAGGGGATCGGCCCCGTCGAGTGCGTCCACGTCGAGCACGAGGAGGTGCTCCTGATGCCGCGCTGGGTCGAGGCCGACAAGGTCACCTTCAAGTACGGCCTGGGAGAGGAGATGATCACGATCCTGCGCACGCTGCACACCCTCGGCCTCGACCGCACCGACCCGGTCACCGTCAAGGGCGTGCAGGTCAGCCCGCGCGACGTGGTGGCCGCCGTGCTCCCGGACCCCGCCACCATCGGCCCGCGGATGGAGGGCAGGACCTGTGCCGGCCTGTGGGTCACCGGCACGGGCAAGGACGGGCAGCCCCGCCGCACCTACCTCTACCACGTGTCCGACAACGCCGACACGATGCGCGACTACGACGCCCAGTGCGTGGTCTGGCAGACGGCCGTCAACCCGGTCGTCGCGCTCGAGCTGCTGGCGGCCGGAACCTGGTCGGGGTCAGGCGTGCTCGGCCCGGAGGCGTTCGACGCCGTGCCGTTCCTCGACCTGCTCGCTGCCCCCAAGCCGCAGGGCTACGGCTCGCCCTGGGGCCTCGAGAACCGCTGACCCCAGCTCTGCGAGAGGATTGCCCCCATGGCCATCACCCAGAAGTCCCTCATCGGCTCGGTGCCCACGCAGCTGCTCATCGGTGGCGCCTGGCGTGAGGCGAGCAGGGGGGAACGCTTCGAGGTGCACGACCCGAGCAGCGGCGCCACCCTGACGACCTGTGCCGACGCCACCGCCGACGACGGCCTCGCCGCCCTGGCTGCCGCCCACGAGGCGCAGGCCGGCTGGGCCGCCACCGCGCCGCGTGACCGCAGCGAGATCCTCCGCCGCGCGTTCGAGACGCTCGTCGCGCGCGCCGACGAGTTCGCGACGCTGATGAGCCTGGAGATGGGCAAGACGGTCGCCGAGGCCAGGGGCGAGGTCACCTACGGCGCCGAGTTCTTCCGCTGGTTCGCCGAGGAGGCCGTGCGCATCTCCGGCCGGTACTCGGTCGCACCCAACGGTGCCTCGCGGCTGCTCACCATGAAGCAGCCGGTCGGCCCGACCCTGATGATCACGCCGTGGAACTTCCCGCTCGCCATGGGCACCCGCAAGATCGGCCCGGCCGTCGCCGCCGGCTGCACCATGGTCGTCAAGCCGGCCCACGAGACGCCTCTGACGATGCTGCTGCTCGCGCAGGTCATGCAGGAGTCCGGGCTGCCCGACGGCGTGCTCAACGTCGTCACGACCATGCACTCGGGGGCGGTGTGCGAGCCGGTCATCCGCGACGAGCGGCTGCGCAAGCTGACCTTCACCGGGTCGACGGCCGTGGGCAAGAAGCTCGTCGAGCAGTCGGCCGAGCAGCTGCTGCGCCTGTCGATGGAGCTCGGTGGCAACGCCCCCTTCCTCGTCTTCGAGGACGCCGACGTCGACGCCGCCGTCGACGGCGCGATGCTCGCGAAGATGCGCAACATCGGTGAGGCGTGCACCGCCGCCAACCGGTTCTTCGTGCACGAGTCGCTCGCCGACGAGTTCGCGACCAAGCTGGCCGCCCGGATGGGTGCGCTCACCGTCGGCAAGGGCACCAGGAAGGGCGTCGACGTCGGCCCGCTCATCACCGCCAAGGCCCGCGACGGCGTCGACGAGCTGGTCAGGGATGCCGTGGGCAAGGGCGCGAAGGTGCTCACCGGCGGTGGCCCCGTGGCGGGACGCGGCTGGTTCTACCAGCCCACGGTGCTGGCCGACGTGCCGGCCGACAGCCGCTGCCTCAGCGAGGAGATCTTCGGCCCGGTCGCCCCGGTGTGCACCTTCACCGACGACGCGGATGCCGTCGCCAAGGCCAACGGCACCGAGTACGGCCTGGTCGGCTACGTCTACACCAACGACCAGACCCGGGTCATCCGGGTGGCCGAGGCGATGGAGTTCGGGATGATCGGCGTGAACACGGGCATCGTCTCGAACCCGGCGGCTCCGTTCGGCGGTGTCAAGCAGTCCGGCTTCGGTCGCGAGGGCGGCTTCGAGGGCATCGACGAGTACCTCGAGACGAAGTACGTCGGCATCGCACTGTGACGCGTCCGCGCCGCGGGTTCTGGTGCACGCGTGGCACCACGCCGCGGTCAGTGGTGGGATGGAGGTCATGAGCGCACGTGGGGACGACGCCAGCGGGTCGCATCGCCCGGACCGTCGGCAGTCGGTCCAGGCGCTGCTCCAGGACGCCGACCTGTCGCTCAAGCGCGGGGCGCGCCCGGGTGCGCAGGTCTGGCCCAGTGGTTTCGACCTGCTCGACACCACCCTCGACGGCGGCCTGCGGTCGGGCGAGCTGGTGCTGCTCGGCGGCAGCGAGGGCGCAGGCAAGACCACGATGGCCGTGCAGATGGTCCGCAACGCGGTGGCGGCCGGTCGGCAGGGCGTGATCTTCTCCTACGAGCACTCCGCGCAGAGCCTCGTGCAGCGCCTCCTCTCGCTCGAGGCGGCGGGCGCCGCCGTCGCGGCCGGGCAGCATCCTGCTGCTGCCGCGAACGTGCACGCGATCCGGTCCGTCTTCGAGGCGGAGGACCCCGACCGCCGCGGCCTCGCCGACGCCATCAGCCGGGTCCCCTACGGGTACGACGCACTCTTGGCCGTGCAGCAGTACGCCGGGCGACTGCACCTCCACGAGTCGAGCAAGGAGACCACCCCGCAGGAGGTGGCGCGCATCGTCAGCGCCGTCACCGAGGAGGTCGGTGAGCCCCCGATCGTCCTGGTGGACTACCTGCAGAAGATGCCCCTGGCCGGCCACACGGGCGACGAGACGTCCCGGGTGACGATCGTGACCGAGACGATGAAGGACATGTCGCTCGAGCTCCAGTGCCCGATCGTGTGCATCGCGGCCGCCGACCGCGAGTCGCTGGGGGCCGGGCACCGGATGCGGACCCGCGACCTGCGCGGCTCCTCGGCCCTGGCCTACGAGGCCGACCTCGTGCTCATCCTGTCGAGCAAGGAGAACATCGTCTCGCGCGAGCACCTCGTCTACGACCTGGGCAGCGCCAACCGGTTCCGCCGCTGGTCGATCATCACCGTCGAGAAGAACCGCAGTGGCCTGGGCCAGGTCGAGCTCGAGGTGCAGAAGGACTTCGAGCACGGTCGGTTCCTGCCCCACGCGAACGTGGTCACCGAGCGCCTCGTCGAGGAGCGCGTCTTCACCACCTGACAGTCCGCGGCGTGCCGGCACACCCCCGTCGTCCCCTCTCGCCCCTCGACCGCCGACAATGGGCTCGTGACCACACGCACCGTCGCCGTCCTCGGCTCCACCGGCTCGATCGGCACCCAGGCCCTCGAGGTGGTCGCCGCCCACCCCGACCGGTTCACCATCACGGCGCTGTCGGCGGGCGGGAACATCGACCTGCTCGCCCGACAGGCGGTGCAGTTCGAGGTGCCGCTGCTCGCCGTCGCGCACGGTGACGTCGACCGGGTGCGGTCTGCCGTCGACCGTGCAGCAGCGGACCTGGGCCGGCGGGCACCCGCCCACGAGGTCGTGGTCGGTGACGATGCCGCCACCGTGGCCGCCGGGTGCGGAGCCGACGTGGTGCTCAACGGGGTGACCGGCTCGATCGGGCTGCGGCCCACCCTCGCCGCCCTCGCAGCCGGCTCGGTGCTCGCCCTGGCCAACAAGGAGTCGCTCATCATCGGCGGCGCGCTGGTCACGGCCGCGGCCGGCCCCGACCAGCTCGTGCCGGTCGACTCCGAGCACAGTGCCATCGCACAGAGCCTGCGCGGAGGGCGCGCCCAGGAGGTGCGCCGGCTCGTGGTCACGGCCAGCGGCGGGCCGTTCCGCGGGCGCAGCCGTGCCGAGCTCGCCGACGTCACACCGAAGGAGGCGCTCGCCCACCCCAACTTCGCGATGGGCCGGGTCATCACGACCAACTCGGCGACGCTGGTCAACAAAGGGCTCGAGGTGATCGAGGCGCACCTGCTCTTCGACATCCCCCTCGACCGGATCGACGTGGTGGTGCACCCGCAGCAGCAGATCCACTCGATGGTCGAGTTCCACGACGGTTCGACCATCGCGCAGCTCGGGCCGCCGCGGATGCTCGTGCCGATCGCGCTCGGCCTGTCATGGCCCGAGCGGCTCGAGGACGTCGACGTGCCGTGCGACTGGAGCCGTGCGCAGACCTGGGAGTTCCACCCCCTCGACGACGACGCCTTTCCCGCCGTGCGACTGGCCCGGCAGGTCGGCGCGGCCGGTGGCACCTACCCGGCCGTCTACAACGCGGCCAACGAGGTGTGCGTCGACGCCTTCCACGACGGCAGCATCTCGTTCCTCGACATCGTCGACACCATCGGTCGGGTGGTGCAGGCGCATGCCGGCCACGAGGGTGACGCGCAGAGCCTCGAGGGGGTGCTCGAGGCCGATGCCTGGGCCCGCGGCGAGGCCGCCCGAACGCTCGGGACGCACCCCGGGCACCGCTGCTGACGACGAGGACCACGTGCCCCCAGCTGCGTCGCCGGGGGTGGCTCGTGGGTGGTTCATCGCGGCACCGTGACCTTTCCGCTCTTCTCGGACTTGTCCCAGGACAGCTCGGCGCCGCGCAGCTCGGCGACGTAGGAGGCGAACGTCACGGCGCACAGCAGGGGTCCGTACCCCGCCAGGTAGACGGCGACCGCGCTGAGCCGGCGCATGCCCGCTCCTCGGCCTTCTTCCCCAGCCAGGCCACCGGCATGCACAGGGGCGATCCACGAGTAGGCCAAGAGCATGACGACCTGGGTGGTCTGGTCGTTCCCGGTGAGCCCGGTGAGGTTCCCCCAGGTGTCGACGACCCAGCCGAACGCGCGCGGTGCTCGGGTCGATGGCCAGCGCGAAGCTCGTGATGAACAGGTAGGTGAGCGCGTTGATGATCCACATCGACCGGAAGACGTCCCAGGACCGCTCCACGTCGGCGAGGTAGAGGGTGACCAGCGCTGCCGAGGAGACGAGCGTGAGGACCGGCAGCAGGAACAGCGAGAACCAGAAGATCCCGAAGCTGGTGCTGCCGAGCCGGTGGCTCGGGTCGGGCCGGAACCACAGGTGCTCGTAGCGCCTCGTGACCTGCACGTTGCCCCGGGCCCACCGGAGCCGCTGCTCTAACAGCCCGGCGATGGCGTCGGGTTCCCCGGCCCACACGGTGGCGTTGCCGTCGAAGGCGACCTTGTGGCCGGCCAGCTGGGTGTCGAACGTCGTGAAGGTGTCCTCGGCCAGGCTGGCGGTGTCGATCCGGCCGCCGAGCGCCTCGATGTTCGCGCGGGAGTGCAGCTGCGCGCCACCTGCCAGGCACGCCAGGGCGCCGAGCACGCTCTGGCTGCGGCGGGCCGCCGCCTGCGCGGTGACGTACTCGTAGGCGATGAAGCGCTGGAGGTAGTCGCCGGGTCGGCTGCCCTCCTTGGTGTAGGCCGTCACGGCGCCGACCTCGGGTCGGCGAGGTGACGGGTCATCTTGCGCAGGGAGTCGGGTTCGTAGATGACGTCGGCGTCCATGACGAGCAGCGCCTGCATCCAGTCGTCGTCCAGGATGACGCGCAGCCCGTGGTTCAGGGTGGGCGCCTTGCCCTCACCACCGGTCGCACGGCGCAGGTGCACGACCTGCCCGGGGTACTGGCGCGCCTTGGCCCGCACGACATCGGGGGTGGCGACGACGTAGACGCGCGGCCGCTCGGGCGGGTAGTCCAAGCCGACGAGTCGGTCGATGCTCGCCTCGAGCACCGCCGCCTCGTTCCAGGCCGGCACGAGGATCGCGACGCGCGGCTCGAAGGGGCCAACGTCGTCGTAGTGGTTGCGCCACGAGTGCGCCCCGACGAGGAGGACTGGTAGGTGGCGGCCACCAGCGGGACGGCACCGAGCAGGACCAGGGCGACGAGCACCCACAGCCCGAGGTTCGCCAGCCAGCCAACGGGTCGTCGGCAGCCATCACGCCCGAATCATCGCGGCCGCCGAGGCCACGTGGTCCCACGCCCCGAGGGCGGCGACGCCGTGGGCATCGGAGGACGGCACGACCTCGACCCCCAGGGCGCACAGCGTGCGCACGATGTCGAGGTTCGGCGTGCGCCACTTCTCGTTGACCTCGACCACCGCGCCCGCGGATCGGCAGGCGGTGGCGAGCAGGTCGAGCATGTCGGTGGTGACCAGGGACGGGTCGATCCCGGCCTTGGGCAGCACGCTGAACAGGTGGCCCACGACGACGCGCTCGTGCACGAAGACGGCACGGCTGGTCGCCAGCACGAGGTCGGCGAGCGCATCACCGGCGCGCACCTCGCCCGTCGCGATGCGGCGGTGCATCTCGCCGGGGGTGACCGGGCCGAGACGGGTGGGGAACTGGTGGTCGGAGACGACCACCTGCTCCACGCCACGCAGGTCGGGGGGCAGGTCGACGGCGCCCTTGACGTCGAGGATCTTCGACTCGACGCCGCAGACGACATCCACCGACCCCAGCGCGCGCACGCGCGAGATCTCCGTGACGTACCCCGGAACCCACGTGCTGCCGGCACGCACGTGGTCGGTCACGTGCAGGCGGTGCAGCCCGGCTGCGGCGGCGCCCTGCACCATGGCCCAGGGCGACGCCGCCCCGTCGGTGGTGTCGGTGTGGGTGTGCCAGTCGGTGCCGAGGTCGAGCATGGCGCTCATACCAGCGCCTCGGCGAGCCCGGCGCCGACGCCCGCGCAGTCGTCGACCTCGACGATTCCCTCGGCGAGGAAGCGCACCATGGCGACCTCGACGCACTCCGCGTCGGCCGCGGTGCGACCCGCCACGGCAACACCGGAGTCGACCTTGTCACGGGTGCGGGGCGCGGGGCTCACCACGACGCCGTTGGGGGGCACGAACACGTCGACGCTGAGCTCCTCGCCCGGCAGGTACTCCTGCACGATGTAGCTGCCGTCGCGGGGGACCCCGACGAGGTCCTGCGGGTCGTCGACGAGGCGAACCCCCCGCGACCCGCTCCCGGCACGCGGCGTGACGATGCTCGGCATCGGCACGGAGGTGGCCCCGGTGAGCACGGTGGTCGTGGGCACCTCGCAGCCGGAGGCGAAGACCCGGGCCAGCTCGGCCTTGTCCAGGCGCACCCCCGCGAGGGGGAGCAGCTCGGTGTCGACGGTGGGCACGAAGTACAGCCCGGAGGCGACCGGGTCGAAGTCCGCCCCGTAGAAGTCGACGACCGCCCGCTCCGCGAGGTGGAGGAAGCCGACCGCGGCGGGGCCACCCGCTCCGGTCACGAGCACGCGAGTGCGACGGGTCTGGTCAGGGCAGGAACGGTAGACCTCCGGGCTGGAACGCACGACCTCGAAGGGCTCGGCGTAGCGGATGCGGGCGAAGCGGCCCCAGTAGCGGGCCGTGGCGGTGAGCGCCTCGGGTTCGAGGTAGTCGCGGATCGCGGTCTGGCTCCCGAACGCGGCGATGGCGTGGAGCTTGGCGTCCAGACCGGCCTCGGCCGGGATGAAGGTCGAGGGGCGGAAGTCGATGGTCGCGCTCGGCGACTGGTAGCACAGCACGCGCGGCACGCCGCGGGCGGCGACGACCGAGGCCCTGTCCACCGCCCGGTCGCCCATCACCAGGCGGGCGCCGAGCCGGTGGACCGCCGCCGCATCATCGATGGCCCGGCACACGGCATCCGCCAGGAGTGGCTTGGCGAGGAAGTCGGTGACCGCGCCCCTGACGGCCCGCACGGCGGCGTCGACGGTCGCGTGGGCGGTGACGAGGAGGACCGGCAGCGTGGGGTCCGACGTCCGGGAGCCAGGGCGAGCGCCTGCGCCGGGCTGCTGCAGAAGACCGCGACGTACTCGGGTCGGGAGCCGAGGATCAGCCGGTGGAGCAGGAGGGCGTCGGCGTCGTTGTCCACGACGAGGACACGGGTGGTTTCGCTCATACGAAGAGCCTGACGGCTCACGGGTGCCCCACCCGGAGCGGTTCGGGTGCAGAACGGGAGCAGAGTCAGGCGGGTGGGTCGAGCCGGTATCCGATGCCCCGAACCGACTTCAGCGGTGTCGTGGCCGTGTCGTCCCACCCGACCTTGCGGCGCAGCCGCAGCACGGCGAACTTGACCCGATCCTGGCCGCTACCGCCGTGGTCGCCCCACACCGCCGAGAGGATCTGGGTCGGCGTGAGCACCTGGCCTTCGTGCCGCAGGAACAGGCTGAGCAGGTCGAACTCCAACGGCGTCACCGAGACGTCGGAGCCAGCGACGGTGACCGCGTGCCGGGTCGGCGAGAGCACGACCTGGCCGTGCCCGAGGTCGGAGCCGGACCACGACGCGTCACCCGCCCGGCGAAGCAGGCCGTCGATGCGGGCGACGAGCTCGGCGTTGTTGAAGGGCTTGGTCAGGTAGTCGTCGGCACCCCCGCGCAGGCCGCGCACCTTGTCCTCGTCCCGGCCTGCCGCGGTGAGCAGCAGCACGGGGATCTCGCTCAGCTCGCGGATCCGGGCCAGCACGCCCCACCCGTCGAGCTTGGGCAGGCCGATGTCGAGCACGACGAGCTGGGGGTGCAGCTCGTACGCGACGCGCAGGGCCTCGACACCGTCGCCGGCGCGGGTGACCTCGTGGCCGGTGCGGTTCAGCAGCGTGGCCAGGGCCAGGGCGATGTCGGGGTTGTCCTCGACGACCAGGATGCGCGCCATCTCAGGTGTCCCCACACGGGAGGCGGACGGTGACGGTGGTGCCGAGCCCCGGCGGGCTCTGCACCGAGATGCGGCCGTGGTGCTCGTCGACGATGAGCCGGCTGATCGCCAGGCCGAGCCCGGTGCCACCGGCGCCGGAGCCGGCCGCGTCGGACGCGCTCGACGCGCGGAAGAAGGCGTCGAAGACGTGGGGGATCTCGTCCTGCGGGATGCCGACTCCGGTGTCCGAGAACGCGATCGACCAGTCGCGGGTCTGGGGGAGCACCTCGGCGGTGACCCGCACGGAGCCCCCGGGCAGCGTGTAGTTGATGGCGTTCCCCACGAGGTTCGACACGACCTGCTGCAGGCGCACCCAGTCGCCGCGCACCTTCGGACCGGCCGTGGTCCGGACGCTCAGCTCGACGCCACGGTCGCGGGCGCGCGGCGTGAGCTCGGTGACGACCTGGCTGACGATGTCCGGCAGGTCGAGCAGCCCCAGCGACAGGGGAAGGGTGTGCGACTCGAGCTTGGCCACGAGCAGGAGGTCCTCGATGAGCCGCAGCAGGCGCTGCGAGTTGCGGTCGATGATCTCCAGGAAGGTCGACTGGTCCGCGGTCAGGCTGCCGAGCGAGGGGTCCTTGAGCATCTCGGCGAAGCTGACGACCGAGGTGAGCGGCGTGCGCAGCTCGTGCGAGACGGTGGCGACGAACTCGTTCTTCAGCGTGGCCAGCTCGGCGAGCGAGCGGTTCTGGTCGGTGAGCATCTGCCGCTCGGCGATGTACTGGGTGATGTCGCGGTAGACCCACAGGTGCCCCGCGTGACGGCCGCCGCTGTCGATGGGCAGGTAGTCCCGCTCGAGGGTGCTGCCGTCGACGAGCGACAGCTGCTCGCCGAGAATCGGGATGCCCTGGGCAACCCGCCGGTCGACCGCGGCGACGAAGCCCTCGGGGTCGCTGAACAGCCCCTTGATCTGGTCAGCGGCCTCGGAGCAGTCGGTGCCCACGAGCTCGTCGGCGCTCGACGGGAGCCGGAACAGGTCGACGAACACGTCGTTGGCGACGAGCACGTGGCGGGTGTCGTCCTCGAGCAGCACCGCCGCCCCCAGGTGGTCGATCAGCGTTCGCATCTGGGCCGTCGCGTCGGCCAGGCGCCGCTCGCGCCGGCGGTCCCGGCCCACGTCGTCGGCCCGGAGCAGCAGGGCGGCCACCTCGGGGAGACCGGTGAGGTCCTCACCGACCACGTCGCACAGCAGGTGGGTGCCGTCGGTTCGGCGCAGCCGCAGGTCGATGCCGTCGCGGGGCCCGCGGGTGCCGGCGGCGACCTGCGTCATCAGGCGTCGTGCGGCATCGGCGTCATCGGGGTGGACGATCGACAGCACGCCGCCGGCGAGTGGCGTGCCGGGCTCCAGCCCGAGCAGCCACGTCCCGGCGAGGAAGGTGCAGTCGTCACCGTCCGGGGCGCACAGGAGCAGGGCCTTGGTGGAGTGCCGCACGATCGCCTCGTAGCGGGCCTGGGACCGGCGCAGCAGCTCCTGCGTGCGCCGCAGCCCGGTGATGTCGCGGATGAAGCCGGTGACCTCGCGGCGCCCTTCGTGCACCATCGGCACCGCGATGAGCTCGACGGTCAGGGCCGTGCCGTCGCGGCGAACCGCCGGCAGCTCCAGTCGCCTACCCAGCACCGGCCCTTCCCCGGTGGCGGCCAACGAGGCGATACCCGCCCGGCGGGCCCCCGCGTGCTCAGCCGGGAGAAAGAGCTCGTCGAGCTCGTGCCCCACTGCCTCCTCGCGGGTCCAGCCGAACAGCGCCTCGCAGGCCGGGTTGAGCTCGACGACCAGGCCCGCCTCGTCGAGAGTGACGATCGAGTCCAGCGCGGTGGCGGCGATGGCCGCGCTGAGGTCCGTGGGCTGGTTCTCGGGTGCGGAGGATCCGGCAACGGACGCCCCGGTCGGCAGCGTGCCGACGGACCCCTCGTCGCTCATGCCTCCACGGTAGACACTGTGCGGTCAGGGGGCATGCCGGGCCGGGAAAGGGTGGACCGATCGGGCGGGGTCAGCACCTCGACGTACCCTTGACGCCATGTCCACACTCGCGTTCGTCCTCGGTGTCCTCTTCATGGCCACCGGCGTCGCCGCCTCGATCGCGCTGCACGAGGTCGGGCACCTCGTGCCGGCCAAGCGTTTCGGCGTGCGGGTGACCCAGTACATGGTGGGTTTCGGGCCGACGGTGTGGTCCCGTCGCCGGGGAGAGACCGAGTACGGCGTCAAGGCGGTGCCGCTCGGCGGCTACATCCGCATGATCGGCATGTTCCCCCCGCGCCCCGGTGACGCCCCGGGCACCGTCCGGGTCTCGAGCACGGGTCGGTTCAGCCAGCTCGTCGACGAGGCCCGGGCCGCGAGCCTGGAGGAGGTCCGCCCGGGCGACGAGAACCGCGTGTTCTACCGCCTGTCGGTGCCGCGGAAGGTCATCGTGATGCTCGGTGGGCCGATGATGAACCTGCTCATCGGAGTCGTGCTGCTCACGATCCTCGTCACCGTGCACGGCGTCGCCACCGCTCAGCCCGGCGCCGTCGTCGCCACGGTGTCGCAGTGCGTGGTGCCGGTCACCGAGGCCGGCGACGCCACGACCTGCACGGACCAGCCCAAGACGCCCGCGCTCCTCGCCGGCCTGCAGCCCGGCGACCGCATCGTGTCGATCGGCGGCCGGCCGGTGCAGGACACCCAGGACGTCGGCGAGCTCATCCGTCCCCGGGTCGACGAGCGGGTCGCCATCGTCCTCGAGCGCGACGGCGCGCCGCTCACCGTCACCGCCACTCCCATCCGCAACGTCGTGCCGGTGCTCGACGCCGACGGCGTGCCCGTGACCGACGCCGACGGCGCGACCCGCACCACCGAGGCGGGGTTCCTGGGCGTGCGGTCCGCGCCGCCGGTGGCCTACGTGCCGCAGCCGGCCACCGCCGTTCCCGGCATCCTGTGGAGCTTCGTCAGCGGCACCGCCGAGGCCATCGTCCACGTGCCCGAGCGGATGGTCGGTGTCTGGGAGGCCGCGTTCGGCGGCGCCGAGCGCGAGGCCGACAGCCCGATGTCGGTCGTCGGCGTGGGCCGGGTGGCAGGCGAGGCCACCGGCGGCAAGTACGACTCGCTCGTGGGCGAGTCCGCCGGCGACAAGGTGTGGTTCCTCGTGGGCCTGCTGGCCGCCCTGAACTTCATGCTCTTCGTCTTCAACCTGATCCCGCTGCTGCCCCTCGACGGCGGCCACGTGGCCGGCGCGCTGTGGGAGGGGCTCAAGCGGCAGGTCGCGAAGGTGCGTGGCCGCCCCGACCCCGGCTACGTCGACGTCGCGAAGGCACTGCCGATCGCCTACACCGTGTCGATGGTGCTGCTCGGCGCCTCCGTGCTGCTCATCTACGCTGACCTGGTCAAACCGGTCAACCTCGGCGGCTGAGCCACGGCGCAGCGGCGCAGCGGCGCTCGAGGGCGGCACGGGTCTCCACGGGCTCGGTCGCGGCCCTGGGATGACGCGCACGTACGCTGGTTCCATGTCCGTCTCCCTCGGTATGCCGCCGCTGCCCCCGCCCGTCGTCGCGCCCCGCCGGGCCAGCCGGACGATCCGGGTCGGCAAGGTCGAGGTCGGGGGAGACGCCCCCGTGTCGGTGCAGTCGATGACGACGACCCCGACCACCGACATCAACGCGACGCTCCAGCAGATCGCCGAGCTCACGGCATCCGGCTGCGACATCGTGCGGGTGGCCTGCCCGACCCAGGATGACGCCGAGGCGCTGCCGGCCATCGCGAGCAAGTCGCAGATCCCGGTGATCGCCGACATCCACTTCCAGCCGAAGTACGTCTACGCGGCCATCGACGCGGGCTGCGCGGCCGTGCGCGTCAACCCGGGCAACATCCGCCAGTTCGACGACCAGGTGGGTGAGATCGCCCGCCGCGCCAAGGCCGCAGGGACCTCGATCCGGATCGGCGTCAACGCCGGATCGCTCGACAAGCGCATCCTCGACAAGTACGGCAAGCCCACCGCCGAGGCGCTCGTCGAGTCGGCCGTGTGGGAGGCCGGCCTGTTCGAGGAGCACGACTTCCACGACTTCAAGATCTCGGTCAAGCACAACGACCCGGTCGTCATGATCAAGGCCTACCGGCTGCTCGCCGAGCGCGGCGACTGGCCGCTGCACCTCGGCGTCACCGAGGCCGGGCCCGCGTTCCAGGGCACGATCAAGTCGGCCACCGCGTTCGGGGCCCTGCTCTCGCAGGGCATCGGCGACACGATCCGGGTCTCGCTGTCGGCCCCGCCGGTCGAGGAGGTCAAGGTGGGCATCCAGATCCTCCAGTCGCTGAACCTGCGTCCGCGCAAGCTCGAGATCGTGTCGTGCCCCTCCTGCGGGCGCGCCCAGGTCGACGTCTACAAGCTCGCCGACGAGGTCACCGCCGGCCTCGAGGGCATGACCGTGCCGCTGCGCGTGGCCGTCATGGGCTGTGTCGTCAACGGCCCGGGCGAGGCCCGCGAGGCCGACCTCGGGGTCGCGTCGGGCAACGGCAAGGGCCAGATCTTCGTGCGCGGTGAGGTCATCAAGACCGTGCCGGAGAGCCAGATCGTCGAGACGCTCATCGAGGAGGCCATGCGGATCGCCGAGGAGATGGGCGAGCCGATGGACGAGGAGTCCGCCGGCGCCCCGTCGGTCACGGTCAGCTGACCTGCTGACCCGGCTCGACAGCACCGACAGCACCGACCTCGCCGCCCCTGTGCTGCGTGGTGCCGGCACCGCCACGAGGTCGACGGACCAGGAGTGTGGGCAGGCGAGCCCGTGCGCGCCCTAGGCTGGCACCGTGCTACGCACACGGTCACCGGTTCGTCCCTTGTCGCTCGCCGACCGCGACGACGCCCTCGAGGTCTGCGCGCGCGACCTCCCGCGCGGTGTCTTCGTGGCCGCGCGCGTCATCGAGGGGGCGCGCACGGGCTCCCTGGCGAGCGTCCTCGGTCACCGGGTCGACGGCGAGCTGACCGCCTTGTGCTGGGCGAGCGCGAACGTGGTCCCGGTGGGCACCACGCCGGACAGCAGGGCGGTGTTCGCGGATCGGGTGCGCCGGTGGAGGGGGCGATGTGCGTCGGTCTTCGGGCCTCGCGAGGAGGTCGAGGGGCTCTGGCGTGAGCTCGAGCCGCACTGGGGCCCGCCTCGCACCGTGCGAGACCACCAGCCGATGCTGGTCGCCGACCAGTTGCCCTCGACGCTCGGCGTCCCCCTCGACCCGCGGGTGCGGCCGGCGCGCGTCGACGAGGTCGACCTGGTGCTGCCGGCGGCCGAGCACATGTTCACGGCCGAGATCGGCTACCCGCCCTACCGGGGAAGCGACCGTGGCTACCGGGCGTCGCTGGCCTCCTTCGCCGCGCGCGGTCACACCTATGTCGTTCTCGAGGGCGGCCGGGTGGTCTTCAAGACCGACATCGGCAGCCTGGCCCTGGGGTGCGCCCAGCTGCAGGGGGTCTGGGTCGCCCCCGAGCTGCGCGGCCAGGGGCTCGCCGTGCCGATGCTGGCGAGCGTGGTCGAGCAGGTCATGGTCGGGCCGGCGCCGCTGGTCACCCTCTACGTCAACGACTTCAACGCCTCCGCGCGGGCGACCTACGCTCACCTGGGCTTTCGTGAAGTGGGCGACTTCACGACGGTCCTGCTCTGACCTCGGCGTCCTGCGGGTGGTTGGATTGGGGCATGGCCACCGCCGCCCCGCTCTCCGCTCTCACCCGGAACGTCGTCGGGCTCCCTGCACACCGCACCCCGGCGCGCTGGTGAGCCCGCCGTGACCACCCTCGCCTGGCAGCCCCTGACCGAGGCGGACCTCGATGAGCTGCGACACCTCGCTCGTCGGTGCCTCGAGGCTGACGGCGGGCTGCCGCAGCTCGCCCACGAGGCGACGCTGCACCGGCTCTTCCTGTCCGGCAGCGCCATCGCCGGCCGCGACGAGACCGGTGACATCGTCGCGGCCGCATCGGTCTTCGTCGACGGTGGCGGTCATCGCACTGCGACGGGACTGGTCCACCCATCCACGCGCTGGCAGGGTATCGGGGAGGAGCTCGTGCAGTGGGCCCGGGAGCGCGCCGGCGGGGTGCCCCTGAGGGTGGTCGCCGAGACGACGTCGCCCGCGTCCGACGAGCTGTTCTCCACGATCGGGCTGCAACGCACCTTCGCCGAGCACATCATGGTGCACCACTTGGCTGCGGTGCCGAAGATCAAGCGACCGGAAGGGCTTCGCGTCGCACGCTGGGCAGCCGACACCACCGAGCTGTTCTTCACGGCCTACCGGCTGTCCTTCGCCGAGCGGCCGGGTTTCCCCGACCCGCCGCTCGACGTCTGGGTCCGCGAGGTCGCCGAGGACGACGGTTTTCGCCCGGAGATGGCGCGCGTCGCGCTCGATGCGGACGACGAACCGGTGGGTTTCGTCACCCTGACAGAGGACTGGATCGACCAGGTCGGGGTGGTGCCCGCCTGGCGCGGGCGAGGGCTCGGCGCGCACCTCGTCGCTCGCTCGCTCCGGGCCCTGGTCAAGGCCGGCTGCGACCAGGCCTGGCTCGCCGTCCACGTCGACAACCCGGCGCACGAGCTGTACCTGCGGCTCGGCTTCGAGGACCACGGGCTGCGCGCCAGGTACACCGAGCTGGCGCCGTAGCGCCCTCGGGTGGCGTCGGAGACATACCCAGGGGGGTATGCTGTCCGGTATGTCTCCCGCCGTGCTCCTGCTCGCGGTCCTCGTCGGCGTGGCCCTGGGCCTGCTCGGCGGCGGCGGCTCGATCCTCACTGTCCCGTTGCTCGTCTACGTGGCGGGGCTCGAGGCCAAGGAGGCCATCGCCACCTCGCTGCTCGTCGTGGGCGTGACCAGCCTCGCCGCGCTCGTGCCGCACGCCCGGGCCGGCCGGGTGCGCTGGCGCACCGGCGCGATGTTCGGGGTGGCTGCGATGGTCGGGGCCTATGCCGGTGGGCGCGTCGCCGCGTTTCTCCCCGGTACGGTGCTGCTTCTCGCCTTCGCGCTCATGATGGTCGCGACCGCCATCGCGATGATCCGCGGGCGAAGCCGGTCGGCCGCCGATGCCGAGCAGGGTTCGCAGGGTGGCGGCGGGCCGCGCGACCTCCCGGTCAAGCTCGTCCTGCTCGAGGGTGTCGTCGTCGGCCTGGTGACCGGGCTCGTCGGGGCGGGCGGCGGGTTCCTCGTCGTCCCCGCCCTGGTGCTGCTCGGCGGCCTGCCGATGCCCGTGGCGGTCGGCACCTCGCTCCTCGTGATCGCGATGAAGTCCTTCGCCGGCCTCGCGGGCTACCTGTCGTCGGTGAGCATCGACTGGGGCCTGGCCCTCGCGGTGACCGGAATGGCCGTGGTCGGCAGCGTCATCGGGGCGGTGCTGTCCGGGCGTGTGCCGCAGGACCGGCTGCGCCAGGGCTTCGGCTGGTTCGTCCTCGTCATGGGTGTCGTCGTCCTCGGCCAGAGCGCGATCGCCGCCTGACAGTGATGGCGCGTGAACGGCATCCCCTGCCGTCGTTATCCTTGGCGGGTTGTCCAACCACCCCAGGAGCTCCCCCGTGGCCATGCGCATGTCGTCCCTGTTCCTGCGAACCCTTCGCGAGAACCCTGCGGACGCCGAGGTCCCGAGCCACCAGCTGCTCGTGCGGGCCGGCTACATCCGCCGGGTCAGCCCCGGGATCTACACCTGGCTGCCGCTCGGCCTGAAGGTGCTGCGCAGGGTCGAGACCGTCGTGCGCGAGGAGATGGACGCCCTCGGGGCGCAGGAGCTGCTCTTCCCGGCGCTCCTGCCCCGTGAGCCCTACGAGGCGACCGGCCGGTGGGAGGAGTACGGCGACAACGTGTTCCGCCTCCAGGACCGCAAGGGCAACGACTACCTGCTCGGGCCGACCCACGAGGAGATGTTCACGCTCGCGGTCAAGGACCTCTTCAGCTCGTACAAGGACCTGCCGCTGTCGCTCTACCAGATCCAGGTCAAGTACCGCGACGAGGCTCGGCCGCGCGCCGGCCTGCTGCGGGGCCGCGAGTTCGTCATGAAGGACAGCTACTCCTTCGACATCGACGAGGCCGGGCTCGACACGAGCTACCAGCTGCACCGCGACGCCTACGTGCGCATCTTCGACCGGCTCGGGTTCCACTACGTGATCGTCCAGGCCATGGCCGGGGCGATGGGCGGTTCGACGTCGGAGGAGTTCCTCGCGACCGCCGAGAACGGCGAGGACACCTACGTGCGGTGCACCAGCTGCGGGTTCGCCGCCAACGTCGAGGCCGTGCGCGTGCCGGTGCCGGATGCCGTCGACGCGGCCGGGGCGCCCGCCGCGCACGTCGAGGACACCCCCGACACCCCGACGATCGACACCCTGGTCGCCCACCTCGAGTCGGCGTTCCCCCGGTCGGACGGCCGGGCCTGGGCGGCCTCCGACACGCTGAAGAACGTCCTCGTCGTGCTCGTGCACCCCGACGGCACCCGCGAGCCGCTGGCCAACGGGCTGCCCGGCGACCGCGAGGTCGACGAGAAGCGGCTCGGCGCGCAGGTCGAGCCGGCGACCGTGGGGGCCTTCGGCGAGTTGGACTTCGCGGCGCACCCGGTGCTCGCCAAGGGGTACATCGGGCCCGGCGTGCTCGGGGGCGAGAAGGCATCCGGCATCCGCTACCTGCTCGACCCGCGGGTCAGCGAGGGCACGGCCTGGGTGACCGGTGCCGACGAGAGCGGGCGGCACGTCGTCGACCTGGTCGCCGGGCGCGACTTCACCGCCGACGGCACCATCGAGGCCGCCGAGGTGCGCGACGGCGACGCCTGCCCCTCGTGCGGGCACGGACTGGAGTCGGCCCGCGGCATCGAGATGGGGCACATCTTCCAGCTCGGCACCAAGTACGCCGAGGCGCTCGGCCTGTTGGTGCTCGACGAGAACGGCAAGCTGCGCACCGTGATGATGGGGTCCTACGGTGTCGGGGTCTCGCGTGCAGTGGCCTGCGTCGCCGAGGGCAACCATGACGACCTCGGCCTCATCTGGCCCCGTGCCCTCGCTCCGGCCGACGTGCACGTCGTGGCGACCGGCAAGGACGAGGCCGTGGCCACGTACGCCGAGCAGCTCACCCGTGAGCTGGAGGCCCGCGGGGTCGACGTGCTGCTCGACGACCGGCGGCAGGCGAGCCCCGGGGTGAAGTTCAAGGACGCCGAGCTGATCGGTGTGCCGACGATCGTCGTCGTGGGGCGCGGGCTGGTCGACGGCACCATCGAGCTGAAGGACCGGCGCTCCGGCGAGCGGCGCAACCTGGCCGTCGACTCGGCCGTCACGCAGATCCTCGCCGAGATCGGCCGTTCGTGAGCCAGCCCGTCGAGGCGGTCGTCTTCGACTGGGGCGGCACGCTCACGCCCTGGCACCAGGTCGACCTGCCCGAGCAGTGGCGCGTCTTCGCACGCGAGGTGCACGGCATCCCGGTCGACTCGCCGGACGTGCCGGAGGCCGACCTCGACGAGGCACACCGGCTCGCGGACCGCATCCTCGAGGCCGAGTCGGCCGCCTGGGTGCGAGGGCGGCAGGAGCACACCTCGGCGGCGCTCGTCGACATCCTGCTCGACGCCGGCGTCGATGCGGCGCACGACCGGCACCACCTCGCCCTCGCGGCGTACCGGGGGTTCTGGGAGCCGCACACCCTCACCGACCCGCAGGTCCGGCCGCTGTGGAAGGGGTTGCGCGACAGGGGTATCCGTGTCGGGGTGCTCTCCAACACGATCTGGTCGCGCGAGTACCACCGCGGCATCTTCGAGCGCGACGGCGTGCTCGACCTGCTCGACGCCGACCTCTACTCCAGCGAGATCGACCACGTGAAGCCGCACCCGGAGGCCTTCCGGGCGATCTGCCGCGAGCTCGACGTCACACCGCGTCGGGCGGTCTACGTCGGCGACCGGGTGTTCGAGGACGTCCACGGCCCGCAGCAGGTGGGCATGCGCGCGATCTGGATCCCGCACAGCGACATCCCGGCGTCGCAGCGGGTCGAGGTGACCGCGGTGCCCGACGGCCACGCCCACCAGCTGCTCGACGTGCTCGACATCGTCGACGCCTGGGCCGCCGACGCGTGAGCGGTGCGTGAGCGGTGCGTGAGCGCGTGACCAGCACGTGACCGACCCCGGGCTCGGCGTCATCGCGCTGCTCGGCATCGCGGGCTTCCTCGCCGGGTGGGTCGACGCCGTCGTCGGTGGGGGAGGGCTGATCCAGCTGCCGGCCCTGCTTCTCGGGCTACCGGGGGCCGCCCCGGCCCAGGTGCTCGCGACCAACAAGTTCGCGTCCGTGTGGGGCACGGCGACGGCGGCCGGCACCTACTGGCGCCGAGTGCGTCCCGACCTGCGCACCGCCCTGCCGATGGCGGCCGTGGCCTACGTCGGGGCGGTTCTCGGCGCGCTCCTCGGGCTGCACATCCCCAAAGCGGCGTTCAACCCGATCATCCTGGTCATGCTCATCGCCGTCGGCGCCTACACCCTGCTTCGGCCCTCGCTGGGGGAGGCCACCGTGCTGCGGTGGTCGGGGCACCGGCACACCGCCGTGGCGATGCTTCTCGGGTTCGCGATCGGCATCTACGACGGGGCGCTCGGCCCGGGCACGGGTTCCTTCTTCGTGCTCACCCTCGTCGGGCTGATGGGCTACTCGTTCCTCGAGGCCAGTGCCAAGGCCAAGATCGCCAACCTCGCGACCAACCTCGGCGCCATCACGGTCTTCGCGCCGGGCGGGCACATCGTGTGGCGGGTCGCCCTGGTCATGGCGGTGGCCAACGTCGCCGGGGGCTACCTCGGGGCCCGCACCGCCGTGTCGCGCGGCAACCGCTTCGTGCGGCTCGTCTTCATCATGGTCGTCAGTGCGTTCATCGTCCGGATCGGCGGAGACCTCCTCGGCTTCTGGTGACTGCCACCTCATTCGGTGTGTGTCCGAATCGGCGCCTGGGCGCCGTAGTTCACACGCACCCGAGGGCAGCCCCCAGGCCTTGCTTCACCTGTCGCATGAACGCCGACTCGAAGAGCCGCATCCCGACGAGGTCGATCCGCAGCACCCGGTCGTCGCCGAGCACGATGTCGTTCTGGCGCAGGTTGTCGTGGGTCACGGCGAGCCCGACCCGGTGACCGGCCCCGTCGATCTCGACGACCAGGCGTGACCCGGCCCACCTCACATCCAGATAGACCCGTCCAGCAGGGGTGGTGCGCACCACCTGCCGCTCAGGTGCGGGGATACCGTATCGGCGACAGAGTCGTGCGAAGTCCAGTTCCCCCAAGGAGTGCGCGCCGTCCGAGACGTCAAGCGCGACCTGCCGCACGAATGCCCGTCGACGACGACCCGGTGCGGTCTGGGCAGCCGCGAGCAGGCGGGCTCCGGTGGTCAGTCGTTGCTGCACCACGAGGCAGAGCAGCAGGGCCGCCTGGCGGTCGCTGACCGCCCAGTGAGCGGCGCGGACCGCAGCCAGCTCGACGCCGGTGCGGGGCAGCCCCGTACCGTGTCGTTCGCCAGGGCCACGACTGACGCGATGGGTGCGCACGCCCTCGGCGACGGGGCACCGAGCGTTTCGGGGCACCGACACGTGCAGGATCGGCTCGCTGAAGCCGGTCAGCCCGGCAGCCTGCAGTGCCGTCACCCCGTCGAGCAGTGCGGCCCGTTCGGCGACCTCCCACACGGCCCGCCACCGGTGGGCCAGGTCGCAGAGGTCTCCGGTGTGAACCGCCACGGTGCGGCGACCGTGCCGACGCCACCGTTCTGCGGCGATCTCGCGGCCGATCGCACGGTGGTCGTACCCGTGGTCGACGAGGCGCTGCAGGGTGAGCACACCGCCGAACTCCTCAGCGGCCTCGGCCGCGGCAGCACGCAGCTCCCGGCGGCTCGGTCGGTGGGGCGGCATCCGGCCAGCATGGCTCGATGCCGCCCAGCGGTCCGCGAGTTCTCCACAGGAGGCGGCGTCACGCCAGCCGGTGTGTGTCGCAATCGGCTGTCACCCGCCGAGATCAACACACTTCCGCCGAGCGTGCGCGTTCGTCAGCGGGGGGTCGTGAGCCAGAGCACCCCGTAGGGCGGCAGCCAGACGTTGCCGTCGCCACCCCAGGGCAGCGCCTCCCCGGTGATCTCGTCACGGGAGTCGGCGACGCCCAGCGCGTTGACCCTCCAGCCCGGCCACGGGCGGGTCTGCGGCGTCACGTTGTACACGCCGACGAACCGGCCCACCGGGTGCTCGCGCACGGTCACGAACACGCCCGGGTCGTCGACCGGCCCGACCGTGGCCTCGACCGAGCCGTGCAGGTGCACCAGCCGGCTGCGGGCCCCGACCAGCTCCACGAGGTCACCGAAGACTCGCCCCGCCACCGTGCCACGGTCGTCTCGCTGCTCCGCCCGGGCCCAGTCGAGCCGGGGCCGGTGCGCCCAGCGGTTGTCGTCCTCGTGCCCGGGCTCCAAGGCCCAGTGCGGGTCGTTGGGCTCGCCCAGCTCGTCACCACTCCAGAGCACGGGGATGCCGCCCCAGCCGAGCACGACCGCGAAGGCGAGGCGAAGGGCGGATGCCGCCCGGTCGACCTCCGCGGTCGACTGCGCCGACTCCAGCCCGATGAGGGACGCCGCACTGCCGCTGGTACGGCGGTCGTCGGTCTCGGGGTTGTGCTGGAAGACCAGGCCGCGGGCGGGAGAGCCCGGGAAGTCGCCGGCGTACCAGCGGGCCAGGAAGCTGCGGTGGCCGTGGCCGGTCACCCCCACGGCCGCGGCATCCTCGTCCATGATCGCCCCGCCGATGTCGTCGTGGCAGCGCAGGTAGGTCAGCCAGGTGGCCGTCGGCGGCTTGGGGG
>JBBQWX010000018.1:0-40898 GCA_038210185.1 Actinomycetales bacterium
AGTGAGCAGCGCCTACCGGCCACCGAAGTCAGTCACCGACTTCGTCACCACCCGAGACGGCACCTGCCGCATGTGGGGCTGCCCCCGCCCCGCCACCAGGTGCGACGTCGACCACGCCCGCCCCTGGCCGGCCGGACCAACCACCCCCACCAACCTCGGAGGGTTGTGCCGCAGGCACCACCGCCTCAAACAACGCCGCCGCTGGACCTACCACCTCGCCCCCGACGGCACCGCCACCTGGACCTCCCCCACCGGCAAGAAACGCGTCACGTCTCCCGACCAGGCCACCCTGCCACCGCCACCACCAGAACCACCTCGGCAGCCCTCGACGCAACCAGAACGGCCGCTCGTACCAGTGGGGCCTCCGCCGTTCTGAGGCGAGGTGGGGGCCGGCGTCCGCTCAGGGCGAAGCCACGACCAGGTAGCGCTCGTCGGTGATCTCGCGGCCCCAGAGCGCCGGGTCGGGCAGGTGGCGCACCTCGACCTGCGAGCACGACTCCCCCACGATCTCAGCGCGCCGCTGCGCGGTCAGCCCGGCTCCGGTCGACCAGTCGCCCTCCACGAGCACCAGCCGACCACCCGGGCGGAGCGCCGCCGCCCGACGCCGAACGACCGCAACGGGGTCGGGGAGCGCCCAGAGCACGTGCCGGCACAGCACGACGTCGACGGAGGCCGGTGCCAGCCCCGGGTCAGCCGCCTCACCGTCGCGCACCGTCACGAGCGCGCGAACCGGCACGGGAACGGCAGCCGCCTTGGCCCCTGCCAGGCGCACCACGGGGGGCGAGAAGAGGGCGTCGACGGCCTACCCCTGCTCGGCGAGCAACAGCGCGAGGGTGCCGGTGCCACAGCCGAGGTCCACGACGTCGGCTGGGGCCGGGGGGCAGCACGCCGATCAGCAGGGTGCGCCAGGCCGCCCGCACCGAGGGGTCGAGCAGCCCGTGGTCCGCGGCCTCGTCGAACGTCGGCGCCTCGGCGTCCCACAACGACCGGTCGGCGAAGCTCACTCCGCGTCGAGCTCCGCGAGCACGTCGTCGGAGATGTCACCGTTGGCGAACACGTCCTGCACGTCGTCGGAGTCCTCGAGCGCCTCGATGACGCGGATCATCTTCTTCGCGCCGTCGAGGTCGAGCGGCACCTGGAGGGTGGGCACCCACGAAGCCTCGGCTGAGTCGTAGTCGACGCCGGCCTGCTGCAGTGCGGTGCGCACGGTCACGAAGTCGGTCGCCTCGGACACGATCTCCCAGGTCTCACCGTTGTCGTTGACCTCCTCGGCGCCGGCGTCGAGCACGACCTCGAGCAGGTCGTCCTCGCTCTGCTCGGTCTTGGGCACGATGACGACGCCCTTGCGCTCGAAGACATAGCTGACCGAACCGGGGTCGGCCAGGGCGCCGCCGTTGCGGGTCAGCGCGGTGCGCACCTCGGCGGCGGCGCGGTTGCGGTTGTCGGTGAGGCACTCGATGAGCACGGCGACACCTCCGGGCGCATAGCCCTCGTAGGTGATGGTCTCCCAGTCGGCCCCGCCGGCCGTGGCGCCGGAGCCACGCTTGACCGCGTTGTCGATGTTGCTGTTGGGAACCGAGGACTTCTTCGCCTTCTGGATGGCGTCGAAGAGGGTCGGGTTGCCCACCGGGTCACCGCCTCCGGAGCGCGCCGCGACCTCGATGTTCTTGATGAGCTTGGCGAACAGCTTGCCCCGCTTGGCGTCGATCGCCGCCTTCTTGTGCTTGGTGGTCGCCCATTTCGAGTGGCCGCTCATGACTGCTCCCTCTGGTCCTGCGTGGCGGTGTGCTGCCGCACGATGTCGACGAACAGCTGGTGCACCCGGTGGTCACCGGTCACCTCGGGGTGGAAGGAGGTGACGAGCAGGTTCCCCTGTCGCGCGGCGACGATCCTACCTGCGGCGGGGCCGTGCGCCACGCGGGCGAGCACCTGCACGGCCTCCCCGGCGTCCTCGACCCACGGGGCGCGGATGAACACCGCGCGCACCGGCTCCCCGCCGAGCTCACGGATGTGGAGGTCCTCCTCGAAGGAGTCGACCTGTCGCCCGAAGGCGTTGCGCCGCACGGTGATGTCCAGGCCTCCGAGGGTCTGCTGGTCTGGCCGGGCGTCGGCGATCCGGTCGGCGAGCAGGATCATCCCGGCGCACGAGCCGTACACCGGAATCCCGTTCGCGATGCGCTCACGCAGCGGCTCCTGCAGCCCGAAGGCGCGCACCAGCTTGTCCATCGTCGTCGACTCGCCACCGGGGATGACCAGGGCGTCGAGCGCGTCGACCTCCTCGGGCCGGCGCACCGTGGTGGTGCGGGCCCCGCTGGCCGCCAGCGCCGCGACGTGCTCGCGCACGTCGCCCTGGACCGCGAGGACGCCGATGAGGGGGATGCCGATCACGAGCCGACAGCGTACGGCCCGCCTCGCAGGGGGATGGATGCCGTTCATCGGGAGTACGGTCGGAACTGGTCCGCCCGATCGGAGCGGCAGCGGCACCCGAACGAGCACGGAGGTAGAGCACGTGGCAGCAGGCATCACCCTGGCGGTGATCGGCGCGATCCTCGCCTTCGCCGTCCGAGCCGACCCGTCCGGCATCAACCTGCGCGTCGCGGGCCTGATCCTTCTGGTCGCAGGCGGGGTGATCATCTGGCACTCGCGCCGCGGCAGCACGCGAGAACGGGTGGTCACGCGGGTTCAGGACTACACCAACCCCCACGACCTGCGCGGCCCGGTCATCAAGGGCCGCACCGACCGCACCACCATCCAGGACCACGACCAACGGTAGGCTCGGCGTCGCTGCGCTCGACCGCGCGACGGTCCCTACGCCCGCCGCGTGCGCCTGAACCTCGTGCCGATCCTGAACCCCGTGCCGATCCTGAACCCCGTGCCGATCCGTCGACGCGCGGGCCGACGACATCGCGGCGCTGGTGTCCATCCTTCAGGCACAGCAGCAGGACACCGGTTATCCGGTGCGCTGGCCCCTCCCCTTCCCGGTGGAGGACTTCCTCGTGCGCGCCGCCGAGCTCGCAGTCTGGGTGGCGAGCGATGACGAGGTCGTGGTGGGCCACGTCGCCCTGACCGACGTGGCGCCGGGCTGGGAGGCGCAGGGGTGGACCACAGGGACCGGGCTCCCGGCATCCGCACTGGCCGCGGTGTCGGTGATCTTCGTCGACCCGACCACGGCCGGTCGCGGGGTGGGCAGCGCCCTGCTCAGGACGGCCGTCGACCACGCCCGGTCGCTGGGTCGCACGCCCGTGCTCGACGTGGTCAGCGAGAGCACCCGCGCCGTCGCCCTCTACGCGCGGCACGGATGGCGGGTCGTCGGCCGGGCCCGACCGCCCTGGCTGCCACGCGAACGCAACCCGCTGCTGCTCATGGCGCTGCTCGACGGCGAGGGTACGGTCGGTCGCATGTCGTCAGCACTGACCGAGCGAGCCCGCGAGCTCGACACCGCCCACGCTGCCACCGACCTGCGCGGCCGGTTCCGACTGCCGGCGGGGACGGTCTACCTCGACGGAAACTCGCTCGGCGCCCTGCCCGCGGGGGTCGCCGAGGCGGTCGCCGACGTGGTGCACCGTCAGTGGGGCAACGACCTCATCGCGAGCTGGAACGACGCCGACTGGTGGGGCGCCCCCACCCGGGTCGGGGACCGCATCGGGGCCCTCGTCGGCGCGGCCCCCGGGCAGGTCGTCTGCACCGACTCGACCTCGGTGAACCTCTACAAGGCGGTCGTCGCCGCGTCCCGGATGCGGCCCGGACGCCGGGTCGTGCTGACCGACCCCGACTCGTTCCCCACCGACCTCTACGTCACCGATGCCGCCGCCCGGGATGCCGGGCTGGTCGTCGAGCGCGTCTCGCCCGTCGACGCGGTGGCCCGGATGGCCGAGGTCGGCGACGACCTGGTGCTCGCCTCGTACTCCTCGGTCGACTACCGCACCGGCGAGCTGTGGGACCTGCCGGCCATCACGCGCGCGACCCACGACGTGGGCGCCCTGGCCTGCTGGGACCTCTGCCACTCCGCCGGGGTGCTCGAGGTCGGGCTCGACGCGCACGAGGCCGACCTCGCCGTCGGCTGCGGGTACAAATACCTCAACGGCGGCCCCGGGGCGCCGGCGTTCCTCTACGTCGCGCACCGCCACCAGGACGACTTCGACCAGCCGCTCGCCGGGTGGAACGGCCACGCCACGCCGTTCGCGATGGCGCCCGACTACGTGCCGGCCCCCGGCATCACCCGCGGCCGGGTCGGAACCCCACCGCTGCTCGGCATGCTCGCCCTCGAGGCCGCACTGGCGGCCTACGACGGGGTCGAGATCGCGGCGGCCCGCGCACGGTCGCTGTCGCTCACCGGCTACTTCCTCGAGTGCCTCGACGTGCTGCTGCCCGAACTCGAGGTGGCGACCCCGCGCGAACCCGAGCGCCGCGGCTCACAGGTGAGCGTGCGGCATCCGCAGGCGTATGCCGTCGTGCAGGCCCTCATCGCGCGCGACGTGGTCGGCGACTTCCGCGAGAGCGACATCGTGCGGCTGGGGTTCGCGCCGCTCTACCTCACCCACGGCGACGTGCTGCGGGCGGCAGAGCACCTGCGTGCCGTCGTCGAGGCCCGCGAGTACGAGCGCGATGAGTTCCGCGTCCGCGGCACCGTGACCTGAGCCACCCGGGCGACCCGCCGATCGGCAGTACCGTCGGAGGGTGACCCGCCCGACCTGGCGTCAGCGGATCGCCGGCCTCGCCCCCGGGCTCGTCGTGCTGCGGGACTACCGGCGAGGCTGGTTGCGCGCCGACCTGGTCGCCGGCCTGACGGTCGGCGCCATGCTCATCCCCCAGTCGATGGCCTACGCCGAGCTGGCCGGGATGCCGCCCGAGTACGGCTTCTACGCGGTCCTCGCCCCGCTCGTCGTCTACACCGTGGTCGGGACGAGCCGGCACCTGGGCGTCGGACCCGAGCCCGGCACCGCGATCCTGGCGGCGACCGGGGTCGGCGCGATCGCGGGGGGTGACCCCGCCCGCTATGTGACGCTCATGGCCGGGCTTGCACTGGTCGTGGGGTCGATCGCCGTCCTCGGCGCCATCGCCCGGCTCGGGTTCATCGCCTCGGTGCTCTCCAAGCCGGTCCTCGTCGGCTACATCACGGGTGTCGGGCTCACCCTGCTCAGCAGCCAGATCGCCGCGTTCACCGGGGTGTCGATCGAGGCGGACCGGTTCTTCCCGCGGGTCGCGGAGCTCCTCCGCGAGCTGGGCGACGTCGACCCCGCCACGCTTCCCGTGGGTGTGGCGTCTCTTGCTCTCGTGCTCGTCCTGCGACGGGTCGCCCCGCAGGTGCCCGGTGCCCTCATCGCCGTCGCGCTGGCCACTCTCGTGGTCTGGCTGCTCCCCGGAGAGGAGCCGGTGGTCCCGGTCGTCGGGGAGATCCCGCGAGGCCTGCCCACCCCTGCCCTGCCCGCCGTGACGTACGACGACATCGTTCGGCTGCTCCCGGTGGCGGCCGGGATCGTCCTGGTCGGGTTCACCGACAACGTCCTGACGGCCCGCTCGATCGCCGCGCGGCACGGCTACCGGATCGACCCCAACCGCGAGCTCCTCGCCCTCGGCCTGACCAACCTCTCGGCCGGGGTCTCCCAGGGCTTTGCGGTGTCCTCGAGCGCCAGTCGCACCGCCGTGCCGGCATCACTGGGCAGCCGGACCCAGCTCGTCTCGCTCGTCGCCGGGTCGGTCGTGGTGGCCACCCTGCTCGTTCTCAGCCCGGTGCTCGGGCAGATCCCTCGCGCCGCGCTGGCCGCGGTCATCGTCTCGGCGGCGCTGGCGATCATCGACGTGCCCGGCTACCTCGCGCTCTGGCGGGCCAGCCGTGAGGAGGCGGTGCTGGCGGTGGCCGCGGCCCTCGGGGTGATCGTCTTCGACGTCCTCGTCGGGGTGCTGCTCGCGGTGAGCCTGTCGATCGTCGTGGCCCTCGGCCGGATCGCCCGCCCGCACGACGCCGTGCTCGGGGACCGGCCCGAGCTCGACGGCTGGGTCGAGGTCGATGTCCACCCCGGCGCCCGCACCGAGCCCGGTCTGCTGGTCTACCGCTTCGATGCACCGCTGTTCTTCCTGAACATCGAACGCTTCCGCGCGCGGGTGCTCGAGGTGCTGGCGGCCAACCCCGGTCGCGAGGACTGGCTGGTCCTGGACTTCGAGGGCATCGGTCGGCTGGACGCCTCGGCGCTCGACGGTCTGGCCGACCTGATGGAGCAGCTCGAGGCGAACGGCATCGCCGAGGTGGCCGTCGCGCGCGCCAACGAGGACGTCGTGCAGCGGCTGCGCAAGGTCGAGCTGCTCGAACCACAGGGCACGGTGCGGAACTACCCGACGATCAACGCGGCCGTGCGCGACTTCCGGCAGTCGCGAGACACGAACGCCCCACGGGACTGAGGCGCCTGACCCGCAGGGCCGCCGGAGCCCGTGCAGGCCCTGCTACCAGCCGCGCTCGGCCAGGCGGTGCGGCTCGGGGATCTCGTCGACGTTGATGCCGACCATGGCCTCGCCGAGGCCGCGCGACACCTTGGCGATGACGTCGGGGTCGTCGTGGAAGGTGGTGGCCTTGACGATCGCCTCGGCGCGCTGCACGGGGTTGCCCGACTTGAAGATGCCCGACCCCACGAAGACGCCTTCGGCGCCGAGCTGCATCATCATCGCGGCGTCGGCCGGGGTGGCGATGCCCCCGGCGGTGAAGAGCACGACGGGCAGCTTGCCGGCCTCCGCGACCTCCTTGACGAGGTCGAAGGAGGCCTGCAGCTCCTTGGCCGCGACGTACAGCTCGTCCTCGGGGAGGTTCTGCAGGTGGCGGATCTGCTGGCGGATACGGCGCATGTGCGTGGTCGCGTTGGACACGTCGCCGGTGCCGGCCTCGCCCTTGGAGCGGATCATCGCCGCCCCCTCGCCGATCCGGCGCAGTGCCTCGCCCAGGTTGGTGGCGCCACACACGAAGGGCACCGTGAAGGCCCACTTGTCGATGTGGTTGGCGTAGTCAGCCGGGGTCAGCACCTCGGACTCGTCGATGTAGTCGACACCCAGGCTCTGCAGCACCTGCGCCTCGACGAAGTGCCCGATGCGGGCCTTGGCCATGACCGGGATGGAGACGGTCTCGACGATGCGGTCGATCATGTCGGGGTCGCTCATGCGGGACACGCCGCCCTGGGCGCGGATGTCGGCCGGCACCCGCTCGAGGGCCATCACCGCCACGGCACCGGCGTCCTCGGCGATTGTGGCCTGCTCGGCGTTGACGACGTCCATGATGACCCCGCCCTTGAGCATCTCGGCCATGCCGCGCTTGACGCGGGTCGTGCCGGTGCCCTGGGCGCTGCTCTGCTCACTCATGCCGCAAGTGTAGGTCGACGTCCGGACCCCCCGGGCCATCGTCCGGCAGGGTCGGGACGCCGCTCAGGAGGCCAGGGCCGGCGGCAGCTCGTCACCCCCCGGGCCATCGTCCGGCAGAACCGGGACGCCGCTCAGGAGGCCAGAGCCGGCGGCAGCTCGTCGTCGAAGGAGACCGGCGCCGGCAGCTCGGCGTAGCCCCACAGCCGGAAGAGCCGCACCGAACGCTTGGCCCGCACACGGCGCACCTCTCGGGTGGCGTCGTTGTGGAAGCGCCGGGCCAGCTGGACGCGTAGCCCGGCGGCGGCGATGCGGTCCAGGGAGTCGACGACGAGGTCACCGTGACGGATGCGGAGCCCGGCGACGACCTCGCCGGGAAGGGCGGCCCGCAGCGCCTCGCTGAGGTCACTCTCGACCTGCTCCCGGCCACCGAAGTGCTGGCCCTCGAGCAGGTCGCCGGTGACCGGCTGCTCGGTGGTCCGCTCGATCGACTCGGTGGCCGCGGCGGCGACGAGCAGCGCGCTGGCCGGGTCGAGAGCGCCGCTGTTGGCGAGCTCCAGGGCGGCCTCGGCGCGGCGCACCAGGGCGGCGTCGAGGGCCGACATGGCGCCCTCGACCTTGGCGTGCAGGCGGTCGAGGCGGGCCGCGGAGTACGACAGATACCACGCGACGCCGATCACGAGGATGACCAGGAAGGTGGCGAGCTGCAGGACGTCCACCATCAGCCACCCCCGCCCGGCACACCGCGCACCAGCCGTCCCCACAGGCTGTGGGCTGCCGGCTCCTCCGGCTCACCGTCGGCGCCGGCGATGACGGTCTCGTAGACCGCCATGATCCGGTCGGCCACCACGCTCCAGTCGAACACCGCGGCCCGAGCGAGCCCCGCGGCACGCAGGGCGTCGCGACGCGCGGGGTCGGACAGCAGCACCAGCAGGGCCTGCGACAACGCCGGCTGCGACCCGGTCTCGAACAGGATGCCGGAGCTGCCGCGGTCGAGCACGGCAGCGAACGCGGGCAGGTCGGACGCCACTACCGGGGCGCCGGCAGCCATCGCCTCGACCAGGACGATTCCGAAGCTCTCGCCGCCGAGGTGGGGAGCGACGTACGCGTCGGCCGAGCGCAGGAGGTCGGCCTTGTCGACGTCCGACACCCGGCCCAGCATCTGCACCGCCGCCGTGGCCCTCGGGTCGGCCGCGCGCAGCAGGTCGGTGGCATCGCCGGGCCCGGCGACGAGCAGCCGGGCCCCGGGGTGCACGTCGAGCACCGCGGGCATCGCCCTGAGCAGCACCTCCAGGCCCTTGCGCGGCTCGTCGACCCGGCCGAGGAAGGCCAGGACCGGCGCCTGCGGGGTGCCGGCCCACTGCGCCCGGACAGAGGCGCCGCGGAAGTCGTCGACGTAGACACCGTTGGGGATGATGAAGGCCTCACCGCCGAGGTGACGCTGCACCGTTCCCCTCGCGTCCTCGGAGACGGCGATCCGGCCGCGGATCTTCTCCAGCGACGGGCGCAGCAGCGGGTGTGCGGCGTGCAGCGCCCGCGAACGGACCATGGCCGAGTGGAAGGTCGCCACCACGGGCTCGGTCGAGGCCCACAGCGCCATCAGCGAGACCGACGGGTTGAGCGGCTCGTGGAGGTGCAGCACGTCGAAGCGCCCGGCCTCGAGCCAGCGGTTCACCCGGGCCGTGGTGGCGGGCCCGAACGTCACCCGCGCGACCGAGCCGTTGTAGCGCACGGGCACGGGGCGTCCGCACGAGGTGAGGTAGCCCGGCAGCGCGGTGTCGTCGTCGGCGGGCGCGAGCACCGAGACCTCGTGGCCCGCACGGAGGAAGTACTCGGCGAGGTCGCGAACGTGGAACTGCACCCCGCCGGGCACGTCCCACGCGTACGGGCAGACCAGTCCGATCCTCATCGCAGCCCCTGCGCGGGGAGTGCCGCGAGTCGGTCGAGGTCGAGGTCGTCGACGAAGACCCGCTGGAGCATGTGCCAGTCGCTGGTTCGTGCCGTGATGGCCGCCCCGAGAACGTCGGCGCAGCTCTGGGTCATCGCGGTGACCCGCTCTCGCGTGGTGCCCGCCGCCGGCACGTCGACCGGCGGGTGGAAGGTGATCAGGATGCCCCAGCCCTTCCCCCGCCGCTCGTGGTGGATCGAGACCGGATGCAGGGGGCGCTTCTCGGCCAGGGCCAGCGCGGCCGGGCCGGGCGCCATCCGGGCGGTGTGGCCGCACAGCTCGACCTCGACACCGCGGGCGGTGAGGTCGCGGTCGGCGAGCAGCGGGATGATGCCGGGCCGGTGGGCGGCCTCACGCAGCGCCGGGAACGGGTTGACGCCCCCGGTGAGCGGAACGATCGTCATGCCGAGCGACTCGCGGAAGGCGAGGAACTCCTCGAAGACCTCCTCGGGCTCCAGCCGTTCGGCCACCGTCGTGACCGGGCCCAGGTGGGTGGTGCCCCAGGCCCCCGCGAGGTCCCAGTTGCCGAGGTGTCCCAGGAACGCGACGACCGAGCCGCCGCCGTCGATCACCTCGCGCACCGGGCCGTCGCCCTCGACCCGAACCCGCTCGGCCAGGTCGGCGGCGGTGAGGTCCTGCAGGCGGAACGCCTCGCAGTAGTAGCGCAGGTAGCGCCGCATCCCGTCGCGCACGAGGGCCTCCAGCCCGGCGTCGTCGAGGTCGGGCCGCACCCTGGCGTAGTTGGCCCGCATCCGGGCCGCGCCGCCGCGCGCGACCGTGACGTCGGCGATGCGGTCGAACAGCGCGTAGGCGGCGCGTTCCGGCATCCGCCGCACCGCGGCCCAGCCGATGCGGTGACCGGCCAGGGTGAGCCGGTTGGCGAACGACCGCCGCCGCGTCACACGAGGTCCAGGGCCTGGCGGCGCACCTCGAGCATCCGCTGGACCACGGTGACCAGGCTGGCGAGCGCGAGCAGGGCGAGCACGACGCCCAGGAAGACCCACGGCAGGTCGAGCAGCCCGGTGAACCCGGTGGCGACGAGCACGACGACGAGGCGGTCGGCCCGCTCGGCGATGCCGACGTTGGCGGTCATGCCCAGGCCCTCGGCCCTGGCCTTGGCGTACGACACCACGCTGCCTAGGATCAGGCAGGCCAGCGCGAGGGCCGCCATGTACGCGTTGTCGCCGTCACCGGCGAACCACAGCACCAGCCCGCCGAAGATGGCGGCGTCGCCGACCCGGTCTAGGGTGGAGTCGAGGTAGGCGCCCCACTTGCCGGACCGCCCGATCCGCCGGGCCATGATGCCGTCGAGGGTGTCGGAGAAGACGAAGGCGGTGATGACGAGGGTGCCGACGAGCAGCTCACCGCGGGGGTAGAACGCGAGCGCGCCGAAGCAGACCCCGAGGGTGCCGATGATCGTGACGACGTCGGGGCTGATGCCGAGCCGGATGAGCACCGCTGCCACGGGGGTGAGCAGCTTGGTGAAGAAGGCGCGTGCGTATCTGTTCAGCATGGTGGCCCCAGCGTAGTGGGACCACGCCGCGGCGCCGGTCACACTCCGGGTGGTGCGCTTGTGTGTCGGCGCCAACAGGTGAAATGTAGGCGGCATGAACGGCACGACGACCCAGGCCCCCACCGTCACCAGCACGACGAGCATCCGCAACGTCGTCCTCGTCGGACCGAGCGGGTCGGGAAAGTCCAGGCTCTTCGACCACGTCGTCGACGCCGTCGTGCCCGGTCGTGCTCCACGGGGCCAGACCGAGCCCACGACCGGGCTGCGGGCTGCCACGCTGTCGACCGGATCGGTGGTGGTCACCCTCCTCGACGCCCCGGGCAACCCCGACTTCGTCGGGGATGTCCGAGCAGGGCTGAGGGCGGCGGATGCCGCCCTCTTCGTCGTCTCGGCGGCTGACGGCGCCGACGCCCAGAGCCGCGCCCTGTGGCACGAGTGCGCGGTCGTCGGGATGCCGCGAGCGGTCGTCATCACCCAGCTCGACGCTCGTGACGCAGACTTCGCCGCCACCCTGGCCGACTGCCAGGCGCACTTCGGCGCCGGCATCCAGCCGCTCGGTGTTCCGGTGGCCGGCGCGGCCGGGGCGGTCACGTCGATCGCCGACCTCCTCCTCGGCGAGGTGCACGACTACACCGGCGGCCGGCGCACCGTGCGCCCCGCAGGCCCCGAGCACGCCGACGTCTTCGACACCTACCGGCCCGCGCTGATCGAGGGGATCATCGAGGAGTCCGAGGACGGCGGGCTGATGGACCGCTACCTCGAGGGCGAGGAGCTCGACTTCGACACCCTCGAGAAGGACCTGCTCACCGCAGTGGCACACGGCACGTTCCACCCGGTGCTCCCCCTGTCGTCCGAGACCGGCGCGGGCGTCGGGGTGCTGCTGCACGTCATCGAGGCGGCCTTCCCGCACCCGGGGCTGCACCCGCTGCCGACCGTCACTGCGGTGGCCGGCGGTGCCGCGGTCGAGGTCAACCCCGACCCCGACGGGCCGTTGGTGGCCGAAGTGGTGCACACCGAGTCCGACGCCTACGTGGGGCACCTCTCGCTCGTGCGGGTCTTCTCCGGCACGTTGCGCCCCGACCGTGCGGTGCACGTGTCCGGCCACCTCGAGCTGCTCGGCGTGCCGACCGGCGAGGGCCACGCGGCGCACGACGACGACGTGCGCCCGGGCGCCATCGCGGCCCCGCTCGATGGCGACCTGATGCCCAAGACCGAGGCGATCGCCGGTGAGGTCGTGGTGGTCACCAAGCTCGCCACGGCCCAGACCTCGGACACGATCTCCTCGCCCGACGCCCCCCTGCTCGTCACCCCCTGGGCACTGCCCGAGGCACTGCTGCCCGCGGCGGTGGCGGCCGCCACCCGCGCCGACGAGGACCGGATGCCGGTCGCGTTCCGCGAGCTCGCTGCCGAGGACCCCTCGCTGCGCATCGAGCACGACGCCGGTACCGGCCAGGTCGTGCTCTGGACCACCGGGCCGGCCCACCTCGACCTCGTCCTCAGCCGGCTGCGCTCGCGGTTCAACGTCGGTGTGGAGCAGGTGCCGGTGAAGGTCGCGATGAAGGAGACCGCGATCACCCGCGCCGCGGCGCAGGGCCGCCACGTCAAGCAGTCCGGCGGGCACGGCCAGTTCGCCGTCTGTCACCTCGTCATGGAGCCGCTGCCGCGCGGGTCGGGCATCGAGTTCGCCGAGGTCGTGGTCGGTGGCGCCGTGCCACGCCAGTTCTTCGGCAGCGTCGAGAAGGGCGTGCACCACCAGCTCGAGAGGGGCCTGCTGGCCGGCTGGCCGGTCGTCGACGTCCAGGTGACCCTGACCGACGGCAAGGCGCACTCGGTCGACTCCTCCGACATGGCGTTCCAGACCGCTGCGGGGCTGGCACTGCGCGAGATGGCCTCGCCGTCGACGGTGTGCCTGCTCGAGCCGATCGACACCGTGACCGTCACGGTCGACGACGACTACCTCGGCGCGGTCATGACCGACGTCGGCACCCGCCGTGGTCAGATCATCGGCTCCTTCGCCGCCGAGGGTGAGCCGGGCCGCTCGGTGCTCGAGGCGGCCGTGCCCCAGCTCGAGCTGCTCGACTACGCGATCAGCCTGCGCTCCCTGGCCCACGGCACGGGCACCTTCCACCGCGAGCACCGCGGTTACGAGCCGCTGCCGGAGCGCCTGGCCAAGGACCACATCGGGGTCAAGGGCCGGCACGGCTGAGGCTCGACCCTCGTCCGGCTCAGGCCGGGCTCGGCACGAGGCGACACCCGGTCTGCGGTCCACCACGGACGCCGTCACCTCGGGACACCGGTGTGCGAACACCACCATTGCGCCGGGTTGCGCCGCGACGTAGCGTTTTCCGTACACGAGGTCACCACCATTGAAGACGATGAGCTACACGGAATCCCGCGCTCGCTACGCCGAGGTGCTCGACGGCGTCGCCAACGACCGGGAGGAAGTCATCATCACCCGCGCCGGCCACGATCCGGTGGTCATCGTCTCCCTCGAGGACGACGAGTCGCTGCGTGAGACGGCCTACCTGATGCGCTCGCCCGCCAACGCCCGCCGCCTGCTCAACGCCATGGAGCGCCTCGAAGCAGGCCGCGGCGAGGCGCACGACGTGATCGACACCGCCTGAGGTGCTGCTCGTCTGGGACGAGAACGCTTGGCAGGACCACCTCTGGTGGCAGGCACAGGACCGCAGGGTTCTCCAGCGGGCCAACCTGCTCCTGGCCGACATCCAGCGCGACGGCCACGAGGGCATCGGCAAGCCGGAGGCCCTCAAGCACGACGTCGCCGGCTACTGGTCGAGGCGCATCACCGACGAACACCGCCTGGTGTACAAGGTGACGGACCAGGAGGTCCGGATCGCGGCCTGCCGCTACCACTACGGGTAGCACACCCTGCTTCAGGGTCGTGCGCTTGCCAGGGGGCCAGGCGTTGTCCACGCACAGTACGGCGCGCCCTACATCGCAAGAGTGGCTAGGATCCCAGCGATTCCTGCGTGGTAACCGGCGTCGAGCCATGCGTCGAAGACGACGACATCCGGCAAACCCGGTCAACTCCCGCCGCGGCACCAATCCCCCAGCACGAGCACGCCCGGTCAGGCCTCGAAGGGCACCAGGGTCGCGGCGTAGTCGGGCACCTCGTGCTGCAGCGATCGGTCGGGCCGAACGTAGCCCTTCGACGCCGGCCGCTCGGGCAGCACCAGGGTCGGCTCCGCGACGTCCTCGTACGGGATCTGCGAGAGCAGGTGGGCGATCATGTTGATCCGAGAGCGGCGCTTGTCGTCGCTCTCGACGACGTTCCAGCGCGCCTGCGCGATGTCGGTGTGCACCATCATGTCGTCCTTGGCGCGCGAGTAGTCCTCCCACCGCTCGATCGACTGGATGTCGGTCGTCGACAGCTTCCAGCGCCGCATCGGGTCGGTCAGCCGGGACTCGAACCGGCGCTGCTGCTCGGAGTCGCTCACCGAGAACCAGTACTTGTGCAGCCGGATGCCGTCCTCGACGAGCATCCGCTCGAAGATCGGGCACTGGCGCAGGAAGCGCTGGTGCTCCTCGGGCGTGCAGTACCCGAGCACCCGCTCGACGCCGGCCCGGTTGTACCAGCTGCGGTCGAAGATGATGATCTCGCCGGCGGAGGGCAGGTGCTCGACGTACCGCTGGAAGTACCACCGCGTGCGCTGCCGCTCGGTCGGCGCCGGGAGGGCGATGATCCGCGCCTGCCGCGGGTTGAGGTACTGGGTGACCCGCTTGATGGTCGAGCCCTTGCCCGCGGCGTCGCGGCCCTCGAAGACCAGCACGACCCGCTGGCCCTCGCGGCGCACCCATTCCTGCATCTTGACCAGCTCGGCCTGCAGTCGGACCAGCTCGGCCTCGTAGACCGCCTTGTTCACGCGGGGTTGCTTCGACATGGTCGTCATCGTGTCAGAACGCCCGCCTTCGCGTCGTGTGGTCCGCCCCAGCGGAAGCGGGGCGACCTGTCACTCGGGCCAGTGCTCCACGAGCCGGGCGCGCACGTCCTCGAGCAGCATCGGCAGCGCCTTGGTGCGTGCGATGATCGGCAGGAAGTTGCTGTCGCCACCCCACCGTGGGACCACGTGCTGGTGCAGGTGCGCGGCAACACCTGCGCCGGCGACCGCACCCTGGTTCATGCCGAGGTTGAAGCCCATCGGGGCCGAGGCCGCTTCGAGCGCGCGGACGGCCCCCTTGGTGAGCGAGGTGAACTCGGCGGTCTCCTCATCGGTCAGGTCGACGTAGAGCGCCACGTGCCGGTAGGGACAGACCAGGACGTGACCGGGGTTGTAGGGGAAGAGGTTCATCACCACGTAGCCGTGCTCGCCACGGTGCACCACCAGCCCTTCGGCGTCGTCCCTGCCCGGGGCGGAGCAGAACGGACAGCCGTCGCCCTCCCTGGGGTCGGGGCGGTCGCCGGCGATGTAGACCATCCGGTGCGGGGTCCACAGCCGCTCGAAGCCGTCGCCGACGCCACCGGCGAAGTCCGCAGGGTCCTCGTGCTCCGGCATACCGCGATCCTAGGCCGCTGGCGGCGTCCGGCGACGACGTGCGACCGTCGGCACGTGACCTCCTCACGCACGCCGGCCCCGGGATCCGTCGAGATCCGCCGTGGGCTGCCCGACGACGCCGCAGCGCTGGCCGACCTCTTCTGGCGGGTGCACGTCGAGAACACCGCGACGATCCCGATGATCGTGCACCCGCGCCAGACCGTGCAGCCGTTCCTGCGCTCGGTGCTCGAGAGCTGCGAGGTGTGGGTCGCGACCGTCGACGGCCGCCCGGTCGGCTTCGCGGCCGTCGGTGCCGGCGGCGATCTCGACCACCTCTACGTGGGACGACCGCACACCGGCACGGGGCTGGGCGCCCGGCTGCTGGGGCGGGCGCAGCGATGCCATCCCGAGGGACTGGCCCTGTGGGTGTTCGCGAGCAACACCGGCGCCGTGCGCTTCTACGAGCGGCACGGCTTCGTAGTGGTCGGTGGCACCGACGGCGACAACGAGGAGGGCGCGCCCGACCTGCGGATGCGCTGGGCGCCTGCGTGACAGACTCGGCGGATGCCGGTCCCGCCCAGCCGCCACCTGCTGCGCGCCAAGGACCTCGCCGACGCACGCTACGCGGACCCGCTCACCGTGGCCGACCTCGCGGCAGCCGCCCGCCTCTCCCCCGCGCACTTCAGCCGCGAGTTCCGCCGCGCGTTCGGTGAGTCGCCCCACCAGTACCTCCTGACCCGCCGGCTCGAGCGCGCCGCGTCGCTGCTGCGTTCCACCGACTGGTCGGTGGCGCGGATCTGCGTCTCGGTGGGGCTGAGCAGCGTGGGGTCGTTCACGGCCAGCTTCGGCCGGATGTTCACGATGCCGCCCACCGCCTACCGGGCCGCCCATCCGCCGGCCGCGCAGGTGGCGCTGGTGCCGGCCTGCGTCGTGCGTGCCTGGGGCCGCCCGCAGGTGCGCACGTTTCGAGAAGACGCCGCCCGCGGCGAGACGGTGGACTGGGTGCAGCCCGCCACGGGGGGCTCGACCACCACCCGCGAGATCGAAGGAGCACCAGCATGATGAACATCGCCAACGCCCAGCTGTGGGTGCACGACCAGGACGAGGCCCTGAAGTACTGGACCGAGAAGGTGGGCTTCGAGGTGCGCAGCGACGTCACCGTGCCCGAGATGGGCGACTTCCGCTGGCTCACCGTCAGCCCACCCGGGCAGCCCGACGTGGCGATCGTGCTGATGGCGATCCCCGGGCCGCCGATGATCGACGCCGCGACCGACGAGCAGCTGCGCGACCTGCTGGGCAAGGGCCTGGCCGGCACGGTGTTCCTCACCACCGAGAACTGCTGGCGCGACTACCGCGAGATGAGCGAGCGGGGTGTGGAGTTCGTCGGGGAGCCGGAGGAGCAGCTGTACGGCGTCGACGTGGGCTTTCGCGACCCGTCGGGCAACAACGTGCGGCTCAGCCAGCTCAACGCCGAGCTCGGTCGCTGAGCCGCAGCTCCATCAGGCGCTCCGACGGAGGCCCGAACCCCATCCGCGCATAGAGGGTGCGGGCCTCCGGCACGGAGTTGAGCTGCACACGGGTCACGCCGTCGGTCCCGGCCCACGCCAGCAGCGCCTCGATCAGCCGTTGCCCGATGCCGCACCCGCGGGCGTCCTCGGTGACGAAGAGCAGGCTGACGTGGAACCACGCGTCGGCCGGCCGGTGCGCGCTCGGCAGCTTCTGCACCCGAGTGCCGTGCAGCACGCCGAGCGGCCGCCCACGGGGGTCCTCGGCGACCCAGGTGCGGCGGGCCCGGTCCCGAAGCCACGCGTCGGACAGCGCGTCGAGGAAACCGGGCGGGACGGCGTGGCCCTGCTCGCGCTCGTCCTGGATGTGCAGCGCCCCCACCGAGAAGGCATCGGATGGCCTGGCCTCGCGCACCGTGACCGCGTCGGTCTCCATGCCTCCAGCATGGCCCATCAGGGCGGACCGGGGCAGGCGGACATGGGGTGAGGCCCCGGGAAGTATGAGTTCCCGGGGCCTCTGGTGACTCGGCGTGATGCTCCTCGTCTCACGAGCCAGGGTCCATTCGCCCTCCACCCCCATCACGGGGCGGCTCCTCGCGGCGAACCGCTCGGGCTGGCGCTTGGCCTTCTCTCGATCCCTTCGCCACCGAGGTGGTGAAGTAGGACTAGTTCTAGTCCTGGTTTCGGTGCGCCGCAAGAGGTTTCGCGAGGAGAGTTCGACCGGGTTCTCGCGCTCGGCGTGTCGTCGGCGTGTCGTGTGCCAGAGGTGCTGAACGCTGCGGTTCAGACCTGACGGCGGTCGGAAATCGCCGCGGTGATCTCGGCGATGGCCTCGTCCACCGGCACCCCGTTCTTCTGCGACCCGTCGCGGTAGCGGAACGAGACCGCGCCGGCGGAGCGGTCGTCCTCCCCCGCGATGAGCACGTAGGGCACCTTGGCCTTGCTAGCGTTGCGGATCTTCTTCGGAAACCGGTCGTCGCTGACGTCGAGCTCGGTGCGGATGCCGTGGGCCCGCATCCGAGCCAGCACCCCGCCGAGGTACACGTCGAACTACTCCGCCACCGGGATGCCCAGGGCCTGCACCGGCGACAGCCACACCGGGAATGCTCCGGCGTAGTGCTCGACCAGCACCCCGAAGAACCGCTCGATCGAGCCGAACTTCGCCGAGTGGATCATCACCGGCTGCCGGCGGGTGCCATCGGACGCCTGGTACTCCAGGCCGAAGCCGGCCGGCTGGTTGAAGTCGTACTGGATCGTCGACATCTGCCAGGTGCGGCCGATGGCGTCGCGCGCCTGCACCGAGATCTTCGGGCCGTAGTAGGCGGCCCCGCCCGGGTCGAGCACGAGATCGAGGCCGGACTCGGTCGCGACGTCGCGCAGCACGTCGGTGGCGATCTCCCACTGCTCCTGCGATCCGATGAACTTGTCCTTCTTGTCGCCCTCGCAGTCGCGGGTGGACAGCTCGAGGTAGTAGTCGTCGAGCCCGAAGTCGCGCAGCAGCGACAGCACGAAGTCCAGCAGGTGCTGAATCTCGGCCGGGGCCTGCTCTGCGGTGACGTAGCTGTGCGAGTCGTCCTGGGTCATCCCGCGCACGCGGGTGAGTCCGTGCACGACGCCCGACTTCTCGAACCGGTAGACCGACCCGAACTCGAACAGGCGCAGCGGCAGCTCGCGGTAGGAGCGCCCGCGCGAACGGTAGATGAGGTTGTGCATGGGGCAGTTCATCGCCTTGAGGCGGTACTCGGTGCCCTCGAACTCCATCGGCGGGAACATGGTGTCGGCGTAGTAGGGCAGGTGCCCCGAGGTGTGGAACAGCCCGTCCTTGCTGATGTGGGGGGTTCCGACGTACGAGAAGCCCTCCTCGATGTGCCGGCGGCGGACGTAGTCCTCCATCTCGCGCTTGATGACCCCGCCCTTGGGGTGGAACACCGCCAGGCCGGAGCCCAGCTCGTCGGGGAAGCTGAACAGGTCGAGCTCGGCGCCGAGCTTGCGGTGGTCGCGCTTCTCGGCCTCGGCCAGCCGGTCCAGGTAGGCCTTCATCTCGTCCTTGGTCGGCCAGGCGGTGCCGTAGACGCGCTGCAGCTGGGGGTTGTCCTCCGAGCCCCGCCAGTAGGCGGCGGCGCTGCGCATCAGCTTGAAGGCGTTGCCGAGCACCTTGGTGGTGGGTACGTGCGGGCCGCGGCACAGGTCGCCCCAGGCGCGGGTGCCGTCGCGGCGCACGTTGTCGTAGATGGTGAGCTGGGTACCGCCGACCTCCCCGGCGGCCCCCTCGACTTCGTCGATGTCGCCACCGTGGGCCCGCACCGACGCACCCTCCGCTGCCCCTTCCGACGCACCGCCCTTGAGGCCGATCAGCTCGCACTTGTAGGGCTCGCCGGCCAGCTCGGCGAGGGCCTCGTCATCGGAGATCTCGCGGCGGTGGAAGGTCTGGCCCTCGTTGACGATGCGCTGCATGACCTTCTCCAGCGCCCGCAGGTCCTCGGGGGTGAACGGGGTCTCGACGTCGAAGTCGTAGTAGAAGCCGTCACGGATGGGCGGCCCGATGCCCAGGCGCGCGTCGGGGTGCACCTCCTGCACGGCCTGCGCGAGCACGTGGGCCGCCGAGTGGCGCAGCACGTCGAGGCCGTCCTGCTCGGCCGCGGTGACCGCCTCGACGACGTCGCCGTCGCCGAGCACGTGGGCGAGGTCGCGCAGCTCGCCGTTGACGCGGGCGACCAGCACGGACCGGTCACCGTCGAACAGCTCGGCGGCGGTGGTCTGCTCCGGCACCGATCGCTCGCTCTCGGCGACGTGCACGGTGATCTGGGCAGACATGGCAGGGGCTCCTGTGCGGTGGACGACGTCGGGCCGCGAGGGCGACCCACGGTCAAGGGTATCGAGGCGGCACGGGGGGTCGCGACGCGGTTGTCGGCCCCCGGCATCCGCGTCGTCAGCGTCAACCGGCGGTCTGGTCCAGCTTGGCGAGCAGCCGCACCAGCGTCGTGCGCTCACGCGACGACAGCAGGGCGACAGCGGGGGCGAGGATGCCGTCCAGGGTCGCCACGGGCGAGTCGAGCGCGCGCTCGACCAGACCCCGGGGGGCGAGACGTTCCAGGCGGTTCGTCATCGCCGACAGGACGGCGAGGTGCGCCCGTGTGTCGACGTCAAGCTGATCGGAACGGTCATGGGCTGCGCAGCCGAAACCAGTACGAGGTCGCCGAGTTCTGGGGAGGGCCGTGAGCACCTTCGCGGGGTCGAGTGCGCTCAGCGCCGCTGCGGATCGAGCGCGAAGCGCCCCGCGCTGAGCCATCCTCGTAGCCGCTGCACGGTGAGGGCGAGGTAGTCGGTGGCCTCGGCCCGCAGCGACGCCGTGCTGCTGTCGAGCAGGCTGTTGGCCAGCAGCAGCTGACGCGCGGCGACGAGCGCCTCGAACTGCGCGTCGGAGACGTCGGGCAGGTCGCGCACCTCCGCGTAGCCCGCACGCAGCGCCGCCTCCACCGTCGGCGCGTCCCCGCGCAGGTAGAAGGTGGAGATCGCCAGGTCGAGCGCCGGCACCCCGAACCCCGCGTCGTCAAGGTCGAAGACCGCGAGCCGTCCCCGGTGCCACTTCAGGTTGCCGCCGTGCAGGTCGGCGTGGAGCACGATGTGGCGCCGCCCGGCATCCACCTGCGCAAACCGGCGACGGCACTCGGCCAGCGCCTCGGCGACGACCTCGAGGTCACGCTGCGGCAGCATCGACGCGTCCTGCAGGAGGTTGCGGTCGTGGAACAGCGGCTCGTCGAACAGCGGCAGGGACGCCCGGGCCGGGAGGCTGAACCCCTCGGCGTGGTCGTGCAGCACCGCCATGGTGCGACCCAGCGCGTGAGCCTGCTCCTCGTCGCACTCCCCCACGTCGTCACCGTCGAGCCATGACGCGAGCGTCGCGTGCAGCCTGCCCCCCCACGGCGGGCAGTGGACGGAGACCTCCCACTGGCCCCCCGGCGCCGCGACGGGGTCGGGCACCAGTACCTCGGTCTCGGTCGCCAGCGCGTGCAGCCAGGCCTGCTGGGCCGTGATGTTGGCAGGGGTGCTCTTGGAGTTGGTGTTGACCCGCAGCGCGAGCCGCCGCCCGTCGTCGGTATCGAGCCGGAAGGTCGTGTTGAAGGCGTGCAGCACGAGCTGGAGATCACGCACGCCGAGCCCGAACGCCCCCGCGGCGTCCAGGGCGACCCCCCGCAGCGCCTCGACCTGGCTCTCCTCGTCCAGAGCCACGTACGCGGGCGCCGGGGTCGGCGGCTCGCACTCCATCGGGCAAGGCAACCACGGCATCCCGTCGTTGCGCCATGCCGGTGGTCCCGGGGTCATCCGGTGGTCCCGGGGTCATCCGGTGGTCCCGGGGCCATCCGGTGGTCCCCAGGTCATCCGGTGGTCCCGGGGTCATACGGTATGGCGATGCGCCTCCCCTACGGCACCTGGACCTCACCGCTCACCCCGCAGACCCTCGCCACCGGTCTGGGGTCGCTCGACGAGGTGCGCGTCGAGGGCCACGACACGTACTGGCTCGACGGGCGCCCCAGTGCGGCCGGGCGCTGCGTGTTGGTCCGCGACGACGGTACCGGGGCCCGCGACCTGCTGCCCGCACCGTGGGACGTGCGCACCCGGGTGCACGAGTACGGCGGCGGCGCCTACGCCGTCGTCGACCGCACGGTCGTCTTCTCGCACGTCGGGGACGACCGGCTGTACCGGCTCGACCCGGCAGCCACCGAACCGGTGGCCCTCACCCCGGCGGGTCCGTGGCGCTTCGGCGGCCTCGTGGCCCACGGCGCTTCCGTCTACGCCGTGCGCGAGGACCACCGGGCGCAGCCCGAGCCCGCGAACGAGCTCGTGCGGCTCGACCTGCACGGCGACAACTCCGGCGGGGGCGTCGTGCTGGCGACCGGCAGCGACTTCGTGTCGCGCCCCGCGGTCTCCCCCGACGGCCGCTGCGTCGCCTGGGTCGCCTGGCACCACCCCAACATGCCGTGGGACTCGACCATGCTCCTGCGGGCCGAGCTGACCGAGCGGGGGGCGGGCGACCCCGTCGTCGTCGCCGGTGGGGCCGCCGCCGACGTCTCCGTCGCCCAGCCCACCTTCGGCCCGGACGGCGCGCTGTGGTTCGTCTCCGACGAGTCCGGGTGGTGGACGGTGCACCGCGACCGCGGCTCCGGGCCGGTGGCCCTGCACGAGTCCCGGGCCGACCACGCCGCCCCCCAGTGGACTCTGGGCCTGGTCGACCTCGCGGTGCTGGACGCCGACCGGGCACTGGTGCGCTGGTGGGACGTCACGACAGCGGTGCTCGGCGTGCTCGATGCCCGCACCGGCACGGTCGAGCCGCTCGCCATGGATGGCGTCGCCTTCGACCAGCTGCATGCGGTCGACGGCGAGCTGGCCCTGCGCCGCGGACTGTCCGACCGCCCAGCCGAGGTGGTGCGCGGCCCGATCGGCGAGCTCCCCCGGGTACTGGCCCGCGCCGGATCGGTGGCGCTCTCGGCGGAGGAGGTCTCGCCTGCCGAGCCCTGGACGTGGACCGACACCGATGGGTTGACCGTGCACGGTCTGGTCCACCAGCCCAGGGCCGCGGGCACCGAGGGCACCGAGGGCACCGAGGGCACCGAGGGCACCGAGGGCACCGAGGGCACCGAGGGCCCCGAGGATGCCCTCCCGCCCTTGTTGGTGCTGGTGCACGGAGGGCCCACCAGCCGCGCCGAGGCGTCGTTCTCGGCGTCGACCCAGTTCTGGACCACGCGGGGCTTCGCCGTCCTCCACGTGAACTACTCCGGAAGCACCGGCTTCGGGCGGGTCTACCGCGAGCGGCTGCTCACCCGGTGGGGCCTGCTCGACATCGACGACTGCGTGACGGGTGCCCTGTCGCTGGCCCTGGCCGGCCGGGTCGACCCCACCCGGCTCGCGATCCGCGGCGGGAGCGCCGGCGGGTATGCCGTGCTTCGCGCGATGACGACCAGCCGCGCCTTCGCGGCGGGCACCAGCCTGTTCGGTGTCGCCGACCTCGAGGCGATGGCGGCCGAGACGCACCAGTTCGAGTCGCGCTACCTCGACCGCCTCGTCGCCCCGTGGCCGGAGGGCGGGGCGGTCTACCGGGATCGCTCACCGATCCACCACGTCGACCGGCTGCACGGCGAGCTGTTGCTGCTGCAGGGGGCAGACGACAAGGTGGTGCCGCTGGAACAGGCCCAGGACATGGCTGCTGCGATGCGCGCCGCCGGCCGTGCGGTCGAGCTGACGGTCTACCCGGGCGAGGGGCACGGGTTCCGGCGCGCTGAGACCATCGCCGACGCGCTGACCCGCGAGCTGGCCTTCTACCAGCGCGTCCTCCGCCTGGGAGCCGAGCACTGACGACCCGGCGCTCCGCGTCGCCGTCGCCGGGTCTACCGGGCCCGCCGAGTCCGGACGACCTCTCGGGTCAGCACGCAGAACGTCGGATGCCGCGCCCCTGTTGCAGGGTGCGACCCCAGTTCCTGCGTGACCCGGTCCTGCGAAGCTCAGACGTGGCACGAAGGGGGCCGTGGTCGCCATGACGACGACAACCAGCCAGACCCCACCCCTCGCCCAGCAGGCAACGACATCGGTGCTTCCACGGACGGGTGGACGCAACCCAAGGGGCCAGCCGCTGAGCGTGCGAACACCCACCCGATGGCCGATACCCCGTCCGTGGGGGCACATCGCGTGGGCCCGCGTGGACGTTCGGTGGTGGGCTGGACAGGTCCGGGGTGGCACGGACACCCCCGGTCAGGGCTGGAGGGTCAGAACCAGGTGCCCCTTGCCGGGGTCCTTGGTCGAGCGCAGCCCGGCCGTGGTCCGGTGGGCCTCGCGGCCGATCACGAGCTCGACGGTGCTCGGCAGGAACACCGGCCGGGTGAACCACACGCTGCTGCTCGACGGCCCCAGCGACGAGCGCCCCAGTGCCGCAAGGGTCCTGGCACAGGTCCACATGCCGTGCGCGATCTGGCGCGGGAACCCCATCGCCTTGGCGCTCAGGGTGTATAGGTGGATCGGGTTGACGTCGCCCGAGACCCCGGCGTAGCTGCGGCCGAGGTCCTCGGCAAGGCGCCAGCGCGCCACGGCGGGACCGTCCGGAAGGGCGGGCGGTGCGTCGACGCGGGGGGCGTCGTCGGTGCCGCGACCGCGGCTGAGGTAGACGCTGTCGCACTCCCACACCAGCTCGTCGGCGACCCGGGCCTCGAGCCGCACGTCGAGGGTGCGGCCCCGCCGGTGCGGTCGCAGGGCACCCGCGGTGACCGAGAGCGTGAGCGGGTCACCGGCATCCAGCCGTCGGTGGGTGGTGACGTGGTTCGCCAGGTGCACCAGGCCCGGCAGCGGCACCGGGAAGTCGCGGCGGGCCATCAACGCCGTCTGCACCGGGAACGCGAGCACCCACGGATAGGGCTGCGGCAGGGTGTCACCGACGTCGTACCCGGTGAGCCGCTGGTAGGCGGCGAGACGGCCGCGGTCGACCTGCACGCCCTCGACGACGAGGGTGCGCTCGGGCACGGTGTCGCCGCGTGGCAGCTTGGCGGTGAGGGCCGCCCGCACGAGCAGCGGCGCGGTTGCCGGCATCCCCGTCAGGGTCTCGACGGCCATCTCAGGCGCCGAGCAGGCTCTGGCCGCACACGCGCACGACGTTGCCGCTCACCGTCGACTGGGCGTCGGAGGCGAAGTAGGCGACCGTCTCGGCCACGTCGACGGGCAGCCCACCCTGCGACAGGCTGTTCAGCCGGCGCCCGAGCTCTCGGGTCGCGAACGGGATGCGGGCCGTCATCTCGGTCTCGATGAAGCCCGGCGCGACGGCATTGGCGGTGATGCCGCGACGACGCAACGCCTTGTCGGCCGCGTAGGCGTCGACCAGCCCGATGACGCCCGCCTTGGACGCCGCGTAGTTGCTCTGGCCGCGGTTGCCCGCAATGCCGGCGATCGACGACACGAGCACGAGGTGGCCGCCCGGGCGCAGGCCGTCCTTGGCCAGGAAGGCCTCGTTCATCCGCAGGATCGACCCAAGGTTGACGTCGATGACGGACGCCCAGCGGTCGGCGTCGGTGTTCGCCAGCAGCTTGTCGCGCGTGATTCCCGCGTTGTGCACCACGATGTCGAGCCCGCCGTGGCGTCCGTTGGCGTGCTCCAGGATGCGCCGCCCGGCAGCCGGTGCCGTGACGTCGGCCTGCAGCGCCGTGCCACCGATCTCGTTGGCCACCGCGGCGAGCACCGCCCCGGCCGACGGCACGTCGACGCAGACCACGGTGGCCCCGTCACGAGCGAGCGTCCGGGCGATCTCGGCCCCGATACCACGGGCGGCGCCGGTGACAACGGCCACCTTGCCGGCCAGCGGCGGGTCGTCGGAGACGAGGAATGCCTCGCCCGGACCGACCCGCACGACCTGGGCGTCGACGTAGGCCGAGCGCGCCGACAGGAGGAACTCGACGGTGCCGAGCGCAGCCACCTCGTACCCGTCTGCGACGAGAACGAGGTTGGCAGTGGCACCGGCCCGCAGCTCCTTGGCCACCGAGCGGGTGATGCCTTCGAGGGCGCGGCGGGCGGCCTGCTGCGCCGGTGAGCCCGCCAAGGCCGGGTCGCCTCCGATGACGACCACGCGGGCGCAGCGCCCGAGCCGCTTCAGGGCGGGCCCGAGGGTGGCGCGCAGCGACTCGAGGTCCGCCGGCCCCTGCGCCGCCGTGAGGTCGACCACGACCGCGCCCAGCCGCCCGCTCTCGGGCAGCGCGTCGACCAGGGTGGCGCCGGCGGCTACCAGGCCGTCGCGCAGCGCCGCCAGGGCCGGGGTGTCGGCGTGTCCGCCCACGAGCACCGGGCCGTCGACGAGGGGGCGACCGGGCACCTGGCGGCGTAGTGCCACCGGCTGGGGCAGTCCCAGGGTGGTGGCCAGCTTCTTGCCCAACCCGGAGGAGACGAATGTCGTGTAACCGTCGCGGTGCGCCATGATCAGGCCGCCTCTAGGATCGCGACGACCCCCTGGCCGCCGGCGGCACAGATCGAGATCAGGCCCCGTGAGCCCGGGCCCTTCTCGTGCAGCATCATGGCGAGCGTGGCGACGATGCGGCCACCCGTCGCGGCGAACGGGTGGCCTGCGGCGAGCGAGGAACCGTTGAGGTTGAGGCGCGAACGGTCGATGCCGCCCAGCGGCGCGTCGAGCCCGAGCCGCTCGCCGCAGAAGTCGTCGTCCTCCCACGCGGCCAGCGTCGACAGGACCGTGGCGGCGAACGCCTCGTGGATCTCGTAGAAGTCGAAGTCCTGCAGCGACAGCCCGTTGCGGGCGAGCAGGCGCGGCACCGCGTACGCGGGGGCCAGAAGCAGGCCCTCGTCACCGGTCACGTAGTCGACCGCCGCGGTCTCGCCGTCGACGAACCAGGCGAGCGGGGTCAGACCGTGGTCGTCGGCCCACTCCTGCGACCCCAGCAGCACCGCGGACGCGCCATCGGTGAGCGGCGTGGAGTTGCCGGCGGTCATCGTGGCGCCCTCGCCCTTGCCGAACACGGGCTTCAGCGAACCGAGCTTCTCCAGGCTGGAGTCGGGGCGCAGGTTCTGGTCACGGGTCAGGCCCAGGTAGGGCGTGAGCAGGTCGTCGAAGAAGCCACGGTCGTAGGCGGCCGCGAGGTTGTGGTGGCTCGCCATGGCGAGGGCGTCCTGGTCCTCACGGGTCACGCCCCACCGCGCCGCGGTGACCGCCATGTGCTCGCCCATCGACAGGCCGGTGCGCGGCTCGGTGTTGGCGGGCACCGAGACGCCGAGGTCCGTGGGGCGGAAGGCCAGGGCCGCCTTCGCGCGGTCGGTCTGGCTCTTGGCGCGGTTGAGCTTGAGCAGCTTGCGGCGCAGCTTCTCGGGCACGACGACCGGCGCGTCGGAGGCCGAGTCCACCCCGCCGGCGATGCCGGACTCGATCTGCCCCAGCGCGATCTTGTTCGCAACGAGGATCGCCGCCTCGAGACCGGTGCCGCACGCCTGGGTGACGTCGTAGGCGGGGGTTGCGGGCGACAGGCTCGAGCCGAGCACCGCCTCGCGGGTGAGGTTGAAGTCGCGGCTGTGCTTGATGACGGCGCCGGCGACGACCTCCCCGAGCCGCTCACCCGCCAGCCCGTGACGGGCCACGAGGCCCTCGAGGGCCGAGGTCAGCATGTCCTGGTTCGACGCCTCGGCGTACGCGCCGAACTGTCGTGCGAAGGGGATCCGGTTGCCACCGAGGACGGCGGCGCGGCGGGTGGAGGTCACCGGTTGCGCTCCTTGGGCTGGGGTCACTGACGGGGCCTCTCGTGCGAGAGGTACCCGGTACGGAAGGTAACAGGTACCCGGGGTTCCTGCTACCGTCCGAAACGTGGATGCGAGCGAGGTGGCACCGGACGGGCGCAGCTCTCGCTGGGACGAGCACCGGCTCAACCGGAGGCAGGAGCTCGTCGAGGCGACCCTGCGGGCCATCCGCGAGCACGGTGCCGGCGTCGGCATGGACGAGGTCGCGGCGGCGGCGCGCACGTCCAAGACGGTCTTCTACCGACACTTCACCGACCGGGCCGGCCTCTACACGGCCGTCGCGGAGCGGGTCGACGCGACGATCATCCGCGACCTGACCCGCGCCGCCGGCGACCCGGCGACGGCGAACCCACGCGGGGTGGTCCGCGGCGTCATCGCCGCCTACCTGCGGCTGGTCGAGGACGACCCGGAGGTCTACCGGTTCATCGTCAACGCGCCGATCGTGCCGCCCGGCGAGCGCCCCCAAGGCGACGTCGCGGCCGGGATGACGGACCGCATCGCCGCGCACGTCGCCGACCTCGTCGCCGGTGGCCTGGCGCGTGAAGGAGCGGCTCCCCGGATGTGGGGTGTGGCGATCGTGGGCATGGTGCGCGCGACGGCCGACGCCTGGCTCGCGGCGGGCGGTGCGGCCACGGGTCCGAGCAGCGACGAGCTCGCCGACGACCTCACCGCCCTGGTGTGGGACGGCCTGTCGAGCCTCCCCGCGCGAGCGACCGGCGGCTGAGGGCCCTCAGGCGAGCAGCCGCTCGCCTGAGCTCGTGCGCCGTCCCCACGACTGCCGTCATGCGGGCTCCACGCTGTCGCCGACCCGGATGCTGCCCGGCTCGCCGACCGCGGCGTAGAGCCCACGGCAGGTGGTGCCGGTGACCTGCACGGCGAGCACCACCTTGCCGATGCGCAGCACCGCACCGTCGAGGGCCTCGACGCGCTGCGTGGGAGCGTCGAGGACGAGGTTGGCCCTGGTGTCGGGGGAATCGGCACCGACGAGGGAGACGGCGGCCTTCTTGGGCCGGTCGCCGATCAGACCACGCTCGCCGACCTGCACGCTGGCGTGAGCGACCGCGGGCTCGCCACGCACCGGGAAGGTGCGGATCGCGAGGACCCGGAGGACGTCCATGACATATCACTACACCCAGGTGCCGACGATGTTCCACGGGAACTCGTCGGTGCACCGGCCTCAGTCGGAGGCACCCATGACCAGACCCTCGATGGTGTGCCGCTGCCGCAGTGGGGTCAGCCGGTCGACCACCCGGGCGTGCAGGTGATCCTGCAGCACGGGGTCGAGGGACTCCCAGAACGTTCGCGTGACGGTCATGTCATGCCGTTCGTCGACCTCGGTGTCACCGTCGACGCCGAGGATCACCACGGGGCGGGCCAGGGGGCTCGAGTTGGCCGTGCCGCGGTGCAGTGCCAGCGCGGATCGGGCCGAGATGTCGCCGCGTCGCGGCATCCGCAGCTGGGAGTGGCGCTCGAACCGCTCCCACTGCGAGCGCGGCGGGAACATGCCGTGGTCCCACTCCTGCCCCGGCTCGTAGTGCGTGCCCGGGGCGATCTGGAAGGGGCCCATGTCCGCGGTCGTGTCCACCGTGGTGAGGTTGAAGGCCAGCGAGGTGAGGCGGCGGTCGCGGTAGGTCTGCGGCGGCGAGCGGAAGTCGCGATGCCACGACTGGTGGACTGCGCCCTGCAGCGGCAGGTCGAACCCGATCTCGACGATCCGGTAGTCCGGCCCGAGCACCGCCGCACAGACCGCGGTGACCCAGGGATGGGTGGCGAGGGCCACGAACCCACGCAGCTGCTCGGGGTGCACCTCGACGTACCAGCGGTTGGGGCCGCGGCTGATCGCCCCGCTCTCTCGTGAACGGGCCTCGTCGAACGCGGTCAGCACGTCCTCGTGCATCTGGTCGACCCACTCGACGGGGAAGGCGCCCAGCGCCGAGGTGATTCCGTTGCGGTCGAGCTCGCGGACCTCCTCGGTGACCAGTGGGGGCGCAGGGGTGCTGGGCACGATGGTGCTCCTGTTCGGGGCGGATGACGGGTCGGCGCAGGCCGCCGACCTCGCGTCCGGAGAGTCTTGCATCGCGATTGCAACGTTGTAAATGCCCTTCGCGAGCCGAGTTTCCGAAGGCGACGCCTTCGCCGTCTGCCGGGAGAGGCGGCGGGAGTGCGCGCGATGTGCTCGTCGTCGATGGCCCGGCTCGATGGCGGCGGACGAGCGACAGGGGGCTGCGGGCGGAACCGGCTGATCACCGGGGTGCCCGGCCCGGCGGTCGCGAACCCACGCCCACACCAGGTCGGTCACGGTCGCGAGGATGAGCACAGGCGAGGCGATGGAGGGTGCGAAGACGCCCAGCGCGACGCCGACGTGCACGGTGCTGGCGATGTCAGGGCGAGGTACATCGCCGTGGGCAGCTGCTTCGAGGGGTTCGGCAGGTCCTTCGCGGTGAACGTGACGAGGCCGAGCCGAGGAAGGCGAAGAAGGTGAGCGCCACGCTGGCGACGATCTCGCGGACGGGCAGGTGGCCGGCTGGCCGCGGATGTGGACCACAAGGACATGGCGAGGGGTCCCGCCCCGAACGGGCCGTGCACCCCGGTAGCGGTTCCCTATCGGACCCCGCCAGATCCCGACTTCACGGGCGAGACGGGCGAGACGGGCAGTGACTCCCGGGTTGTCACCTCCTCGAGCTCAACACGTGACTCACCTGTTCGGGCTACAGGGCCGAGACCCCCTTCGGGGTGCCCAGCCCTGTCGGCCCGTCGTACCCCTTCAACGCGTTGCACAGGTAGTCGCCGCCGCAGTCCTGGAAACCGGCGTTGCTGCCGCCGATGACATCCCTCAGTCCCGCGCGGTGGTCGTAGACGTACTTGGCGGTGCCCAGCGACGCCGCGTTGCCGGCCAGGGCGATCATCCCGGAGATCAGTGGGGCTGCAAGGCTCGTGCCCCCGACGACGATCCAGCCCGGCGCGAGGCCCAACTCCTCCAGGCCGTAGGTGTCGTAGACAGCCAGACCGGTGTCCGGATCCGCCAGCGCGGAGATGTCCGACGTCGTGCGCATCAGGCAGTGCCGGTCCTTCTGCCACGAAGGCTTGGCAATCCAGGCCGAGCAACCACTGCCCGCCCCACCCCAGGCAGTGTGCTTCCACCCGGTTGCGGTCTTGGCTACCGACGTGCCGCCCACGGCGATGGCCGAGCGCCACGCGGCCGGGAACGACGCCGCGGTGAAACCGGAGTCTCCGGAGGAGGCCACCATCGCCACGCCCGGGTGGCTGTAGAACCGCTTGCCCAAGGCGATGACGCCATTGAACTCGTCGGCGCCGTAGGAGTTCGACACGATCTTCGCGCCGAGGGCGACGGCCCGGTTGACGGCGGCGCCGATGTCGTCGAACTCCGCGGAGTCGGCTTCGACCAGCAGGAGCTTGCAGTTCGGGCACGCCGCCGAGACAGCCTGCAGGTCCAGGGCGATCTCCAGGCCCCAGCCCGGGTCGCCTGCTGGCGGGGTAATCCCGCCGCGCTGGTTCACCTTGCGGAAGCAGCCGTTCGCGCTGGTGCAGGCTGGCAGGTTGTAGACGGACCGGAAGACGGCGAGGTCCTTCTCAGCGTTGGGGTTGTCGTACGCGTCGACGATGGCGACGGTCTGGCCGCGGCCCTTGCTGACGTCGAGGGAGTAGATGCTCTTGATCTCCGCCGGCCCGTAGCCCGACGTGGGCGGGGCGACCGCGTCCGAAGAGACGCCGGACGCCCGGGCTGCGAGACCCGCCACGTTGGCCGGAGCACCGGCCCGCTGCGCGGCGGCTACCGAACGGAACAACGCCAGGCAGGCGACGGACCCGGCCGGCGCTCGGTCGCAGGCCCGCGACGGTGCAGGCACGGTGCCGGTCGCACTGGGCGGCGCCGCGGCCAGGGCGGCCCCGCCTGACAGTGCCATGGCACCGCCGAGCAGGGCCGCGGTCACGGCGGTGCCCATGCTTCGCAGGCCCCGGCGCGTTGCTGTGGTCATGCAGAACTCCTTCTTCGGGACGTGCATCGAGCCGACGGGGTCAGGAACCGGCAACGGCGAACGCCGAGGTCGAGGTCTGCACGATGCGGCCGCGGGCAGCGTCGGCACCTGTGACGCGCAGGTCGAACGCCGACCCGGCATCCGCGGTGGTCGTGGTCAGCGTCGCGCGGTAGGTGCCGGCACCGAGCGCCCTGATCGGCAGCTTCATCCAGGCGCCGCCCGGGCGGCGGATCTCGACCAGCCCTCCGGTGATCGCCGTCGCCGGTGCGCCCTGGATGTGAGAGACGGTCAGGTCGATCGACGAGGTCCCCAGGGGGACGCTCCCGACGAGGTTGGTCGGCAGCTCGACAGCCGTCCGCAGCAGCGGCAGCACGGCGCACCCCGTGCCCAGGGAACAGGTCCAGGTCGACGGCGGTGAGCCCCCCTGGCCTGCCGCGGAGACGAAGGTGATCTCCGTGCGCGTCGTCAACGACTGCAGGGCCAAGGACGGACGGCGGTCGACCTCGTCGAGGATCCGGTACGTACCTGACGTCGCCGGGACGGCCACCCGGGCAAAGCCGGTGTCGCTCTTGTCGGAGATCAGCGTTCCGTTGCGGTAGATCCGCAACCGGGCCACCGGGGTGCCGTCGAGGCTCCCGAAGGTCTCGAAGGAGTGCCCCGGGGTGGAGTCGGTCGCGAAGTTGAGCGCGACCTGGAGCCGGCGGGCGGTCCGGCACGTGGGGCAGTCGAAGCCGCTGGCTGCACTGCCGGTGGTCTCGACCGGGACGTTCGGCAGGACCGGTCCGCGTCCCCAGTCTGCCGAGGACGTCGTACCGGCAGGGGCGAGCCGCGGCCCGTCGTCGATGGCGCCGGCGAACGGGTTGCTGTACGGGTCCGGCGAACCGAACACGGTCGTGAACCACACCGCGCCCGGGATGGCGTTGACGTACGTGACCAGGTTGGAGGGCAGCTGGACCGGGAAGCTCCAGCCACCCCCGAACAACGAGTCAGGGGTCATCGGATAGGTGAGCAGCCCACCCGAGCGTGGTGCGACGTCCACGTACAACCGCGACGTGAAGGTGGCCAGCTGGGGTGTCGTGACGCTGTACGCCTGCCTCGTGGGGATGCCGTCGGCACCGCCGAAGTGCAGTGAGTAGGCGTACGGCGTGCCGGACAGCGGTGACCCGGTGAGCGCCCACGAGGCACCGCTGGACAGGGTCCCGCTGGTCGGGGCCTGGGCCGGGGCGACGTCGATGACACCCGGACCGAGCACCGCGTAACCGCTCGAGAAAGCGCCGGTGCCAGCGGCGTCAAGGCGGGCTATGTCGAACTCCTCGACCTGCTGGTCGGCCGACCGGGGCGTCCTCACACTGAGCCGCGACGTCGCGGTGCGCCCATCGATCGTGACCACCTGGTTCTGGGCCGAGACCACGTAGTCGCTCTTGGTCACGACCGCAAACCCGAAGTTCCCGGCCGCGTCGGTTGTGTCGACCGCAGTGTCGAAGCCGTAGGTGCCCAGGGGCACGCTGACCCTGGCCTCGCCGTCCACGACGATCGCGAAGTTGAGGAACTTGGCGAAGCTGTCGGTGTTGTAGACGCTCACGAACCCGAACGGCACCGGGGCACCGTCGCTGCCGAGCACCTTGACGATGAGCGTGCGCATCGGGTAGTTCGGGGTCACCACCGGCGGGGCGGAGGCGCCGGCGAGCACCTTCGTGGCGCCGAACAGTGTGGCCCGGCTGGGGAAGTGAGCCTTGGCGTCGGTGCGGTACTGGTCTGCCAGGGCCGCACCGAAGCGACGAGCCGAGGCGGCAGTGAGGTAGCCGACGGCCGTGCCCGCCGCCGACGAGGTGACGGTCACGCCCGGTACGGCCGGGGCCGCCGTGCCGGTGAAGGTGAGCCGGACCGGGATCCGCGCCCTTGTACCGGCGCCGGAGGGCGCCGCGACGTCGAACAGGGTCGGGTCGAGGAACCGGCCCAGGTACGGGCGCGCGGAGGCCGGTATGACGTAGGTGTGCTTTGGCGTCGTCACGGTCTGGAAGGCGGCTGCTGCGCCGCTGCGCGTGGCCGGCAGTCCCGCGATGATCGTGCGGCCCTTCGCGTCCTTGGCGACCCGCACGGTCTCCCCGGTCACCAGGGTGACGCCGCGCACGGCAGGAGCCGCACCCTGTGCCGACGCGGCTACGGCTGATGTGGCCATGCTCCGCGCCGCACCAGGTGCAGCCAGCGCTTGGCCCGCAGTGGTCACCGTCACCAGTGCCACCAGCCCATACGCGATCCACCTCGGTCGACGCATGCATCCCCCATGTTCTCGAAGCCACGCCAGCAACCCTGCTGGGCCCGCGTCACTTTCCCAGCCGGGCCAGTCGCAGTCAAGGGCTGCAGAGAGGCGGCACCATAGGCGCCCGCAGGGAGCACCACTGGGGGTTGCAGCCGCCCGGCAGGCGGTCCAGGCCCAGTCTTGGTTCTCACCCCGTTGCGGGGCCCGCGGCCCCCGCAGTGACCCGGAAGCGCTTGGTCGTCAGTAGGCAGGGCGGCCGGCTCCTGCGGGGTGTACTTCGGCGCGGACCCGACGGCACGAGCGGCTCGGACTGGCGTGGGGCGACAAAGAAACGAACTGGTGGCTGAGTCGGTTCGTTAGAGCAACTGACCGCGGTAGGGTGTTCATCGGCGGCATCGCGCCGCGCATCAGTTGGGTGGCGGAGGTGCCTCGTGACCGTGGGACATCGCAGCGATCGGGCCTGGCAGCCGAGCGCGTGCATCTTGTGTGAGTGCAACTGTGGCATTGCGATCCAGCTCGGGGAGGACGGGCGGCGGTTCGAGAAGATCCGCGGAGACCGGGCGCACCCTGCCTCGCAGGGCTATACGTGTAACAAAGCGCTGCAGCTCGACGCCTACCAGAACGGCCGAGGTGACCGGGTGACTCGGCCGCTACGGCGGCGGCCCGACGGCAGCTTCGAGGAGATCGACTGGGACACAGCGATTGCAGAGGTCGCTGAACGCCTGGACCGGGTCCGCGACGATTTCGGCGGGGAGTCGATCTTCTACTACGGCGGCGGCGGCCAGGGCAACCATCTCGGGGGCGCCTACTCGCCGGCGACGATGGCCGCGTTCGGTGCGCGGTACCGATCGAGTGCGTTGGCGCAGGAGAAGACCGGTGAGTTCTGGGTCAGCGCCCGACTCCTGGGCGCGATCACTCGCGCCGATGTCGAACACAGCGAGGTGGCCTTGTTCCTGGGGAAGAACCCCTACCAGTCCCATGGCTTCCCACGCGCCCGCTCGGTGCTCAAGGAGATGGCGAAGGACCCGGCCCGGTCGATCATCGTCGTGGACCCGGTGCGCACCGAAACCGCCGACCTGGCCGACTACCACCTCCAGCTGCGACCCGGGACGGACCTCTACCTGGTCACGGCGTTGGCGGCAATTCTCGTGCAGGAGAACTTGGTTGACCGCGACTGGGTCGTCGAGCACGTCGATGCGGCGGGTGCGGAGGCCGTGGCCGAGGTGCTGTGCGGCATCCCCGTGAAGCACTTCTGCGAGATCGCCGACGTGGACGCCGAACTGGTTCACACCGTGGCCCGCCGGATCGCCGGCGCCCAGTCGGTCGCGGTGCTCGAGGACCTCGGCGTCCAGATGAACCGCGACTCCACCCTGGTCAGCTACGTCGAGAAGCTGATCTGGCTGATGACGGGGAACTTCGCCAAAGCCGGTGCGCAGTACGTTCCGTCCAGCATGTCCTCGATCGGGCGCGACCGGGGACATCCGGCAGGGCGGGGCCCGCGCAGCCCCGTGGTCGGCGCGCCGATCATCAGTGGACTCGTCCCGTGCAACGTGATCGCCGACGAGATCCTCACCGACCACCCGGCCCGGTATCGGGCGATGCTGGTCGAGAGCTCGAACCCCGTCCACTCGTTGGCTGACTCGCCACGCACCCGCGCGGCCCTGGAGGCCCTGGACCTGGTCGTCGTGATCGACGTGGCGATGACCGAGACTGCGCGCCTGGCTGACTACGTGCTGCCCGCGCCGACCCAGTACGAGAAGTACGAGGCCACGTTCTTCAACTTCGACTTTCCACGCAACCTGTTCCACCTCCGCCGCCCGGTGCTCGAGCCACCCGACGGCGTGCTCGCCGAGCCCGAGATCCACGCCCGCCTTGTCGAGGCCGCTGGCGCCCTGACCGAGGCCGACTACCTGCCGCTGCGCGAGGCGTTGGTCATGGGCCGCGAGGCCTTCGCCCACGCCTTTGCGACGGCGATGGGGGACCCGCGGCTGGCCAGCCTGGCGACGGTACTGCTGTACCGCACGCTCGGCCCGTCGCTGCCCCACGACGCCGCGCCGGCGGCGGTGCTCTGGGGCGCCGCGCAGCGGTGCGCTGCCGGCAACAGGGCAGGGGTACGCCGCGCCGGGTACGGCGACGGCCCCATGGCGGGAGACCGCCTCTTCGAGGCGATCCTGAACAACCCTTCAGGGGTGGTGATCACCCACGACACCTACGACGAATCGTGGACCCGGCTGGGTGGGCGCAGGATCCAGCTGGACATCCCCGAGCTTCTGGTCGAGGTCGCAGGCCTGGAACACCGGGGGGCGCCGGTTCCGGGCGAGCAGTGGCCCTTCGTCCTGTCCGCCGGTGAGCGTCGGGCCTTCACCGCGAACACGATCATCCGCGACCCGAACTGGCGAAAGCGTGACCGTCAGGGCGCGCTGCGGATGAGCGAGACCGACGCCGACCGGCTCGGGGTCAGGACCGGCCAACTCGTCCGGTTGACCACCCGACGCGGCCACACCGACGTTGCGGTCGAGCCGACGCCACGCATGCGGGCCGGGCACCTTTCCCTGCCGAACGGCTACGGGCTCGGCGTGGCCGGCGACGACGACCCCGGCCGCGCGCCGCACGTGACCGGCGCCCCGCCCAACGAGCTGACCTCGAGCCAGGATCGCGACGAATGGGTGGGCACCCCGTGGCACAAACACGTCCCCGCGAGAGTCGAGGTGCTGTGAAGCGCACGTCGTTCTCGCAGTGGCCCTGCTCGATCGCGCGCACGGTCGACCTGCTCGGGGACTGGTGGACACCCTTGGTGCTGCGTGAGGCGTTCCACGGGGTGCGGCGTTTCGACGGCTTCGAGCGCGGCCTCGGCATCGGCCGCAACGTGTTGACCCAGCGCCTGACCCGGCTGGTCGAGGAAGACGTCATGGTGCGCACGCTGTACCGGGAACGGCCCGCGCGCTACGAGTACACCCTGACCGACAAGGGCCGTGACCTGTTCGGCGTCCTGCTCGTGATCAACGCGTGGGGAGACCGGTGGGTCGCCCCGGACGGGGCTCCGGTCCTCCTGCACCACACGACGTGCGACCACGACACCCGCGCCACCGTCGTCTGCGATCACTGCCGTCAACCGCTCGAGCCACGCGACATCCATGCCCGGCTCGGGCCCGGATACCCGGCGGCACTCCGGCCCGGCGCCCTGGCCACCGGACGGTTCAGCGATGCCGGCGGCGCAGGCCATGAGCTCGGACGACCCCCTCGCACTACCTGACCTGGACCGCGAGCGCCCCCTCCCCGTGTGGGAACGTGCCGGTGCAGGCGCTCACGGTCGGGGAAAGTGGGAGCAGCGGGCTGGACGTTCCTCCGCCAGTGCTGCACTGGTCGTCACGGCGTGATGACCATCCAGCCGAGCACGGCGGTCGACTGCAGGTAGACCAGCACGCACATGCCGAACAGCAAGCTCAGGCTCCAGAAGATGACCTTGCGGAAGAGCACGCTCTCCTTGCCCTCCATGCCGACGACAGCGGCGGCGATGGCCAGGTTCTGTGGGGAGATCATCTTGCCCAGGACGCCACCGGAGGTGTTGGCGGAGGCCAGGAGGTACTCGTTCAGGCCGGTCTCCTTGGCGGCCGTCACCTGGAGTACGCCGAAGAGCGAGTTCGAGGAGGTGTCCGACCCGGTGACGGCGACGCCGAGCCACCCGACGACGGCGGAGAGGAACGCGAAGAACGCACCGGTCTCCGCGAGCGCACGGCCCAGCGTGCCGGTCTGGCCCGAGAAGTTCATGACATAGGCGAGCGCGAGGACGGCGACCACCGTGAGGATCGTGAACCGGAAGTCGACGATGACCCGGCCAAGGGCACCCAGGGCCCTGCCCGGGCCGATCCGGTAGACCAGGGCGGTGAGGATGCCGGCGATCAGCAGGACCGTGCCGGCCGCGGTGAACACGTTGAGGTTGAACGTCGCTGCGGCAGGGGTCTCACCGGCCGCGTTGAGGATCTCCAGACCCGGCCACTGGAACTTCCAGCCCGAGTGCGTGTCGAGGTAGGTCTTCAGCGGGCCGAACGACACCAGGGTGAACAGCGCGACGACGATGAGGTAGGGCGCGAAGGCCAGGAACGTCTCGCGGCCGCTGACCGGCCCGCTGGCCTGGTCACGGGTGCCCGCGAAGTGCGAGGGCGGCTCGGGGTCGTCCTCGTCGACCGCGAGGGCGGTGGTGCCGGCGCTGCCGGCCCCGGAGGCGACCCCCACCGGCGTGGCGACGGCCCGGCTGCGGGAGGTGTCGGCGGTGGAGATCCCGTCGGTCCCGAGGACCTCGCTCGGCGACCACACGCGGAGCAGGGCGACGACGGCGAGCGCGCCGGCGAAGGCGGCGACGATGTCGGCGACCTGGTAGTTCCAGAAGTTCGAGGTGAGGAACTGTCCCAGGCTGAAGAAGAAGCCGGCGACGAGGGCAGGGAGCCACGCCTCGCGGATGCCGCGCCTGCCGTCGACCATGAACACCAGGATGAGCGGCACGAAGAGCGCCAGGATCGGGGTCTGCCGGCCCACCATCGCGCCGAGGTCCGCAGGGTCCAGGCCAGTGATCTTGCCCAGGGTGGTGATCGGCACGGCGATGGCGCCGAAGGCCACCGGAGCGGTGTTGGCGACCAGGGCGACCGCGGCGGCCTTGACCGGGCGGATGCCGACCGCCATCAGCATGACCGCGGTCACCGCGACCGGCGTGCCGAAGCCGGCGAGCGCCTCCAGCAGCGCGCCGAAGCAGAAGGCGATGAGGATGGCCTGGACCCGCTGGTCCGGGGACAGCGACGCGAACGCCCGGCGCAGCACCAGGTCGTAGCCGGTGAGCTCGGTGAGCCGGTAGATCCAGATCGCGGTCAGGACGATGTAGATGATCGGGAAGAGACCGAAGGCGCCACCCTCGGTGGCGGTGATGAGCGCCTGGCTCGCCGGCATCCCGAAGGCAGCGACGGCGACGACGATGGCGACGACGAGGCTGGTGAGCCCGGCCTGCCAGGCCTTCCACTTGAGCGCGCCCAGGAGCACGAACAACGTCAGAAGGGGGAGGGCTGCGACGAGCGCTGAGAGCGCCAACGACCCACCGACGGGTGCTGGTTGTGGCTGGAACACGCGGGACTCCTTCGGCCGAACGATGTTGTCTGACAGTAAGACGCGTATACTTGTCAGGCAATCACAAACCGTGGTCGGCTGCGTCACACCCGAGAGGGCGGGCCCTGCGCTGCTTCGTTGTCGCACCCCCGATCCAAGGCGGACAAAGGAGGTGGGCGCTGTGCCCACGCTGCAGACCGTGTCGGTCGTGGACGCGCTCGTCGGCACGCTTCGCGCCCAGGTGCTGGACGGCCACCTGCCATCGGGGGCCACCCTGGTCGAGGCCGACATCGCGGCGGAGTTCGGCATCTCCCGCCCCACGGCGCGATCGGCCATCACCGTGCTCGTCCACGAGGGGCTGCTGCGGCGCCAGGCCCACAAGTCGGCCCACGTGCCGGTGCTGTCGCGCGCCGACGTCGAGGACCTGTTCCTGGTCCGCATCCCCCTGGAGATCGGGGTGGTCGGTGCGGTCATAGCGCAGGGTGCACCTCCGCTCGACGCCGGCCGGGCCGTGGCAGCGCTGTCCGCCGTGCCCGACGACGCACCCCACAGTGTCTTCGTCGACGCGGACCTCGACTTCCACCGCGCCCTCGTGAACTCCGTGGCCAGCCCCAGGCTGAGCCGTCTGTATGCCGCCCTCAGCGGCGAGATCCACCTCTCGATGGCCCAGTCGCGTTACCTCCTCGGCCGCGACCGCATCGCCCGAGAGCACCGGCAGGTCCTCGAGGCTCTGCAGGCCGGCGATGCCGCGCTCGCCGAGGAGCGGATGCGCGCACACCTCGTGGGAGCGTGCGAGGCGCTGGCCGACCGACTCGACCGCGTCGATACCGCCGTCCAGGCGTCCTGACCGCCCACTCGATCTGCCCAGCCCGCGACGTGGGCTACCGAGGCGTTGCGAGCCGATGAGCGATGTCGACAGCAAGCGCGATCTGGTGGTCAAGGGCCGGTGCACTGTCCCACCACGACACCGACGTCACGACCAGCCCTTCCCCAGTGATCGTGATCGACCACAGCTGGGCAGGCCGCACGACACCGTCGCCGTGCGGGGCCGCCGGCCAGCTCTCGATGCGCCGGCGAAGTGCTGCGTCGAGGATGCCGGCGGGATCGGTGTAGACGAAGCGGCCCTCGAGGTCGGCTCCGGGAGGCAGACCCGACGCCCGACCGGCCAGCTGCCGCAACCTCTTCATCAGTCTGCCTAGGTCAGACTGGGGGCCGGCGCGGCGCACGTCGACGATCGGGGCCTCGGCCCTGGTCGACGAACGTCCGGCCCGCAGGGTCGGACACACCCAGCGGACGAACGACGCCGGGTCGCTCTCTCCTGTCGGCGTGCCGTCATCGAGGTCGCAGTACCAGGCGAGATCCGATTCTCGGGGCTCCAGCCGGCACGCGTGCTGGTGGGAGCTCGTGACGACCAGGTCACGCTCGGTCACCACGACATCGACGAAGTCGAAGTGAGAAGCCATCACGCCGGAAGGCTAGTCCGTCACCATGCCGGACCGCGCTCGGGGGCGCACAGGCACCTGACCGATCGTCCTGTTGGTCCGTCCGAGCACGGCGTCCCCGACGGACGCCGGTAGGTCAGTCCGCCCGGCCGGCTGATGCGGCGAGATTGATGCGGCGTCCGACTCCACGGGGGATGCGGCCGGTGGCTCGAACGAGCGCCTCGTCCGCGCGGTCATCCGGCTAGGCCTCGGCCGAACAGATCTCCCCTCACGTGGCCACGACGGCCTGTCAACGGGCTCTAGGAAAGCAGGAGGTAGTCATGACCACGAAAGACCACCGAGAGTCCGAGTCCCCGTCCTCAGCCGCCGAACGCACCGGGCTGAGCATCCGCACCCTGCGCAGAAGAGTCGCCAGCGGCGACCTCGCCGCCGACCGCAGCGGTGCGCGGGTCATCCGAGTCGACCCTGAGGACGTCGACCGAATGATGGTGCGCATCCCCACAGCCTGGAGCTGATGCCGTCTCGTCCCGGCTGAGCCGCCCGGCGTTCGCGTGTGGCGTCGCGAGGACGACCTCCGCGTCCTCCACGCCGAACCAGGTCTTCCGAACCTCGTCACCCGCCGCGTCGTCATGGCACGAAGTGAAGGTCCGCACTGCTGCGGCGGGTGGGTTCTTCGAGGTCAGGCGCTCTGTAGCGGCTGGATGTGGTCGAGTGAGCCGCCGAGGTGGTCCTTCTCGATCTCTAGGTCGTAGCGGGTCTGCAGGTTGAGCCAGAACCGGTCGGTGGTCGCGAAGTAGCGGGCCAGCCGCAGCGCGGTGTTAGCGGTGATCCGGCGCTTGCCGTGGACGATCTCGTTGATCCGACGCGGGGGGACACCGATGGAGACGGCCAGCCGGTGCTGGGTGACCTCCAACGGGATGAGGAACTCCTCGAGGAGGACCTCCCCGGGGTGGATCGGCGCAATGGTTGCCATGTGTGCCTCCTCCTAGTGGTAGTCGACGATCTCGACGTCTTCGGGCCCGGCTGGGGTCCAGACGAAGCAGATAC
>JBBQWX010000019.1:0-40408 GCA_038210185.1 Actinomycetales bacterium
CGTCCGACACCGCAAGAGCGAGGCCCAACGCACCGACGGACGTCTCCCCGTGGAGGCATGGACCGGCCCGCATCAACGGTGAACGCTGTCCCCTCATGCAGGCCGTACGCCTCATCTGCGCGGTCGGGGGACACCAGTGGCACCGGTTCGCCGGGAGGGCGTCGACACGCGCGAGTGCAAGCGGTGCGGCTACGTGGTCCGACGCGACGCGGACCCCCTCGCATGATGGGCGCCGGCGAGGGCTGTACACGGCAAACGCAACCAGCGGACCTTCGAGTCGAGCATCGATCCGGAGTTGCGCCACGGACAGCCCCATGCCGGGCTGTCGCGATGCACTCAAACTGCAAGAAGTGCCGTTGATGCCATGAATCAGCCGACGTTGTACTGCTTCGGGCGTGTCTGTGGCGGTGAGTCATGCGACGTCCTGAGGTCCTGCAGGAACGTTCGACTCATGACAAGGCGGGCCCAGTCGTCGTCCCGCTCATCAACGTGGTGGCGGTCGGATCGCCGGGGGCAGGTCTCGCCCAATGAGCGGGCAAGGACGTGCGATACCAAGGTCAGGCTCAGACCTCCGGAAGTAGGGCCGGGTTGAGTGTTGAGATTCATGCCGGCTTGAGGCGGTAGGTGATGGGCCGGCGGTCGCCGGGTAGGCGCGCGGGGATGGTGTTGAGCTCGTCGGTGAGCATGGTCAGGGCGCGGGCTACTCGGCGGCTGTCGGGGCGGTCGAGGGTCACGGTGATCGCGGTGGTGCTGTACTGGATGTGCCCGCCTTGGTGGAGGAGGTGGCGGGTGATGGCGCGGTACTCGTTGGGGTCGCTCAGGTAGGCGTTGAGGTGTTCGGCGAGCCAGGCTTCGGCGTTGAACGCGAGCAGCCGCAGCACCATTTGCAGGCCGCGGCGGGCTAGGTGGGGGCGGGCGCGTTTGGCGTGCGGGTCCAGGTCGGTGGCGAGCACTTTGGCTGGGATCGGCTTGAGCGCGGTCTTTGCGTGGGCCAGCGCGGTTTGGGCGTCCCGGATCCGGGCGTGGGCGCCGGGTAGCGCGGCGTTCATCTGCTTGGGGGTGCCCTGGCCGTTGAGCAGCTGGGGCAGGGCCCGTTCTGCCGCTGCGAGCTCGGCCTCGGCCGCCTTGACCTGCTTGCGGGCGGTCACCCTGGCCGGGTTGGTCACCCGCCGGGTGTCGGGTGTGATGTCCATGCCGTAGCAGGCCAGGGCGTCGATGCCGTTGTGCGCGGAGGCGTACTTGAACATGTTCTCGATCCGCCACCTGGCTCGCAGCCAGCAGAGCAGGTCCGCGCCGGTCGCGGCCGTGTCGGAGGTCAGGACCTGCAGCACGGGCTGGTCGTGTTCGTACAGGGTCAGCTGCCGGGCGTGGCCGTACCCCTTGAGCTGTACCGTCTGGTCGGCCAAGGTCAGGCTGATCCGTTTGCCGTCCCGCACGGTCCAGGACTCCTTCGGGGTCGCGGTGACCTGCACCAGCGGGGCACGTCGGTAGGTGACCCAGTGCGCGCCCGCGGCCCGGCAGGCGGTGAAGGTGACCGGGAACGCCCCGCCTCGGTCGAACCCCAGCAGCACGGGGGCGTGCGGGCCGATCACGGCCCGCAGCTGGGCCAGCACGGCGGGCAGGGTCGAGCTGAGCCCGGTCGGTTCCCCGGTCCCGAACACCACGGCCCGGCCGCGGGCGTCGACCAGCAGGGTGTCGTCCCGGCCGGGTTGGGCGTGGCGGCGTTTGGTGTTCCAGCCCTTGGCGACCGGCCGGGCCCCGGCGTAGGGCACGAAGTGGTCATCGACGAAGTACACCGGATCACCGGCTGGGTCAGCGGCCAGCATCGCGGCGGCGAACGCGCGCTGCACCCCCAACGGGTCGGTCCCGTCGGCCAGCGCGGCGAGCCGGGTCCGCAGCGTCTTCAGCTCCGGGACAACAGCCAGCCCCACGGCGGGCCCGGCCTGCCCCCGGCGCAGGTGCTTGGCCCCCTCCACGGTGTCGATGCCCAACGCGAACCCCACCGTCGCGCTCGTCAGGATGGCCAGGTCGTCATAGCGGCGGGCCGGGCCACCGCTCACCGTGGCGAAGATGTCTTGGGCCCCGACCCGGTCCAGGTAGGCGTGCAACAGCATCGCCCCGGCATACCGGCACCCGAACGCACCCGTGCTGATCCGGGCCGAACCGGCGAACACCACTGCGGCACAGGCTGGCTCGGCACCCTCATCCAGCCCCCCAGCAGGGTCCTCGACCCTCTCCTCGACCGACTCCTCGACCGACTCCTCGACCGACTCGGGCAGCTTCTGCTGGACGGGGGCCGGGGCGAGGCGGGCGAGCAGCTCGCTGATCACCGAACGGGCCACCCCGAGCCGGTCGGCGATGGCCTGCTGGGTCCAGCCCGCCGCGGACCATGCACCGGCCCTGGCCACCTGCCGGTCGGACAGGGTCGGTGGGCGGCCCCGGCGACGCACCAAACCGGCCGAGCCGTCGGTGCGGGCCCGGCCCCGCAGGATCGAGACGTACGTCGCGGTCAACCCGAACACCGCGGCGACCTCGTCCACGCGCCGGTCGGCATCGGTCAACGCCACGATGGCCAGGTTGCGCATCCCGGTATCGCCCGCCTCGTAGCGGTAGAGCACCGAGCGTCCGCAGGTCACCACGACCTGCCCGTCGCTGGCCTGCAGGCGTAGCACTGCCGGCTCCGGCATCCCCTCCAACACGTCCTGGACCATGGCACCAAGACTAGCAGATCTTATCTGATTTCCGACGCTACAACACGAAGGGAACGCCCTGCTCACAGGGCTGCCAGTCAGCTACTTCCGGAGGTCTGAGGCTGACCGCAGTCCTTGCCTGACAGGCTGCGGGAAAGGACCGCGGGCAGCCCGGTCCGGCCGGTTCGGCGGCGGCGCCTCATCCCCCGCTGTCACTCGTGCCTTGTCGGACCTGACAATTGTCGGACGTCTCCCCCCCGAGGGGTGCCCTGTGGCTGCTGGAGCCGTCCCGGGCGAGCCACCTTGCACCCCTGTCGACCCGGAGCCGCCGGGCTCCGACCTGTTGGGGGTGCCAGATGCGCGACCGACCGCGCGCCCGGCATCCCTGGTGTGATCAGCGCTGCCCCTGGGGGTGCCGCAGGCGCGACCGCCGCGCGCCCGGCACCTGAGCGAGGGTGCTTCCACAGACGGGCAAACGCATCCCAAGGGGGCAACCGCTGAGCGTGGGAGGGCCCGACTGATGGCCGACTACCCGTCCGTAGGCGCACATCCGGGGGGGCCGCGGACAGGAAGAGCGCCTGCCGATGAACGGATGTCGCGAGACGTGACGGCAGGTGCGGGGACCAGCTCCCGCCCGTTCGTTGCCCTCAAGCAGGGTCACGGTTCTGTGCCCGGGGTACCTCCCGTTCTGCGGCCACTGCTGAACTGAAGCACGTGCGAGGGCGCGACCGCCGAGTTGCCCAATACTTCGCTCAAGGGCAGCCAACGACGGCGAGAGTCCGGCCATGCACTGACCCCACCGAGCGCTGGCTCTGGTCGCCGCGACGATCTTGACATTGGCGACGGCGAGCGGGTGCGGGCTGGCGAGGGACCGCTGCTCGGACCTGCCTGCTGTGGAGGAGGCGGCGGCCACGATCTCCGGCTGGCCCGGGGTAGCAGACGTATCGATCGTCGAGGACCACGTGGGAGTCGGCAGGGACGGCGGCACGGGGGACGGCGGCACGGACGGCGGCACGGACGGCGGCACGATGCGACGAACGCCCAGCCGGGCCGACACCCCGGTCGAGCGAACGCACGGCCCCCTCACGACGTGCCCTTCGGCGACCGGGCCGCGGCAGCAGGCGGCACCGAGCTGCCCGTTCGCGCCCACCACGAGCACGTCCATCGCGCATCTGCCTTGCGCTTCGGCCCCACCTCGAACGCACGCCTGACTCCCGTGGCAGGCGGTGTCTGATGTGCCCCTCAGCCGCAGGTCGGCGCGTAGGCGCGGTCGGGAAGCAGCCGCGCCCACTCGTCCTCGGTCAGCCGGCGGTGGGCGATGCGGCAGGCGGTGTCGCGCCAGGTCGCCTCTCGTAGGTCGACGAGGGCCACCTCCGACTGGCTGGCCACCGCCAAGACGGGTTCGTCCGCGGCCAGAGCCAGGAAGATGCCGTCGTTGGTGCCGTCGCCCCGCACCGACAACCGGGGAGCCAGCCGGCGCAGCTCGGTCGGGTCCCAGACCGCCACCTCGCGGGCGCTCGCGAGGAACATCATCCGGGCACCGGCATCCTCGACCACGTGCGCGTAGCCCGACGCGAGCGTGCTGAACCGGCCGACCTCCTCCCAGTCGTCCGTCGAGTAGACCCGTCCGTGGCCCTCGAAGTCGACCACGACGAGCCGCTCACCGTCCGTGGTGTAGCCGAGGGCGGACGCTGCACTGTCCAGCGTGCGGACCACCCGCCGTGTCTGGAGGTCGATGACGTCGATCCCCTCCTCGAAGAAGCCCACCGCGGCGGTGCGCGAGTCCGGCGCCACGGCGACCGCGCGGGGCTTGCGGCCGGTGGTGTCGAAGCGTGCCAGCACGGTGCCGGTTGCCATGTCCCACAGACGGATCCAAGAGGTCTTGGGGAAGCCGTCCGGTATCGGGTCGTCAGCGGCCAGCCCGAGCTCCGCCGTCACGAGCACGGATCCGTCGGGCGACACCGCGAGGAACGCCGCCGGTGCGTCGTCATGCGTCCACCGCTCGGTGCGCCCGGGCCACGACCACGCGGTGAGCCGGCCGGTGCGGTCGCCCGCCACGACCGACCGGCCGTCGGGGGCGGCTGCCAGTGCGGTCACCCGCCGCCGGATGGCCGTGATCTGCGGGGGAGGGGTGAAGCGCCCGGCCTCGAGCCGCAGCTCGCCCTCCCGGGCCAGCCCACTGCGGCCGTAGACGGCCACGACGCCGCCCTCCTCCCCGACGAGGACCGGTCCACCGCCGCTCAGGAGCGCGACCGACTGGGGGCGCGTGACCCCACGCCTGGCGCCCAGCGCGGTCGACGGGCCGAGCGTGCGGGTGATGATGACCCCCGAGTCGTCGAGCGTGGTGAGCCCGGGCCCGTCGGCGAGCGCCACCTCACGAAGCGTCGCGACCGCGACGCCGTGGCCGCCCAGGCTCGCCCTGACGGATGCCGTGGCCAGGTCGAGCACGTCGACCCGCCCGTCGCTGCGGGCGGCGTAGACCACGCGGCTGTCGGCAGACCAACCCAACGCAGACACCTCGGGTTGGCCGCCCGGCGCGAGCACCGAGACCTGCCCGTCCGCGACGCGCCGCACGCCGACGGACCCGTCGAACCCACCGACGGCCACGTGCTCACCGTCCGGGGACACCACGGCCTGTGCGACGTCGGCGCCGCGAACGGCGGGTCCGACCATCTTGCCGGTGTCGAGGTCGACGACGACCGGTACCTGCGTGTTCCGGTACCACGGCGCCGTCATGCTCATGTCGACCAGCACCGTCGCGAGCCGGCCGTCATCGGTGATGCTGAGCACCCGCGGCAGTGGCTGCCCGGCCTCCAGGCCCGGCACCTTGAGGGTGCGAGGACCGCGCCAGGTGGAGCGGTCCCGCTCCCACCAGCGCACCGTGTCCCCCGACATCGACACCAGCACCGAGCCGTCCGGGGAGACCCGCACCCGGTCCTGCGCGAAGAAGTCGCCGCAGCGAGAGCCCGGTAGCGGCTCCGGCGCCCCCACGGCGGCCCCGGTGCGCGCATCCAGGCGACGCACCTCGCACGTCCGGTCCTCGCCCTCCGGCCCGACCCCTGCGGTCACCAGAGCGACGCGCCCGTCGTCGACGAACCCCACCGCGTAGAGTCCTGCTGCGAGCTCGCCGGGGATGACCGGACCTCGCTGCGGCAGCTCTCGGCCGGTGGCCGGCTCGACCAGGTGGATGCCGTCCAGCTGAAGGGCGAGCAGGCGGGAGCCGTCGGGGGAGACCTGGGGCTGCGCCCCGATGAACCCGCTCAGCCGCGTCTCGCGCACCGAGCGGATGTCGTCGTGAGCGTCCACCGCTTGCAGGAGGTCGGCCGACGTCTGGGGCGTGGACGCGAGCTCCACCGCCTGGCGCGCGGCCAGCAGTGCGGTGTCCGCGCGCGGCTCCCGCGAGGCGAGGTCACCGAGCCGGGCGGCCGCGAGCTCGCGCGCCGTCGTGGCGGCCAGTGAACGGGAGGAGGCGGCGATCCCGCCGGCGACCACCGCGAGGGCCGCGAGGCCCGCCACCGCCCCGAGTCCGAGCCGGAGCCGGCGGTTGCGCCGTCGCTGCACGACCAGCGCCTGCTGCTCCGCACGCCGCTCGTCCTGGTCGTGGGCGACCGACACGTCGAGGAAGTCCTCCTCGTCGGCGGTCAGGGCCGGGGCCGACCCCTCGCGCCACTCCAGCGCCGCTGCAAGGCGCGCGCCCCGGTACAGCTCGGCCGCCGGCCGACCGGTGGCCGCCCATCCCGACGCGGCGACCTCGAGGTGTTCGAGGACCCGGCGGCCCCGGACGTCGTCGTCGAGCCAGCTGCGCAACCGCGGCCAGGCCTGGGCCAGGGACTCGTGCGAGAGCGCGACGGCACCGTTGTCGACGGTGACGAGCCGGTTGGCCGCGAGCCGCTCGATCACGGTGACGAGCCCCGGGTCGGTGCGGGGCCCGGTCGCGAGCCGCGTGCCGACCGGTGCACCGTCAGGGGTGAGCGACACCAGTCTCAGCAGGAGGGAGCGCAGGGCCTGCTGGTGCTCGGTGTCGAGCTCGAGCCACACGCTGTCGGCGGTCTGGGCGACTGCCCCGGCGATCCCACCCGTGGCGGTGTAGCCGTCGACGGTGAGCACGTCGCCCTCGCGGTTGAGCCACGTCTGCCGCAGGGCGTGGGACAGCAACGGCAACGCTCCGGGCCGGTCCCCGACGTCGCGAAGCAGCACGTCGACGAGTCCGGGCTCCACCAGCAGACCCACCCGGTCGGCCGGCTCCAGCACGATCCGTCGCAGCTCCGCCGCTCCGAGTGGGGGCAGCAGGTAGAGCCCCCGGTTGGCCAGCTTGGCGAGCCGCGGGGATGCCGTGAGCACGTCGAGCCGGTCGGAGCGCAGGGTGAGCACCACCGGGCCGGTCTGCGTCCAGGCGGCCACGAGCTCGAGGTAGGCCGCGCGTTCGCTGTCCTGCACCCCGACCAGCTCCTCGAGCTGGTCCACGACGAGCGCGGTGCCGGCGGGAACCGTGGACCGCTCGCGGGTCAGCTCGGCCACCGGCGCTCCACCGGGCACGACCAGCACCACCGCCCGGTCACCTCCGCGCAGGGCCGGCACGATCCCGGCCCGGGCCAGGGAGGACTTCCCGGATCCGGACGCCCCCACGACCAGGAGCAGCGGGTGCTCGTCGAGGCGGCGCAGGCAGGCCACGAGGTCGGTCTCCCGACCGACGAAGAGGTCCTGGTGCTCGGGCTGGAACGCGGTGAGGCCCTGGTACGGGCAGACGTCGGAGGAGCGCGGCGCCCGGCCCTGCGGGAGGGAGGGGTCATGGCCGAGGATCGCGCGTTCGAGGTCGGTGAGCTGCGCGCCCGCGTCGAGCCCGAGGTCGTCGCGCAGCGTGCGCTTGGCGCGGGCGATCGCGTCGAGCGCCTCGGCCTGGCGACCGCTCGCGTACAGAGCCAGGGCCAGCAGCTGCCAACGGCGCTCGCGGTAGGGGGACTCCTGCACGAGGTGCTGCGCAACGGCGATCGACTCCCGCGCCCGGCCGGTCGACACCGCGGCGGCGAGGCGCTCCTCGTCGAGCTCGGCGCGCAGCGCAGCCAGGCGGCGCACCTCGTCCTGGCCCGCCGGCCAGTCGTCCAGGTCCGGGAACGGGCGGCCCCGCCAGAGCGCGAGCGCGTCGTCGAAGGCCGCGATGGCGCGGGCCGGCTCACCGAGCTCGGCGAGACGCCGGCCTCGGCGGAGCAGCTCCTCGAACACCGTCACGTCGAGCTCGTCGACGGCCAGGGCAAGCCGGTAGCCATCTGGTCCACGGGCGATGGCCGCAGCCCCGAGCACCCTGCGCAGGCGGACCACCGCGCCCTGCACGACCTTGGCCCACGTCGGCGGAGGCGCCCCACCCCAGAGCGCCTCGGCGATGTCGTCGGGGGAGCGGGGGTGCCCGGGTCGCGTGGCGAGTGCCGCAAGGACCACCCGGTCCCGTCGGGACAGGGTGGCCAGGGTGTCCCCGACGAGGAGTGGGCCAAGCGCGCGGATCCGCACGGTGTCGAGTGTCCGGCGCGGGCTCCATCCCGGTCAACGTTCGCGTTACCCGCGCGTTACCGCCCGGGCCACCGCCGATCCGGCGGCGACACCGCGGCGACACCGTCGGTGTCGATGGTGGTGCCACGGGCCACGCAGGCGGCCCCGCCACGAAAGGGAGAAACGAGATGGCACTACAGGCGCAGCGGTCAAGGCGAGACGGCCGGCGGGTGGCACGAGGCGGGGCCGTGCTGGCATGCGTGGCCCTCGGTGTCTCGGCCGGCACCTCTGGGGCCCAGGCGTCCCCAGCCGGCGCAGACCGTGGCGGGCACCGGGAGGTCGTGGTCACCCATCAGACCTTCCGCCTCGGCGACGGTGACAACGGGCTGCTGGTCTTCGCCAACAAGTCGCGCGCCGACTTGTGCACCCCGGAGCGGATCGTCTTCGAGAACGCCTTCGAGGCGTGGTTGGACGGCGGCGAGGTGGGTGAGCCACCGGTCGAGCCGGCCGACAGCAGCGTGGGCTCGGCGAACGTGGTCAGGACCACCATCGAACGCCATCAGCGCACCCACACCACCTTCGTGGGCGACGACCTGCCGGTCGAGGTGTGGCGCCTGGATGAGGAGGAAGGTGGCATCGACTGCACCGCCACCGACGGGCCGGGCGCCGAACGGTTCGCCACGGGCCGCATGGACTACTCCGTGAAGGCCGTCGAGTCGCCATCCGCCTTCAGGAGCGACATCCGCCTCGGCGGAGTGGTGCGCGACGAGCAGGGTGGCCGTTGGAAGTACGTCATCCGCTACATCACCCGGGTGGACGACGGCGAACTCACGTCGTTCACATCACGGATCAAGCTGGCGCCCAAGCACTGAGCACCGAGTGCCCCGCTGCCGGGGCTGGCACTCAGCGCCCTTCGCGGCTCCTGTCCTGGGCGCGCTTCGAGGGCAACGGGTCCAGGTGGTGGGCCGGCGTCGAAGCATCCGCGGTACCGCCGCGCCCGCCTTCGCGACCGCTCGCGTCCCCGTTCGCGTCGTCGCCACGCCGGTCCGCGGCATCGGCCTCCAGCCGCAGCTGTCGACCCTCGGCGACCTTCCTCTCGAGCTTCTCCTCGGCCTTCTCGGAGTTGCGGGTGTCGCGGGGCGGCAGCTGGATGGTGCGTTCCGCCTTGATGCCCGACTGCAGCTCGCGCGTCCGCTCGAGCTCGGCGTCGATCTCGGCGCCGAAGAGCAACGCGAGGTTGGTGATCCACAGCCACAGCAGGAACACGATGACCCCCGCGAGCGACCCGTAGGTCTTGTTGTACGAGCTGAAGTTGGACACATAGAAGCCGAAGGCCACCGAGGCCAACACCCAGATCAGGATCGCGACGATCGCCCCGACCGACACCCATCGGAGCTTCGGCTGACGCACGTTCGGCGTCGCGTGGTAGAGGACCGCCACCATGACGATGACGATGCCGAGGATGACCGGCCACTTGGCGATGTTCCAGATGGTGCGGCTGAGCTCGCCGAGCCCGACCGCGTCGCCGATGGCCGTCGCGAGGGGGCCGCTGACCACGAGGCCGATGAGCACGAGGGCCGCCATGAGGATCAGGCCGATGGTGATGAGGAGCACGACCGGCCGCAGCTTCCAGATCGGCCGGCCCTCGTCGACCTGGTAGACCCGGTTCATCGCGCGACCGAAGGCGCCGACATAGCCCGACGCAGACCAGATCGCTCCGGCGAGGCCCAGCACGAGGGCGAGCCCCGCGCCCTTGGCCCCCACGATCTGCTCGATCGGCCCCTTGAGCTGCTTGGCCACGTCCTGCTGCCCGAGCTGTCGAACGATGTCGAGCAGCGCCGTGGTCGTCTCCTCGCCCTGGCCGAACAGACCCAGCAGCGAGACGAGGGCGAGGATGGCGGGGAAGACGCTCAACACCGAGTAGTACGTCAGCGCCGCGGCGAGGTCGGTGCACTGGTCGCGCTGGAACTCCCCGAACGCGGCCTTGCCCGTATAGCGCCACCCCGGTTTGTCGATGTCGGTCGGGGAGTCGGGTTTGCGCCCGCTGTCCGGATGGGGCGCGGACTCCGCGCGTGCCGCTGCTTGACCTTCTCGTGCCATGCGGTCGTCCTACCCCTCATCTGTCGGAACACACCTTCTTCAGGCCATCGTCGCTCGTCCGGGCCGCCGAAACCGGTGGACGCGGCATCCGCACCTGCCCGGCTGCGCCCGCCGAGGAGGTCCCATCCGGCGGGGACGGGTCGCGGCTTTCCGGCATCCGGATGGGAGACTGTACCGATGAGCAGTGACGGCGGACGAGCGCTTCCCCGGCGACCCGTGCCCTTCGGGCCCCTGGCCATGGAGACGCACGGAGGCACGCTGCCCGGGCCGGCCGAGATCACCGAGGTGGCTCACCAGACTGCGGCGATCCTGGTCGGCACCGGGCGCGCCGCCCACGATCCCGAGGTCACGACCCGGCTCGTGACCCTCGTCGACGACCTCGGCCTGTCCACCGTCGCCGACCTCTGGTCGGCCCGTCCCGCGCGGTCGTTGCCCGGGGCGTTGTGGCGCCTCTACGCCCTGCGCGAGTGGGTACAGCGCAGCCCGGAGCAGGCCAGTCGCGAGTATGCCGCCGGCATCCGCTTCACCGACGTCGCGCACGTGGTCGCGGGGATCCCGGAACCGCCGCGCCCGGAGGAGATGCAGCGGGTGGCCGACCAGATCCTCGCGGGCGTCTTCGAGGGCGACTTCGCCGTCGCGCTCGAACGCGCCGCGGCCTTCTGCTCGGTCGTCGCCGCGGGCCGGGCCGAGCTCGCCAACGACCGCGATGCCATCGACCCCGCCGCCGCAACCGACCTCACCCGCAGCGCTGCCTCGATGCTGACGACGGGCGAGGACCTGCGGGCCTGCGCGAACCTGTGGCGCCGCGGGGACCTCGACTGACAGGGTCGGAAAACTCAGCCGGGAACACATCTGACGGTGACAGGCGTTAAGGTCAACTGTGGGTGCCGGACCGCGGCAGCCCCGGGTCCCAACATCAGCCGCTACGAGCGGCCACGCGCCGTGAGGCGCTCCCGGTCCGGCACCCACCCCACGAGTCGCCGCTCGGCGACCTCTGGTGGCGGTTCAGAGCCGGTCTTTCACCTGTGGAGAACGTACTGCCCCCGTGCTGCGCGCCGTACGGTGGGTCGATGCCCCAGGACCTCTGGCTGAACGACGGCGTGCTCGAGAACGAGATCCATCTCGTCGGGAAGCTCGTGCTCGCCGCTTCGCGCAGTGCGGGCCCGCTTCCCCAGGAGGCGATCGACGCCGTGCTCGGGCTCGAGCCGGCCGGACAGGCCGAGCAGGCCGAGCAGGCCGTACAACCCGAGCCCGACCCGGCCGAGCCCGACCCGGCCGAGCCCGACCCGGGTACCCGGCATCGCGAGAAGGGCTTTAGCCTGTAGCCACTGTCTGGCCCCCTTCCCCGGAGACCGCTCGTGGCGATCCGCCTCACCCCCAAGGACCCGCGCTTCTTCGACCTGTTCGCAGCGTCGGCGCGGCACCTCGTCGACGCCGCGGGCGAGCTCACCGCGCTGCTCGGGGCCTCGGGTGACGAGCGCGACGTCATCCTCAAGCGGATGCACGAGATCGAGTCAGCGGCGGGGGACTCGACCCACGAGATCATCCGGTCGGTCAACGGGGCGTTCGTGACGCCGTTCGACCGGGCGGACATGCACGGGCTGGCCGTGGCGCTCGACAGCTGCGTGGGGCTCATCGAGGCTTCGGTCGACCTCATCGTGCTCTACCGCGTCGACGAGGTGCTGCCACGGGTGGCCAAGCAGGTCGAGGTCATCTCGCGGATGGCCGAGATCACCGCCGACGCCATGCGCCGGCTGCGGTCGATGAAGGACCTCACGGCCTACTGGGTCGAGATGGACCGTCTCGAGAACCGCGCCAACAAGGCCTACCGGCGGATGCTCGCCGAGCTCTTCAACAGCCCCGGCGCCGACCCCATCACCGTGATGAAGCACAAGGACATCATCGACGCCCTCGAGGCGGCCGCGAACGGCTTCGAGCAGATCGCGCTCAAGGTCGAGGCGATCGCCGTGCGGGAGTCCTGAGCGCTTCGTGGACTGGTGGCCCGTCGCGTTCGTCGTCGTGCTGGCGATGGGCTTCACGTACACCAACGGCTTCCACGACGCCGCCAACGCCATCGCCACCTCGGTGTCGACCCGGGCGCTGACGCCGCGGATCGCCCTGGCCCTGGCCGCCGTGATGAACCTCGTCGGCGGGTTCGCCGGGGTGCGGGTCGCGCAGACGATCGGTGGCGACATCATCGAGGTGCCGATGGGTGGCACCGGCGTGGCGATCTGCGCGGGGGCACTGATCGGGGCCTCGCTCTGGAACCTGCTCACCTGGTGGCGGGGGCTGCCCTCGTCGTCGTCGCACGCCCTGATCGGCGGCCTGTGCGGGGCCGCGCTCGCCGGCGGGGCGACGGTGAAGTGGGACAGCATCCTCGACAACGTCGTGGTGCCGATGGCGGTCTCGCCGGTGCTCGGACTCGTCGGCGGGTTCGCGCTGATGACCGCGATCCTGTGGGCGTTCCGGCGAGCCTCACCCGGGCCGACGGCTCGCGGCTTCCGTTACGCCCAGACCGTCTCGGCGGCGGCCATGGCCTTCGGGCACGGCATGCAGGATGCCGCGAAGACCGCCGGTGTCGTGGCCCTCACCCTGGTGGCCAGCGGCCACCGGCCGGCCGATGACCTGTCGATCCCCTGGTGGGTGATCGCCCTGTCGGCCGTGGTGCTCAGCCTGGGCACCTATGCCGGCGGCTGGCGGATCATGCGCACCCTCGGGCGACGGATCGTCGACGTCGACCCGCCGCACGGGTTCGCCGCCGAGACGACCGCGGCGGCGGTGCTGTGGGCCGCCACGGCGACGGGCGCTCCGATCTCGACGACGCACGTGATCACCTCGGCGATCATGGGCGTCGGCGCGACGCGCTCGCGCAAGGCCGTGCGGTGGGGGGTGGTGGGCTCGATTCTCACCGGGTGGCTGCTGACCTTTCCGGGCGCAGGCATCGCCGCAGCAGCCGCCTACGCGCTCCTGGCCCTCACCCTGCTCTGACTCCCCGGCAGCCCTCGACGCCACCCGGCAGCCCCCGACCCCACCCGGCAGCCCCCGACCCCACGGCGACAAGGCCGTAGACCACCGACGGCACGCCGGCCAGCAGCTCGAGCGAGGCGAGCGCCAGACAGGCGCTGGTCAGGGGCACGCCCACCACCGGTCAGGGTCGGTGGCGCTCCACCGCGACGACCCGGGCGGCCTCGCCGGCGCCGACCACGTGGCAGACCAGCGCCTCGCCCTTGACGAGCTTCTCGTCGCGGGCCAGGGCGAACTCCTCGGCGACCTCGACGGCACCCGCGGAGTCGAGGTCCAGCCGCCGCGCGAGGTCGTCGAGCAATGCGGGCAGCACCGGGCCGTGGGTGCACAGCACGGCGGGCTCACCGTGCTCGACCAACCGCGCGAGGTGGCGGTGGGCGCTCGTCGGGTCGGCCTCGAAGCCGTCCTCCGACAGCCCGGGGCGGGTGCGCACCCTGACCCCGGCGCACACGGCAAACGGCTCCACGGTGCGCAGGCACCGCTCGGAAGGGGAGGTGACGACGCGGTTGACCCCGTAGGCGGTGAACACCCCGCTCAACGCGACCGCTCGTTCCCGCCCGAGGTCATCGAGGGGCCGGGTGGTGTCGTCGTCGCCGGGCCAGCTGCCGCGGGCGACGGCGTGGGCGTGCCGCACGAGCACCAGCGGCCAGGTGTCGAGCCGCTCGGTCTGCTGCAGCCGCACCAGGGCGAGCAGCTGGTCGCGGTCGCGGGCGTAGTCGAGGCGGGAGTGTGCGCTGGGGATGTCGAGCCAGGCCACTTCGTCGATCTCGTTGAGCAGGTGCCCGTCGCCGCCGGTGACCCGGGCCGACCAGTAGCGCACGACCTTCTCGTCGGGGGTGCCGTCGCGGCCGAGCAGCGTGTAGCGGGCCTCGGGCAGCGGCGGCCCGAGGCGCACCACCAGCCCGGTCTCCTCCTCGGTCTCGCGCACGGCCGCGACCCCCCAGTCCTCGCCCGGGTCGAGCTTGCCCTTGGACCAGGACCAGTCGTCGTAGCGGGGTCGGTGCACGATCGCCACCTCGAGCACGCCGTCGACCAGGCGCCACGGCAGGGTCCCGGCGGCCGGGATCCTCACGTCGCCACCCCGGGATGCCGCGTCACCGCCGGCGGGCCTTGCGGCGCCGCTTGGCGTGCATCTCGATGAGGGCGGCCTGCAGGTCGGGACGGGGGGCGCCGTCCGCGTCGACGTGGTGGCGCATCCACCGGCCGTCGCCACCGAGCCGCCAGTGCGAGAACTCGCCGCTCATGCCGCGCGCCATCAGCGACTCGAGGTCGGCCAGGTGGCGCGGGTCGACGAGGCGCAGGAGGGCCTCGACCCGCCGGTCGAGGTTGCGGTGCATCATGTCGGCGCTGCCGATCAGGGCCACCGTGTCGCCGCCCGCACCGAACAGGAAGATGCGCGAGTGCTCGAGGAAGCGGCCCAGGATGGACCGGACCTCGATGTTCTCGGACAGCCCGGTGACCCCGGGCCGCAGCGCGCAGATGCCGCGCACCCACAGCTGCACCTTCACCCCGGCCCGCGAGGCGCGGTAGAGCGCGTCGATGAGCTGCTCGTCGACGATCGAGTTGACCTTCCACGCGATGTGGCCCGTGCCGGGCTGACGCCGCTCGTGCTCGATCTCGGCATCGATGAGGTCGATCAGGCCCGAGCGCACCGAGCGCGGCGCCACGAGCAGCCGCTTGAACCGGCTGCGCGGCGCGATGCCCGAGAGCTGGTTGAACAGCCGGGTGAGGTCCTCGCCGACCTGGGGGTCGACGGTGAGCAGCCCGAGGTCCTCGTAGAGCCGGGCCGTCTTGGGGTTGTAGTTGCCCGTGCCGACGTGGCAGTAGCGCCGCAGTCCCTCGGCCTCCTGCCGGATGACGAGGCACAGCTTCGCGTGCGTCTTCAGCCCGACGATGCCGTAGACGACGTGCACCCCGGCGTGCTCGAGCTTGCGCGCCCACGAGATGTTGTTCTGCTCGTCGAAGCGGGCCTTGATCTCGACGACCGCGAGCACCTGCTTGCCGGCCTCGGCAGCGTCGATGAGGGCGTCGATGATCGGGGAGTCGCCGCTGGTGCGGTAGAGCGTCTGCTTGATCGCGAGCACCCGTGGGTCGAGGGCCGCCTGCTCGATGAACGCCTGCACCGACGTCGAGAACGAGTCGTACGGGTGCTGGAGCAGGATGTCCTGCTTGCGGATCGAGGCGAAGATGTCCAGCGCCTTGGCGCTCTCGGTGGGCGCGAGGTCGGGGTTGGTGCGGGCCACGAACGGCTCGAAGTGCAGGTCGGAGCGCTCGAGGTCGGCGATGACGTTGAGCGCGCGCAGGTCGAGCGGTGCCGGCAGCCGGTAGACCTCGGACCCGGCGACCCCGAGCTCGCGCACCAGCAGGTCGAGCACGTGGTCGTCCATGTCGGCCTCGACCTCGAGGCGCACCGGCGGCCCGAACCGGCGCCGGGTGAGCTCGCGCTCCAGCGCGGTCAGGAGGTTCTCGGCGTCGTCCTCCTCGACCTCGAGGTCCTCGTTGCGGGTGACCCGGAAGGTGAAGTGCTCGCGCACCTCCATGCCGGGGAAGAGGTGGTCAAGGTGCGCCGAGATGACGTCCTCGAGCGGCACGAAGCGGGTGTCGTACATGTCGGCGAGCGGCGACTCGTCGGGCCCCGGCTCGACCCGCAGCAGGCGCGGCAGCACCGGAGGCACCTTGACCCGGGCGAAGTGCTCCTTGCCGGTGCGCGGGTTGACGAGCACCACGGCGAGGTTGAGGGACAGGCCCGAGATGTAGGGGAACGGGTGCGCGGGGTCGACGGCCAGGGGGGTGAGCACCGGGAAGAGCCGGTTGGTGAACATCGCGCCCAGGCGGTTGCGCTCGTCCTCGGACAGCTCGTCCCAGCGCACGATGGTGATGCCGGCGTCCTCGAGCGCAGGGCGCACCTGGTCGCGGTAGACCCGGGACTGCATCGAGAGCAGCTCGTGGGCCACGAGGGAGACCTGCTCGAGCACCTCTCGCGGCTCCAGCCCGGAGGCCGAGCGCACCGCGATGCCGGTGGCGATGCGGCGCTTGAGGCCGGCCACCCGCACCATGAAGAACTCGTCGAGGTTCGAGGCGAAGATCGCGAGGTAGCGGGCCCGCTCCAGCAGCGGCACGTTCTCGTCGGCGGCGAGCTGCAGCACCCGCTCGTTGAACTGCAGCCAGGAGATCTCGCGGTCGAGGAAGCGGTCGCCCTGCAGGGCGATGTCCACGTCGACGGTGGGGGAGCCGGTCGGGCGCCCCACGAACCTGCCGTTGGCGCCGCGTGGCTGGTGGGTGCGCGTCTCGGTCGCGGCGGCGCTCGCGATGGAGACCTCGCTGACGATGCTCGCGTCCGCCGCCGCGACTGCCGCGGCGTGGCTCGCCGACCGCGGGTCGTCCACCTCGACTTCCGGATGTGCCGTCATGCCCCAATCCTGTCAGGTCGCGGCGAGGGTGTACTGCCCGTCGACGGCCGCATCGGTGAAACCGAGCCGCTCGTAGGTGCGCCGGGCGGCCGTGTTGTCGCCGTCGACGTAGAGCTCGACCTCGCTCAGACCCAGCCGGGCGAGGTGCGCCAGGCCCAGTCGGGTCACGGGCCCGCCCAGGCCGCGGCCCTGGTGGGACGGATCGACGCCGACCACGTACACCTCCCCAAGTCCTTCGCGAACTCCGTTCGCGCTGGCCTTGGGGCCCCGCCCGGTTCCGTCCCGGACTTCGTCCGTCCCGGGACCGTGGGCCCGCCCGGTCCCGCTCCTCGCTGCGCTCAGATCGGGACCGTGGGCCCGCCCAACGCCTTCCGGTTCGACCTTGGTCCAGTGGAAGGCGACGACTGCACCCGTGGCGTCCTCGACGACGAGCAGCAGGCCGGCGGCGTCGAACCAGGGCTGGGCCATCCGCTCGTGCAGGTCGGCCACGGTCAGCCGCCCCTGTTCCGGATGCCGTGCGAAGGCCGCCGCGTTGAGGCGCACCCAGGTCTCGTCGTCGGCACCGGGCTCGAAGGCCCGCACCGAGAACCCGGGCGGGAGGTGCGGATCTGCGGCATCCGCTGCGGTGAGCGGGCGCCGCATGAGGTGCAGGCTGCGAGTCATCTCCAGCCCGGCCGCGCGGGCCAGGGCGTCGGCGGCCGGCAGCATCCCATGGGCCCAGACGCTGCGCGCGCCCTCGGCGAGGGCGGCGTCGAGCAGCGCCCGGCCGTGCCCGTGGCGGCGGTGGGGCGGGTCGACGACCAGCTCGGCGACGGCATCCGGCGTGCCCGCCTCGGCGACCTGGGCGTACCCGACCAGGGCGTCGTCACCGGCACACCGCAGCAGGTGCACGACCCCGTCGCGCAGCGGGCCGACCGCCAACCGGAACGACTCGGAGACCGCTCCGACGCCGTCGGCCCTCGCTGCGCGCGACCACAGCCCGCGCAGCAGCTCGACGGCGGGCGGGTCGACCTCGTGGACGCGCTCGGTGCGCGCCACGTTCAGGCCTCGAGCTCGGAGAAGGAGTCGGCGACCTCGGGCACGAACCGGTAGCCGACGTTGCGCACGGTGCCGATGAGCACCTCGTAGTCGGTACCGAGCTTGGCGCGCAGCCGGCGTACGTGCACGTCGACGGTGCGGGTGCCGCCGAAGTAGTCGTAGCCCCAGACCTCCTGCAGCAGCTGCGAGCGCGTGAAGACCCGCCCCGGGTGCTGGGCAAGGTACTTGAGCAGCTCGAACTCCTTGTAGGTCAGGTCGAGCACCCGCCCGCGCAGCCGCACCGAGTAGGTGGCCTCGTCGATGACCAGCGCGCCGGCGGTGATCGGGCCGCCCTCCTCGACGGCCGCCTCGACGGTGCGGCCCACGGCCAGCCGGAGCCGGGCCTCGACCTCGGCCGGGCCCGCGGTGTCGAGCAGGACGTCGTCGATGCCCCAGTCGCTGGTGATGCCGGCGAGCCCGCCCTCGGTCACGACGACGAGCAGCGGGATCGAGATGCCCGTGGTGCAGATGACCCGGCACAGCGACTTGGCCATCGCGAGCTCACGGCGGGCGTCGACGATGACGACGTCGGCGGGCGGTGCGTCGACCAGGGCGGACGCCTCGGCGGGCAGGATGCGAACATGGTGCGACAGCAGCCCGAGTGCCGGAACCACCTCGGCGCTCGGCGCCAAGGTGTTCGTGAGCAGCAGCAGAGAAGCCATCGTCGATCAGGATAGGCGGTCATGCAGAGCAGCGAAGGTGTCGACCGCGTCGATGAGACGGTCCTCGTGCGCTTCTGGGCCGGGGCCCGTGCGGCCGCCGGGGCCGACGAGGAGCGCCTCACCGGGGTCGCGACGGTCGGCGAGCTGGTGGCCCGGCTCGCGGCCTCCCACCCCGGGCTGGGCCCGGTTCTGCCGGTGTGCTCCGTGCTCATCGGGGGCCGTGCCGGTTCCGGTGACGACCCGGTGCCGCCCGGGGCCGTCGTCGAGATCCTCCCTCCTTTCGCCGGCGGATGATGGGAGGATGCCGCGCGTGGACGACCAGCCGACCGACGTGAGCCCTCAGGGCGCGGGGGAGTCGGAGCAGGCCGAGCCGGTGCTCGAGACTCGGGTCGAGCAGGCCCGGCGCGCGGCCGTCCTCAAGGAGCCGGTGCTTCCGGCCCTGCACACCGTGCCGCGCCCGGTCGCCGTCGTCGCCACCGCCGTGCTGGCGGCCCTGCTCGTCCTGGCCCTGCTCGCCGACCCGGTGCTGCTCGCCGCCGGTCTGGCCTGGGCGGGCATCGCGGTCGCCTGGGGTTGGCCGGCGCTGCTCGGCTCCTCCAGTCGTTTCGGCTCCTCCCTCGCCATCGGCGTCACCGGGGTGCTCGCGCCCGCCGCTGCCGCCGCAACCACCGGCGAGCCCTACCTGCGGCTCGTGCCGGTCGCCCTCGTCCTCGGCCTCGCGGTCATGTTCGGCCACCAGATGGTGCGCCGGGACGGCCGCCCTCGGCTCACCGAGTCGATCGGCATCACCTCGCTCGGCCTGGCCGTCGTGGCCATGGGCACGACCTGGGTGCCGCTGTCCCGCAGCGATCGCGCCATCGACATCGCGGTGCTGGGGTTCGTGTCGATCGCGGTGGCCTCGCTGGCCGACCTCGTCGCCGGGGTCGCGAAGGTGCGCCCGTGGATGCTGCCGCTGGCGATGCTCCTCGGGGGCGCCGGTGCCCTGGTGGCCGCCTCGCTGACCGGAGCGCCCGGTGCGGGGCCGGCCGCACTCGTCGGGTTCCTCTGCGCCGCGGTCTCGCACGCCACCCGACGCATGCTCAGCGTGCTCCCGGCGGTCAGCTCGGTGCGGGGCCAGCTGTCGAGCGCGGCGACCTCGCTGCTCGTACCCGGTGTCGTGGCCTACGGCCTGGCCCGGGCGATCGTCGGCTGAGCGCTCAGTAGACCAGCGCCCGCGCGCCCGGCGCCATGACCTCCTCGACGAACGCCGCCGCACCGCGCACGGTGACGCCGGTCAGCAGGTGCTCGACGGTGAGGCCGCGGCGCGCCGCGCACTGACCGCACACCGTGACCCTCGCGCCCTCGAGGAGGCTGTCGCGCAGCTGCGCGAGCGGCGCGGCATCCGGCAGGTCGACGACCTCGGCGCGCCCGGGCACGGCCATCCACGTCGCGTCACCGGTGAGCCAGAGGCTGACGTCGACCCCGGCAGCCAGTGCCGTCGCCGCCACCGTGAACCCCTGGTTGAGCCGCTCGAGCGCCTCCGTGCCGCAGGTGACCTTGACGACGAGGGAGGTCGCGGGGGAGTCCATAGACTGCAGCGTATGGTCTTCACGCTCGACGCCTCTCTGCACGAACAGCTGGCCCCCCTCGCGTGGCTCGTCGGCCGCTGGGAGGGCGCCGGCCTGGTCGGCTACCCGACGATGGAGTCGCAGCAGTTCGGCCAGGAGATCGTCTGCAGCCACGACGGCCGCCCGTTCCTCGAGTGGCGTTCGCGCACCTGGCTGCTCGACACCGAAGGCAACCGGGTGCGTCCGCTCGCGACCGAGCTGGGCTTCTGGCGACCCGTGCCGACGCACACCGACGGCAGCAACGTCGAGCTGCTGCTCACACACCCGACCGGGTTCATCGAGATGTACGCCGGCGTGGCCGAGCCCGCCAAGGTCGAGCTGCGCACCGACGGGGTGATGCGAAGCCCCACGGCGAAGGAGTACACCGCCGGGCACCGGCTGTACGGCTACGTCCACAGCAACCTGATGTGGGTCATGGACATGGCGGCAGTCGGGCAGCCGTTGCAGTCACACGTGTCGGCGGAGCTCAAGCGCGTCGAGTGACACCAGTGCGGTGGATGCCGTTCACGGCGCGACGAAGCGGCCTCGGGATGACGACCCGGCCACCGTGGCCTGAGCAGCGCGCTCGATGCCACGGCCGTCGCGTCGCTCGGGCTCGGTGCCGGCCCCTTGCGAGTCGCCACCGCCCTCGGTCGGCGACTCCACGCCCCGGTCCGTCACGCGGTCCAGTGGGTGCGTGGTCCGGACGGCACCGAAGAGCGGCTTACATTGGTGGAGTGAGTGATCTCGGGGAGCGGCTGCGGGCGCGGGGCAAGCGCCTGACCTCGCAGCGCGAGCGCGTGCTGGCCGCGGTGGGCCGGCTCGGGCACGCGACCCCCGACGAGATCGTGGATGCCGTCGCAGCCGACGGTTCCGATGCCGTGTCCCTGTCCACCGTCTACCGCGCGCTCGAGGCACTTCAGGAGCTCGGTCTGGTCGGACACACCCACGTCGACCACCGGGCGCCGAGCTACCACCTCGCCGAACACGCCACCCACCTGCACGTCGTCTGCCGGGGCTGTGGCTGGGTCGGCGAGGCGCCGCTCTACGTCGCCCACGAGCTCGTCGCTCGCCTCGACGAGTCGCTCGGGTTCGCCTCCGACGTCTCGCACGCCGCGGTGCACGGACTGTGCCGCACCTGCCGGGAGGCCACGCCATGAGCCGGGAGGCCACACCATGAGCCGGGAGGCCACGCCATGAGCACGTCCACGACCGCGTCGTCCCTCCTCGCGCGGCACGGCGCCGTCGAGGGCGAGGGCGCCGATGCAGGCGTCGCGGCGCACTACGGCGACCCGGCGCGCGAGCAGCGCCTGCTCGCCGAGGGTCTCGCGGCGGTCGACCTCTCGCACCGCGAGGTCGTGACGGTCAGCGGGCCCGACCGGCTCAGCTGGCTGCACTCGATGACCACCCAGCACCTGCTCGGGCTGGCGCCGCGGACCTCGCGCGAGTCGCTGGTCCTGTCGCCCAAGGGCCACGTCGAGCACGCCCTGCACCTCGTCGACGACGGCGAGACCACCTGGGTCACGGTCGAGCCGGGCACGGCATCCGCGCTGGTGTCGTGGCTGGAGTCGATGCGCTTCATGTTGCGCGTCGAGGTGGCCGACGTCACCGCGGACTGGGCCGTGCTCGGCGAGCCGCTCGGTGGCGAGGCGGTCGAGGGCGAGGCACTGGCCTGGGTCGACCCGTGGCCCGGGCTGGTCGGCGACACCGTCGCGTACGGGCCGCTCGAGGGCCATCCTGCGGCTGGTCGGTCCTGGCGCGAGCTGCTCGTCCCGCGCGGTGACCTCGAGGCAGCGGTCGGCGACCGGCCGCTCGCCGGCACCTGGGCCGCCGAGGCGCTGCGGGTGGTCGCGTGGCGCCCGCGACCGGGGTTCGAGACCGACCACCGCACCATCCCGCACGAGGTCGACTGGCTGCGCACCGCGGTGCACCTGCACAAGGGCTGCTACCGGGGGCAGGAGACCATTGCCCGGGTGCACAACCTGGGGCGGCCGCCGCGCCGCCTGGTCTTCCTGCACCTCGACGGGTCCGGGCACGTCCTGCCCGCCGCCGGGGCTCCCGTCGTCGTCGGTGAGCGTGAGGTGGGCCGGCTCACCTCGGTGGCACGGCACCACGAGGACGGCCCGGTCGCGCTCGCGGTGATCAAGCGCTCGGTGCCCGTCGACGTCGATTGTGTCGTCGACGGCATCGCCGGCGCACAGACCGTCGTCGTGACGGGCTGAGCGCCGCAGATCCTCCGGTTCGAGGCCGGTGACCGACTGCCATGATGGGGCCATGGCTCCCGTCCAGACCGCCCCCACCGGAACCCTGATCACGGTCGCCCCGACCGGCGCCGAGCACGCCAAGGCCGACCTGCCGCAGCTGCCGACGACGCTCGACGAGCTGGTCGAGACCGGGCGGCGGTGTGCGGCGGCGGGGGCCTCGCTGATCCACCTGCACCTGCGCGACGGCGAGCACCGGCCGACGCTCGACGCCGGGCGGCTGCGCGCCGCGGTCGACGCCCTGCGGGCGCAGACCGACCTCGTCGTGCAGCTCTCGACCGGGGGCTCGGTGCACGACCCGCTCGAGCTGCGGCTGACGGTGCTCGACGCCGAGCCCGACTCGTGCTCGCTCACCTGCGGCACGGCGAACTTCGGCGACGACGTCTTCCTCAACCCGTGGGGCTTCATGAGCGACCTGTACGTGCAGGCGCAGGAGCGTGAGGTGGTGCCGGAGTTCGAGCTGTTCGACCTCGGCCACGTGCACGCGCTGCGTCGCCTGCTCGACACCCACGGCCTCCCGTTCGGCGGCCGGGTGCACGTCGACTTCGTGACCGGCGTGCCGGGCGGGATGCCGGCGACGACCGCCGCGCTGATGGCCGGGGTCGCGATGCTCCCGGCCGAGGTCACGTCCTGGTCGGCGACCGGCATCGGCCGCGGGCACCTGCCGATGATGGCGGCGGCCCTGTCAGCCGGCGGGCACCTGCGGGTGGGGATGGAGGACAACGTCGTCTTCGCACGCGGGCAGGTCGTGCAGCACAACGACGAGCTGGTGGCGCGGGCCGCGGAGCTCGCCACCGTGATGCAGCGGCCGCCGTTGGACACCGAGCAGGCGCGTGAGCTGCTCGGGGTGAAGGACCGGCGCGCCCGCTGAGCCCGTTCCGCCCGTGGAGCCCGCTGAGTCGGCTGAGTCGGCTGAGTCGGCGGTGCGGGGAGCCGTCGGCGTGGGGCGCTGGCGTCGCGTCCGAGGTGTGGACGAAGGTGGGCGGGCCGGGAATGCCTGTCCATAATCTCGAGTTATGGCACTCGTGCGTGATGCTTTTGGGTTCCCGTCCGTCGTCAACGAGAAGGCCGCCCGAGTCGTGGCCGGCGGGGTCGTGCTGGTCACGATGACCGCCCTGGTCACCGGGGAGCTGTGGCTGAGTGCCGTGCTGGCCGTCGGCTTCGCGCTGCGGGTCGCGGCCGGGCCGCGCTACAGCCCGCTCGGTCAGCTGGCCACCAAGGTCGTCGCGCCGCGGTTGGGGCAGGCTCGCCCCGTCCCCGGCCCTCCGAAGCGCTTCGCCCAGACCGTGGGGCTCGCCTTCACGCTGGCCGCGACCGGCTTCCTGGTCGCCGGGATGCCGGCGGTGACGGTCGGTCTGCTGGCCGTGCTGCTCGTCTTCGCGACCCTGGAGTCGGTCGTCGGCTTCTGCGCGGGCTGCTGGGTCTTCGGGCAGCTGATGAGGGTGGGGCTGGTCCCCGAGGGCACCTGTGCCGCCTGCGCCGACATCTCCCTGCGCGGACGCGAGACCGCCACCGCCTGACGGGCTGAAGCGGCGCGGCGCGGCGTTGGCGTCAGCGGGCCGGGCTGTCGACGGGTCGTGGGTCGTGGGTCGCTGCCTGTTCGGCCGGCTGTGGGTTCTGAGAAGACCCCTGCAGTACTCCAGTCGCGGACGTCCGGATGCTTCGCGTGGTGAGCCACTGGTCCACTTCCTGAAGCATCCAGGGGGTTGGTGCCGGACTGTCCGTGTGGTGAAGCATCCGGACGTTGCCGTACGAGGGTTTGGTGGGCGGCTCGTGGACTCCGTCGGCCCCTGCCGCAGGCTCGCCGCGTGGCCGGGTCACGCTTGTCGAACCCACCCAGGGCCCCCGCTGGCCGTGCGCAAGGCGCACCTCGCTTGCTCCAGTTTGCATTTTGCTAACTAGAGCAAGCATAATGGACTCGTGAGCAAGAATCCGCTGAACGACCTGGGCAGCAGCCTCGGCGAGTACCTGCGCGAGCAGCGTACGGCCGCTCGGTTGTCCCTGCGTCAGCTGTCCGAGCTCGCCGGGGTGTCCAACCCCTACCTGTCCCAGATCGAGCGCGGCCTGAAGCGGCCGAGCGCGGAGATCCTTCAGCAGCTGGCCAAGGGCCTCGAGGTCTCGGCCGAGAGCCTCTACGTCCGGGCGGGCATCCTCGATGCCGAGGTCGCCCCGCCCACCACGGAGCCCGACGTCCGAGGCGCCATCGCCGCGGACCCCGCGCTCACCCAGCGGCAGAAGAAGACGCTCCTCGACATCTACGAGTCCTACGTCGAGGACACCCCACGGCAATGACGCCGACCAGCAGCACAACCCACAGTCTCAAGCAGTCACGCACCACCACGAAGGAGATCAACATGTCCGTCATCGAGGACCTCAGGAAGACCGTCGACACGATCGACACCACCCCGTTCTTCGCCGCCGTCGGCGCCACCGACCTCGCGGTCGAGATGGTGCGCGAGGCCCGCCTGCGCGCCGACAAGGCCCGCGTCGAGCTCTCCGCCGACCTCGCCCCCGCCAGCGTCCAGGCCCGTGCGAACAAGGTCGCCGACCAGGTCAAGGAGATCCCGGCCCTGGCCATCAACCAGACCATGGTCGTCGGCGGCAAGGTCGCCGAGGGCTACGACGAGCTCGCCGTTCGCGGCCACAAGCTCGTCAAGCGGATCCAGAACCAGAAGGCCACCAAGGACCTCGTGACCCAGGCCGACACCGCCGCCGCCCAGGTCAAGGGTGCCGTCACCTCCGCCCGCAAGGCGAGCGCCGACATCGAGCGTTCCGCGAAGGCCACCATCACGACCGCCCGCAAGGAGGCTGCGAAGGTCGTCGACGTCGTCAGTGACTCCGTCGCCGAGGAGACCAAGGTCGCGCAGACCGAGGTCGCCAAGTCGGCCAAGGCCACCCGCACGGCGGCCAAGCGCACGAGCACCACGACCAAGAACGCCACCAAGAAGGCCAGCACCTCGGCCAAGGGCGCCAGGACGAGCGTTCTCAAGACCGCCGCCGCCGCGGAGAAGGCCACCGAGAAGGCTGCCGAGAAGGTCGGCGACGCGCCGAAGCACGCCGACAAGCCGGCCACTCCGGCCGCTGGCTGACCTTCCCCATCGCGTCGGCTACAGGCCGACCTACCGTCACCGGGTCCCACCCCCTTCCCGGTGACACCCCCGGCGACCGGGGCCGGCTTCACCGGCCCCGGTCGTTCGGCGTCCCGGCACGACGCGACCCAGCGGATGCCGGGCACGCGACCCAGCGGATTCCGGGCACGCGACCCAGCGGATGCCGCGACGCGACCCTGCGGATGCCGCGAGCGCACCGTGCGCGGATAGGGTCGGGCCCGTGCCCGACCAGACCGCGACCGACCGCACCGCACCGCACCAGGCGACCCCGCCCGCCCTGGCCGACGCCCCCGTCGTCGCCCACGTGACGCGCGGCGGCGTCGTGGAGTCCGCCCACCGGGGCAGCATCGCGGTCACCGCCACGGACGGCCGCGTGACCCACGCCTGGGGCGACCCGGCAGACCCCGTCTTCCCGCGCTCGTCGAACAAGCCGATCCAGGCCGTAGCGATGCTGCGGGCGGGGCTGACCCTGCCGCCCCGGCACCTCGCGCTCGCCTGCGCCAGCCACTCCGCGCAGCCGTTCCACCTCGACGGCGTGCGCGACATGCTCGCCGCCGCCGGCCTGACCGAGGCCGACCTGCAGAACACCCCGGACCTGCCCTACGACGCCGACGAGCGCGACGTCTGGATCGCCGCGGGCCGTGCCGCCCGGCCCCTGGCCCAGAACTGCTCGGGAAAGCACGCCGCCATGCTGGCGACCTGCCAGGTCAACGGCTGGGACCTCACCACCTACCGCGACCCCGACCACCCGCTCCAGCGCCTCATGGCCGACACCCTGGCCGACCTCGCCGACGAGCCCGTCGCCGCGACCGCCGTCGACGGCTGCGGTGCCCCGGTCATGGCCCTCTCCCTCGGCGGCCTGGCCCGGGCCTTCGGACGGATCGCCACCGGTGAGCCAGGCACCCCCGAGGGCGCGGTGACCGCGGCGATGCGCGAGTTCCCCGAGTACGTCGGGGGAACCCGGCGCGACATCACGGCACTGATCCGCGGCACCCCCGGGCTGATCGGCAAGGACGGCGCCGAGGCCGTGCACGCAGTAGGGCTGGCCGACGGTCGGGGCATCGCCCTGAAGATCACCGACGGCACCCAGCGCGCCCGCCCGGTGGTGCTCGCCGCCGTGCTGCGCCGGCTGGGCGTGAAGTCGAGCGCCTTCGAGCGGCTCGAGGAGGCCGCGATCCTGGGCCACGGCCAGCGGGTCGGGGCGGTCGTCGCGGTCGGCATAGCGCAGTGACCCGCGCGTGAGGGCGGTGCTCCAGCGGGTCTCCCGGGCCTTGGTCACCGTCGACGGCGAGGTCGTCGGCGAGCTGACCCGCCCCGGCCTGCTCGCCCTGGTCGGGGTCACGCACGACGACGGGCCCGAGCAGGTCGCCACCATGGCGCGCAAGATCGCCGACCTGCGCATCCTGCACGACGAGCGCTCGGTGCTCGACGACGGCGCCCCCGTGCTCGTCGTCAGCCAGTTCACGCTCTACGCCGACACCCGCAAGGGCCGCCGCCCCTCGTGGAACGCCGCCGCTCCCGGCCCGGTCGCCGAGCCTGTCGTCGAGCAGGTGGTGGCCGCGCTGCGATCCCGGGGGGTGACGGTGCAGACCGGCCGCTTCGGCGCGCACATGCACGACGAGCTGGTCAACGACGGCCCGGTGACGATCGTCCTCGACGTCTGACGTTTACGCTGGTCCTCATGTCGTCGCTCGCGGATCTCCAGTACTGGATCGTGCTTGGCCTGTCGGTCGTGGCCCTCGGCGTCGAGGTCTACGCGCTCGTCGACTGCGTGCGCCGCCGCTCCGACGCGTTCGCGGCCGCCGGCAAGCGCACCAAGCAGTTCTGGCTCCTCGTCACGGGCGTCGCCGCCCTGCTCGGCGTCGTCGGTCTCGGTCGCGGCCTGGGGTTCCTCGCGATCGTGGCCATCGTCGCGGCAGGGGTCTACCTCGCCGACGTCAAGCCGGCCCTCGACCAGGTGATGGGGCGCGGATCCGGCAACCAGGGTCCCTACGGTCCCTGGTGAACCCACCCCGGGCCGCTCGCAGCGGCACCGGGCGCCACGGCATCCCACCCCACCGTCAGCTCGCCCACCCGCCAGCGCGAGGGTCCGTCGAGACGCGCGACCCGGCATCCCGCAGCGAGCGGCCGTCGCGAGAACCGCTGCCGGATGCCGTAGGCCGCCTGCGGTGCCGCCCGCGCCACGGTCGTCGCCCACGCGTCGGCCACCTCCGACTCGTCGTACTGGCGCAGCCGGTCGGCGGTGGTCGTCCCTCGGGGTGATGACCCCCGACGGGCCGGGCTGCCGTACGGTTCCCAGCGTGGGACGGCTTACCCTGAACGGATGCGGGAGTGGTGGCGTCAGCAGTCGAGGGCGGGCGAGGTCAGCCTCTCGATGGTGCTGCTGGTCGTCTCCCTGACCGCGGCGCTGGGCCTGGGCCTGACGTCCTGGGTTCCGAAGGTCCTCGTGCTCGACATCGGGGTCGCCGACGTCGAGCCCGGGCTGCTCGAGGTCGCCCAGGGCGCCCGCGGCGTGCAGTCGCTCGGCGCGGGGCTCTCGGTGGCCCTCTACGACTCCGGCTTCCGGCTGGCGCGGGGCAGCACCGTGCTCGCCGACACGGTCACCCGCGGTGCGCCGGTCACCGCGATCATGGGCACGCTCGACGAGGTCAACGACCACCCGCGAGAACGCGTCACGGCCGCGTATCCGCACGTGCGGATCGACGCGGTGCGCCGGGTCGAGGACACCGTTCGCTACAGCGGGGTCCTGCACGACGACGACACCAGCCTGCCGCTGCGCATCGACTTCCAGCCGATCGACGGCCGGATCCGGATGGACGCCGCCGTGCCCGGTGCCGATGCCCTCGCCATCCACCTCGACTGGCGCCCCGCCACGACCGGCATCGCCCCGGCGCTTCCCGAGCAGAACCTGCGGGAACGCGCCTACTGGGTCGACCCAACCGTCGTCGAGCAGCCGGCGTTCACCTGGGTGCTCGGCACCGACGTGTCGATCGGGCCGGTGCAGGTGCCGCGGGCCGTCGACCTGCGCCAGGACGGCCGGATCGCGGTGCACGTGTGGGCTCCTCGCGCCGTGGTCACCGTCACGGACACCCCCCGTGGCGCCGTGACAGACTCGGGGTCATGACCACGCCCCCCGCCGCTGCCAGCCCGATGCGGATCGCCATGGTCACGGTGCACACCTCGCCGCTGGCCCAACCCGGCGAGGGTGACGCCGGTGGGATGAACGTCTACGTGCTCGAGGTCTCCCGACAGCTGGCCCGGCGCGGCATCGAGGTCGACCTGTTCACCCGCACGACGAGCGCCACCCAGCCCGCCGTCGTCGAGGTCGAGCCCGGGGTGGTCGTGCGGCACGTGCCCGCCGGCCCCTACGAGGGCCTGTCGAAGGAGGACCTGCCCGGCCAGCTGTGCGCCTTCGCCGCGGGCATGATGCGGGTGGCCGCGCACGCGCCGCAGGGCTACTACGACCTGGTGCACTCCCACTACTGGCTCTCGGGCCAGGTCGGCTGGCTGGCCGCCGACCGGTGGGGCGTCCCGCTCGTGCACACGATGCACACCATGGCCCGGGTCAAGAACCTTCACCTCGCCGACGGCGACCTGCCCGAGCCGTCCGGCCGTGAGATCGGTGAGGCCCAGGTCGTGGAGGCCGCCGACCGGCTCGTCGCCAACACCCAGCGCGAGGCCCGCGAGCTCGTCGACCTCTACGCCGCCGACCCGGCGCGCGTCGCCGTCGCAGAGCCCGGCGTCGACCTCGCCGTCTTCCGGCCCGGCTCACGGCTCGAGGCACGTGCCGCGGTCGGGGTCCCCGCGGATGCCGTGCTCCTGCTCTTCGTCGGCCGCATCCAGCCGCTCAAGGCGCCCGACGTGCTGGTCCGGGCCGCGGCCGAGCTGGTGCGCCGCCGGCCGGACCTGCGCTCCCGCGTCGTCGTCGGCATCCTCGGTGGTGCCAGCGGCTCGAGCGTGCACAGTCCGATGGGCCTGACCGAGCTCGCGCAGGCGCGCGGCATCGCCGACCTGGTGCGCTTCGTGCCGCCGGTCGACCGGCCCACCCTGGCGCAGTGGTACCGCGCGGCCGACGTGCTCGCCGTCCCCTCGCACAACGAGTCGTTCGGGCTCGTGGCCGTCGAGGCCCAGGCGTGCGGCACCCCCGTCGTCGCCGCCAACGTCGGCGGCCTGCCCACGGCTGTCGGGCCGGCCGGGGTGCTCGTCGACGGCCACGACACCGCCGACTGGGCGACGGCGATCGGCTCGGTGGTGCTCGACCCCGACCGGCGGGCCGGCTTGTCCCGCGCCGCGGCCGAGCACGCTGCCGGGTTCGGCTGGGCCCGCACCGCGCAGCGGCTCGCCGAGGTCTACGCCGACGCGATGGCCCGGCCCCGTGAGGCGTCGATCAACGACGCCGAGACGCTCACCGGCATCCCGACGGCGGTCATCCCGTGAGTGTTCGCACCGACCTCTCGGCCACGGTCGAGGCCTACCTTCGCGAGTCCGGCCTGGACTGGGAGCCCGGTGCCCGGCCCGACGAGTACGTCGTGACGCTGCCGGGCGAGAAGAAGCTCAAGACGGTCGCGTCGCTGGTGGTCTCCGACACCGCGCTGTCGGTGTCGGCCTTCGTGATCCGCAACGCCGACGAGAACCACGCCGAGGTCTACCGGTTCCTGCTGCGCCGCAACCTGCGACTGCCCGGGCTCGCGTACGCCGTCGACAAGTCCGGCGACGTCTTCGTCACCGGCCGCATCCCGGCCGCCGGCGTCGACGACGACTCCCTGGACCAGCTGCTCGGGGTCGTGCTGACGGCAGCCGACGAGCCCTTCAACGAGCTGCTCGTCATGGGCTTCCTGTCCTCGATGCGCAAGGAGTGGGAGTGGCGGGTCTCGCGGGGCGAGAGCCTGCGCAACCTCGAGCCGTTCCGCGGCATCCTCGCCCGCCCCGGCGACCCGCAGGCCACCGACCAGCCCGGCTGACCTCGCCCCGGGCGGGTGGCTAGGCTGGCGGCATGACGGCACACACGCTCATCCTGCTGCGTCACGGCGAGTCCGACTGGAACCAGACGACCCTCGTCACCGGGTGGGTCGACGTCGACCTCACCGAGAAGGGTCGTGCCGAGGCGGTGCGCGGCGGTCGGCTCATGGCGGATGCCGGGCTGCTGCCCGACGTCGTGCACACCTCGGTGCTGCGCCGGGCGATCACCACGGCCAACCTCGCCCTCGACGCCTGTGACCGGCACTGGATCCCCGTGCGGCGCAACTGGCGGCTCAACGAGCGCCACTACGGGGCGCTGCAGGGGCTCGACAAGGCGGCCACCCGAGACAAGTACGGCGACGAGCAGTTCATGCTCTGGCGTCGCAGCTTCGACACCCCGCCGCCGCCGATCGAGAGCGGCAGCGAGTTCGACCAGACCGGTGACCCGCGGTACAGCGGGGTCGACGTGCCGCTGACCGAGTGCCTTGCAGACGTCATCCCCCGGATGATGCCGTACTGGCAGAACGACATCCAGGCTGACCTGACTGCCGGTCACACGGTGCTCGTCACCGCGCACGGCAACTCGCTGCGCGCGCTCGTCAAGCACCTCGACGGCATCAGCGACGACGACATCGCCGGCCTGAACATCCCCACCGGCATGCCGCTGGTCTACCGCCTCGGCGCCGACTTCATGCCGACCGGGCCCGGCGAGTACCTCGACCCGGAGGCGGCCGCCGCTGCCGCTGCGGCCGTCGCGAACCAGGGCCGCTGACGCCGGGTCTCACCGCACGCGCGGCCACAGGTCGCGCGGGTCACGGCGGCGGAACAGCGCGTCCCACGAGCCCAGCCGCCGACCTCGTGCGTCCCACGTGACGAGCCGGTAGAGCGCGGCCCGCCGTGCATCGGCGACCTCCAGCACCCCGGTGCCGTCGCGCAGGGTGCTGACCTCGGATGCCGGGTACGTGTTCGACGCGGTGCCGACCAGCTGGGCACGCGCGGCGTCCGGTGCGACCACGAGGAACCTGCTCGCATCGCTCCGGAAGCCCGGGAGCCGAACGGCGAAGGGCGCCGGGGTATCGGCCGCTGCAACGAGCCGGGTGGTCTCGACGTCGACCGGGCCGACGTCGTTCCGGCCGTCACCGGCGACCCGCACCGTGCGCAGGAGCGCTCCGTTCGGCAGCGAGGTGTGAGCGACCACGACGCGTCCACGACCGGCGCGCTCGCCCGGTGCGACCGGAACCAGCACGTCGCCGTCCACCGTCGCCTCGACGGCCAGGCTGCTTCGCAGGGCCGAGACGGGCAGGCCGGTGCACGCCGAGATGAAGGGGCCGAGCGCCTCGAGCAGGGCGGCGCCCAGCGGCGCCCTCGGGTCGTCGGGGAGGGGAAGGCCGAGTGGCGCCCGCCCCAGCGGACCGCCGTCGTAGCCGTCGAGGCGCACCCGGAAGGCCGCGGGCATCGGGCCGCGGAGCGCGATCGTGGCGACGCCGTCGTCCAGGGGCACCTCGGTCCAGCGTCGGCTGACACCACCGTTGCGCAGGTACGCCACGACCGACGAGTACTGCGCCTCGAGCACCGTCGGCCGGGCCAGGAGCAGAACCGCGCCTGCTCCGTCCTCGTCGTCCGGGCCGGCATCGACGGCGACCGGCACGACGTCATCCATCACAGTGACCCGGTCGCGCACCAGGGCGGTCGGCAGGAGGGCGGCGGCCGCGGCCCCCCGTGGGCCGGCCCACATCCGCACCAGGGTGCCGCTGGCCCCGCTGGTGTCCGCGGTCGACGCGACCACCACCCGCCGGCCGGCGACGTCGTCGGCATAGAGCAGCCGGGCGCGGGGGGACGCCCCGTCCACGAGGGCGACGACGTCGGCCTCCGCGGCGAGGCGACCGCGTGCGGGCCAGCTGCTGGTCAGCGCCCAGGTCGGGTCGCCGGGCGCCGGTGGCATCGGTGCCGCCCGGGTGGCCTCGCCGGTCAGGACGGCGTCGGCGCCCCAGGCCGCCACGCCGCTCGCCGCCAGGGCGGCCCCGGCGCCGACCACGACCGAGCGGCGTCGCACCAGCCGGTGCCGCTGCCCGACGAGAGCCACCGGGTCGGTTGGGTCGTCGTGGCCGGTGAGCAGCGCGTCGACGGCGTCGCCGACGTCGCGGTCGACGGCCCACTCCGCCGGCTCCCGGCCGGCGGCTGCCCGCGCCGCGGTGTGCGCGGCGAGCAGCCGGGCCCGCACGGCGAGGTCGGCCTCGCGAAGGTTCGCGCGCGGCATCCCCAGCAGGTCGGCCACGGCGGCGGGGCCCAGGCCCCAGGCGGTGCCCGCAGCGAGGACGGCACGCTCGAGCGTGGCGGCGTCCCGCACGACCGCGGCGAGGGCCACGAGCACGGCGTCGTCCGGGGAGGTGGGGCCCGCAGGCTCCTCGGGCCTCCCCGGCAGTCCCTGCCCGCCCGCGTCACGGAGCGGTGCCGCGCGGCCCCGTCCTCGCCCGGCCGCGGTGACCGCCCCGGTCAGCACAGCCCGTCGCGCCGTGGCGCCCGGGGACCCCTCGTCGAGCAGCCGTGCCCACTGCCCCTGCAGCTCGGCCAGCGCGTCGGTCGTGACCCGTCGGGCGGTCGCGGCGTCGAGTGTCACCAGGTGCGCGACCGGCTCGAGCTCGGCCCAGCGTGCCACCATGAACTCGCGGAAGTCCTCGTCGACGGAGACCGTCATGGCACCTCCACGTCACCCGCGAACTCGTCCCACAGGTTCAGCAGCTCCACCCCCGGGCGCGGCACCTCGTCGCCGAGCAGCGTGCCGCGGGAGTCCCTGCGCACGAGGCGGAAGGTCGCTGCGTCGTCGGCGTTGACGACCTCCACGACGGCGACACCGCCGCGGGTGCGGGTCACCTTCGACACGGGGTAGGCGCTGGGTGAGGTGGCCAGCAGCTGCACCCGGGCCGCGCCGGGGGCGACGACGAGGTAGCGGCCCACGTCGGCGCGCGCGTCGTCGAGGCGCCCGACGACCGGCTCGTCGCGCCGGGTGTCGGCCGGCAACAGGGTCGGCTGCTCGAGGTCGAGCCAGTTCACCCGGCTGCGGCCGTCGTCGACCACGCGCACCGAGCGCACCACCGCACCCTCGGCGGTCGTCGTGCGCAGCACCCGGACCCGTCCGTCACCGCCCCGGGGCGAGGTCGCCCTGGGGTCGATGACGCTGCCGCCGACCGTCGCGTCGGTGACGACCTCGGTGCGCACCGTGTGCTCGGGGCGCCCGAGGGCCGCCGCCACGAACCGGTTGGTCTCAGCGGTGAAGCCGGCCATGCCGTCGCGACCGCCCTGGCCGACCCAGGTCTGGGCGGTGCCGAGCACCGGTCCGTCGAACACGGAGCAGCGGCCCCGCAGTGCCGGCCCGGCCTCCGCGGGCCAGGGGGACGTGCCGATGCCGGCTCGCAGCGGTACGTCCAGCCAGTCGCGGCGCACCGTGCCCGCCACGGTCGCAACCACCGTCGGCGAGTAGGCCGCCTCGGTGACCGGGGGCCGCGCCAGCACGAGGAGCAGGGTCCCCGGAGACGTCGGCAGTGCCAGGACCATGGCGTCCTGGGCCCCACCCACGTAGGAGCTCGAGAACCGGACCTCGTCCAGGGCTGCCGGGTCGGCCCCCTCCGGGCCGTGCCACGTCTGCAGGACGAGGTCCTCGGTGCCGGGGTTGAGCGTGCCCGCGACGACGACCCTGCGGCCGGCGACGTCGTCGGCGAAGAGCAGCCGCGAGACCCCGGAGGTGCGGCTGACAACCAGACCCTGCACCCGCGAGTCGGTCACGAGCCGGCCGCGTGCGGCCCAGCGCGACACGCTCTGCCAGCTCGGGTCGTCCGGCGGCGGCGGCCCCGTCGGCGCGGCTCCCGCCGAGGAGCGCGCGACGGCCGTGGTGGCTTCCCCGCGCAGGGACCACCAGCTCGCGGCACCGACCGCGAGGACGGCGGCACCACCGGCGACCAGCGACCGCCGCCGCAGCGACCGACGGCGCTCCTCGACCAGGGCCGTGGGGTCCAGGGGGTCGCCCTGGCCGCCCAGCAGTCGTTCGACGACCGCCTCCAGGTCGCCGTCGAGGGTCCACTCGGCGGGTGGCAGCCCTTCGGCCGCCCGGGCGGCGTCGTGCGCGGCCACGAGCCGGCCACGCAGGGAGGCGGCGAGCGCACGGACGTCCGCCACCGGCATCCCGAGCAGGTCCGCGACCTCGTCGGGCCCGGCCGCCCAGACCGACCCGGCCCCCACGAGGGCCCGCTCCAGCGGTGTGGCGGCCCGCACGACCACCTCCAGGGCGGTGCGGACGGGGTCGTCGTCGGGTTCGCCGGACGGCGTGGTCGGCGGGACCGTCGGCGGGACCGTCGGCGTGGCCGCGATCGCGGCCACGAGCACCGACCGTCGAACCCGCCAGCCGGGGCGACCCTCGTCGAGCGCCTCGCGCCACTGCCGGTGGAGGGTGGCGAAGGCCTGCGTCGTGACTCGTCGGGCGGAGGCGGCGTCGAGCGTGACGACGAAGGCGACACCCCCGAGGTCGGGCCAGCGCGCGACCACGAACTCGCGGAAGTCGTCCTCGACGGTGAGGGTCACCGGTCGAGTCTCACACCGGGCGGAGCCGGTGTGACCCCCTGTTCAGGGTCGCGCTCAGCGCGCGGCGGTGGCGCCGTCCTCAGCATCCTCGTGACTGTGCTCGCTGGCCGGGTCGAACTCGCCGGTGACCAGCCAGATCACCCGGTGGCCGACGCTCACGGCGTGGTCGGCGAAGCGCTCGTAGTAGCGGCCCAGCAGGGTGATGTCGACGGCGGCCTCGGTGCCGTGGGGCCAGTCGCCGTCGGTGACCCGGGCGAACAGCTCGCGGTGCAGGTCGTCCATGGCGTCGTCGTCGCGCTCGATCTGGTGGGCGGCCTCGACGTCGCGGGCGGCGATGACCGACCCCGCCTTCTCGACGATCCGCTCGGCGACCTGGCCCATCTGCAGGATCGTCGCGCGCAGCTCGGCGGGCACGGCCGATTCCGGGTAGCGCAACCGGGCCACCTTGGCCACGTGCCGGGCCAGGTCGCCCATCCGCTCGATGTCGCTGCTCATCCGCATGCTCGTCACGATGACCCGAAGATCGGTCGCCACCGGCTGCTGGCGCGCCAGGAGGTCGAACGACATCAGGTCGAGCTCCGCGCGGCGCGCGTCGATCTCGGCATCGGCGGCGATGACGGAATCGGCGAGGTGGATGTCGGCGTCGAGCAGGGCCGTCGTGGCCCGGTTCATCGCCGAGGACGCGAGGTGGGTCATCTCGACCAGCGTCTCAGCGACGCGGTCGAGCTCCTCGTGGAAGGCCTTGCGCATCACAGGGGTGTCCTTCGGGGGTCGGTTCGGGGGCAGCAGACGGCGAGGCGGTTCGCCTATGGCACTGTGACAGGCCGGGATGAACCATAGACGCACCCGAGGTGAACTTCTGGAGGACCGGACCCTCGCGGGACGAAGGAGCAACGGCTCACCACCGGGCGGGCCGTACCCTGACGTCGTGGACCTCACGCTCGCGGCGATGCTCGGCGGGGCGGTCGGCCTCGTCATCGGGGCCGTGGCCGTCACCGCCACGCGGTGGTCCGAGCGCAGCTCCGTCATCCCCGAGCCCGCGGAGCCGCCGCTGCCGCGAGGCGTCGGTGAGGTGCTGTCCGTGCTGCGTTCCATCGCGGTGGTCGTCGACGCCAGCGACGCCGTGGTGAACACGTCGGCCTCCGCCGTCAGCTACGGGCTGGTGCGCCACGGTGAGCTCGTGCACCACGAGCTGCGCCACCTCGCCCGACAGGTGCGCCGTGACGGCATGATCCGCGAGGCCGAGCTCGACCTCACCCGCGGGCCGGACGCCACCGCGAGCGTCTTCATGCGGGTGCGGCTCGCACCGATCGCCCTCTCGCACGTGCTGATCCTCGCCGAGGACCACACCCACGCCCGTCGGGTCGAGGAGATCCGTCGCGACTTCGTCGCCAACGTGAGCCACGAGCTGAAGACCCCGGTCGGCGGCATCTCGCTGCTGGCGGAAGCGGTGCTCGGCGCCAAGGACGACCCCGAGGCGGTCGAGCGCTTCGCGCAGCGCATGCTGGTCGAGTCCAGCCGGCTGACCCGGCTGGTGCAGGAGATCGTCGACCTGTCGCGGTTGCAGGTGGCCGACACCATGCACGAACCCCAGCTCGTCGACCTCGGAACGGTCGTCACCGAGGCGGTCGACCGGGTGCGGGTCGCGGCCGAGGCCCGCGCCATCGAGCTCACGCTGGTCACCGAGGAGGCGCTGCGCCTCTTCGGGGATGCCGAGCTGCTCACCACCGCGGTGGGCAACCTGGTGACCAACGCCGTCAACTACAGCGACGCCGGCACGCGCGTGGGCATCGGGGCGCGTCGGGTCGGCGACTCGCTCGAGGTGGCTGTCACCGACCAGGGTCAGGGCATCCCGGCCGCCGAGCAGGAGCGCATCTTCGAGCGCTTCTACCGGGTCGATGCCGCCCGGTCGCGCGCCACCGGGGGCACCGGCCTCGGCCTGGCGATCGTCAAGCACGTCTGCGCCAACCACGGTGGGCGGGTGCGCGTCTGGAGCCAGGAAGGGCGCGGGTCCACCTTCACGATGACCCTTCCCGCGGCGGCCGACCGGCCGCACGCGGTCGAGCCCGACGACGGCCGCTCCCGGCCCGAGTCGCACGAGGAGAGAGCACTGCATGACGCGCATCCTGATCGTTGAGGACGAGGTCTCGTTCTCGGACCCGCTGTCCTACCTGCTCAGCAAGGAGGGCTACGAGGTGTCGGTGGCCGAGAACGGCAACGACGCCCTCACCGAGTTCGACGCGAACGGCGCTGACCTGGTGCTCCTCGACCTGATGCTGCCGGGGCTGTCCGGGGTCGACGTGTGTCGCGCGCTGCGGCAGCGGTCCAACGTGCCGGTCATCATGCTCACCGCCAAGGACAGCGAGATCGACAAGGTCGTCGGCCTCGAGCTCGGGGCCGACGACTACGTCACCAAGCCCTACTCCTCGCGCGAGCTGCTCGCCCGGATCAAGGCCGTGCTGCGCCGACTCGCCGAGCCCGAGGAGCTGCTGCCGACCACCCTCGAGGCCGGCCCGGTGCGGATGGACGTCGAGCGCCACGTCGTGACCGTCCGCGGTGGCCAGGTGTCGTTCCCGCTCAAGGAGTTCGAGCTGCTGGAGATGTTGCTGCGCAACACCGGGCGGGTCCTGACCCGGATGCAGCTGATCGACAGGGTGTGGGGCAGCGACTACGTCGGCGACACCAAGACCCTCGACGTGCACGTCAAGCGGCTGCGGGCCAAGGTGGAGTCGGACCCGGCGAACCCGACGCACCTACTCACCGTGCGGGGGCTGGGCTACAAGTTCGAGGTCTGAGGTGCCGCCGGCCGACCCTGCGGGTCAGGGGGAGTCCGTGAGGTCCGAGTAGTAGCCGATGTTCGGCAGCACGGGAACCCGCACCACGTTGGCGCCGGCCTCGTCGGTGGTCACCGTGAGCTGGACCGTCGACCCCGGCGGAGCCGGGATGCCGGGGATCTCGACCCGGCCCCCGTCACCCGTGAGGGACGTGCCCGAGCCGGCCGGGACGGCGACGGTGGCCGGGGCCGTCGCCCCGTCGACGGCGAAGGTCACGTCGACGGCCGAGGTGGCGCGGTTGACGGCCTGGCCCACGATGGTGCCGGTGCCGCCCTCGGCGGGCACGACCACGGCGAGGTTGCGCAGGTCGAGCCCCGTGATGGTGAAGCTCACGCCGTCGGCGGGCTCGTAGTCGTAGTCGGTCTGGACCGGCGAGAACACGGCGCACCCCGAGAGCAGCAGGGCGGTGCCTGCCAGGGCGGTGGCTCGCAGGGCGGGGGCGGCGCGGTTCGTCACGCGGCCAAGAATAGCCATGACGTGCCCCGACGGGGCCTGGGCGCCCACCCAGCCGAGTCGAACGGGGCCAGGGCGCCCACCCAGCCGAGTCAGTCGCTCGCACCCGCACCCGCGCGCGAAGCATGGCTCCCCTGTTCCTGTCAAGACCCGATCTGGGTCTGCCGCACCCGCTTTCAAAGCGCTGACCTGCACAAACGCCGAGTGGACGGATTATTGCGACACGCCGGTGCGTGGTATCCTGAGTGTCGCGAAAGGGGCCAACAACACATGGTTTTCAAGGTCGGCGAGACGGTCGTGTACCCCCACCACGGGGCCGCGCGCATCGAAGAGATCAAAAAGCGCACGGTCCGCGGAGAGGAGAAGCTCTACCTCAAGCTGAAGGTCGCCCAAGGCGACCTCGTGATCGAGGTCCCAGCCGAGAACTGCGACCTCGTCGGTGTGCGCGACGTGGTCTCGAAGGAAGGGCTGGACAAGGTCTTCGAGGTGCTTCGCACCCCCTTCGCCGAGGAGCCGACCAACTGGTCGCGTCGCTTCAAGGCAAACCTCGAGAAGCTCGCCTCCGGTGACGTCATCAAGGTGGCCGAGGTCGTGCGTGACCTGTGGCGCCGCGACAAGGACCGTGGGCTGTCCGCCGGCGAGAAGCGCATGCTGGCCAAGGCCCGCCAGATCCTGGTCTCCGAGCTCGCGCTCGCGGAGAAGACCGACGAGGAGAAGGCCGAAGTCATCCTCGACGAGGTCCTCGCGTCCTGAGCCCGGGTTCGTCCCCGCACTGACGTGACTGACGCCGACGCTGCCCCGAGCAGCGTCGGCGTCGTCGTCGTCGCGGCCGGCTCGGGCGCCCGGCTCGGTGCCGCCCTGCCGAAGGCGTTCGTCGTGCTGCACGGGCGCCCGCTGCTCGGGTACGCCGTCGACACCGTCGCGCGGCTGCCGCACCTGCGCCGCCTGGTCGTCGTCGCCCCGCCCGAGCACGCCGACCCCACCTCACCCGTGTGGGCCGGGGTCGACCTGCCCGAGGGCGCGGTGGTTGTCGCCGGGGGGGCCGAGCGCACCGACTCCGTCGCCGCCGGGCTGGCCGCCCTGGGTGACGTCGACGTCGTCCTCGTCCACGACGCAGCGCGGTGCCTGACCCCTCCCGAGGTGTTCGGCCGGGTGGTCGAGGCCGTGCGTGCCGGGGCGCCCGGGGCGGTGCCCGGCCTCCCGCTCGTCGACACCGTCAAGACCGTCGATGCGCACGGCGTCATCACGGGCACCCCCGACCGTTCCTCGCTGCGGGCGGTGCAGACCCCCCAGGGGTTCGTGCTGGACGTGCTGGTCAGGGCCTACCGCAGCGGGGTCGGTGCCACCGACGACGCCGCGCTCGTCGAGCTCGGCGGTCACCACGTGGTCGTCGTCGACGGCGACCCGCTGGCGTTCAAGGTGACCACGCCCGACGACCTCGAGCACGCCGAGCGGGTGCTGGCCAGGCGCACCGGGGCAGCGGCCGGCACCCTGCGAGACTGACGCCATGGACGCACTGCCCAGGGTCGGCATCGGGGTCGACGTGCACGCCGTTGCCGATGAGGGGTCCGGTCGCGAGCTCTGGGTGGCCGGCGTGCGGTGGCCCGACGAGCCCGGTCTCGACGGGCACTCCGACGCCGACGTCGCCGCGCATGCGGCGTGCGACGCACTCTTCTCCGCGGCCGGCATCGGCGACCTGGGGGCACACTTCGGCACCGGCAGGCCCGAGCTGGCCGGGGCCACGGGCTGCACGCTGCTCGCCGAGGCGGCCCGGTTGGTCCGCGAGGCGGGCTACGAGATCGGCAACGTCGCGGTGCAGGTCGTCGGCAACCGCCCCAAGGTCGGCACCCGCCGCGAGGAGGCACAGGCCGCGCTCTCGGATGCCGTGGGCGCGCCCGTCTCGGTGAGCGGCACCACCACCGACGGGCTGGGCCTGACCGGGCGCGGCGAGGGCGTTGCGGCGATCGCGACTGCCCTGGTCGTTCCCCGTACCCAGATCGACCAATAGGTCACTGGAGGTACACCCCGGCTGGTGCTCGGTGTACCCAGATCGACCAATAGGTCACTGGAGGTACGCCCCCGGCTGTTGCTCGGTGTACCCAGATCGACCAATAGGTCACTGGAGGTACGCCCCCGGCTGGTGCTCGGTGTACCCAGATCGACCAATAGGTCACTGGAGGTACGCCCCC
>JBBQWX010000020.1:0-40113 GCA_038210185.1 Actinomycetales bacterium
CGCCTCGCCGGCCGCCATCCGCGGCAGCCACTCCTGCTTGTGCTCCTCGGTGCCGAACCGCCAGATCGCGAACATCGCCAGGCTGCCCTGCACCGACACCAGCGAGCGGATGCCGGAGTCGCTCGCCTCGAGCTCGAGGCAGGCCAGGCCGTAGTCGACCGCCGACATGCCGGCGCAGCCGTAGCCCTCGAGGTGCATGCCGAGCAGGCCGACCTTGCCGAACTCCTTGGCGAGCTCGCGGGCCACGGGCAGGTCACCCGACTCGTACCACTGCATGACGTAGGGGTCGACGACATCGGCGCAGACCTGACGGGTGGCCGCGCGGATGGCCTTCTCCTCGTCGCTGAGCAGGCTGTCGACGTCGACGAGGTCGAGGGGGTCGGACGGTCGCTTCGGTATCGACGAGGTGGAGCTCATGCCCTCCATCATGACGGCTGGCCGAACCCAGCGCCAACCACGGATTCCGTGGGCAGCAACAGGCTCGGTCGCGGATCCGTCGCACGGCTTCGGGCGTGAGTGCGGAAGTGGTCGCCAGGGCAGCCGTTTCAGCACCCAAGTCGGAGCAGGGTCGGAGTCGGGTCGGAGTCGGGTGCTGAAGTGGTCGCCAGGGCAGCCGTTTCAGCACCCAACTCGGAGCAGGGTCGGAGTCAGGGGCGGGCGGAGGCGGCGCCGAGCAGCGCGGCGAGCCCGAGCGCGCTGCGCGGGTCGTAGGCGGCACGCCACAACCCACCGTGCGCGGCGGCATACGCCTCGTCCTGCCACGGGTGCTCTTGCCGGGGCGACCCGGCGGCCAGGTCGTGCACGAGCAGCGCCGCCATCAGGGTGTTGGCCGTCCCTGGCTCGAACACCTCGACGCCGAAGCGGTGGGCTCCGGCGTAGGCCGCCGCCAGGGCGCGGTTCTTGAGCACCGAACGGGTGCGGGTGGGAGGGGCGATCTTGAACGAGACGGTGGCACCCCGGGCCCGTGCCGACGTGGCGCGCCACCGCTGGAGCCGCTTGGCGAGCAGGTAGTTCGGCCCCTGCTGGATCACGACCGAGTCGTTGATGCCGGGGTCCTCGCCCGGGACGTAGTTGCGGCGGAGCAGGCGGCCACCCGACAGGGTGCGCAGCGGGCCGCGCAGCACCTTCGAGGTGCGGCGGTCGGCATAGGCCCGGGCCGAGGCGTCGACGGCCTCGCCCGGCACGGCGAACACGTCGGTGGGGGTGGCGAGGAACGACATCGCGGTGCCGGGGCGCGCCTGGCGGACCGTCTCGGTGAGGGCGTCGACCGCGGTGCTGACCCGCACGTTGGTGGCGCCGTCGGCGTAGACGTAGTTCCCGACGACGAGCGAGCCGGGCAGGCCGCAGACCCACCCGGTGGCGGTCGGCAGGTCGTGCACCAGGTCGACGCCGGTGCGCTGGGCAAGGTCGGTGCTGCCGGGGGTGGCGGGCACGAGCACCCGGCCGGGCAGCCCGCGGATGTCGCCGAGCAGCCGGGTCCAGAGGTCGGGCCGCGGCAGGTCGACGGCGGCGACCGTGGCGCCCCAGCGCAGCAGCGAGCGCAGCGGGCCCATCTCGGCGGCGGCTCCGAGCACGACGACGGTGCGGCCCTCGAGGCGTAGCCACTCGGGGTGGTCGAGCACCGCACCGACGGCGTCGCGCAGGCTCGGTTCGACGACACCGTCGGCAACCCAGTTGTCGAGCCGGCGCCGCAGGTCGTCGCCGCCGAGCCGGGAGCCGCGGTAGGGGATGGTGAGCGCGGGCTCGGGCTGGCCCTCGCCACCGAGCGTCTCGGTCGTGAGCAGGTCGGCGGGGCTGCCGGCCACGCCACCGAGGGCAGCCTCGAGGCGAACCTGGTGGCCGTCGGGGTCGCGCCAGCACATCCGGTCGTAGACCGAGGCGAGCCCGGCATCGGCGATGGCGACGGCATCCTCGGGGCGGTCGAGACCGGCCTCGACGAGGCGACGGAAGTGGGTGAGGTAACCGCTGCGCCAGCTGGTCTCGCGCTGGGCGGCGGCCGCCCCGAGCGGGTCCACCGGGCGCAGCGCGTCGGCCACGACCGCTCGGCCGGTGGCGCCGGTGGAGCGCCGGCCGTCGACCTCGGGGAAGACGACGCCGGTCGGCTCCGCGGCCTGCGCCGACACCGGGCTCAGCCCCAGACGAGCGCGCGCGAGGGGTCGGCCAGGATCGCCGCGACGTCGGCGAGGTAGCGGCTGCCGAGGGCGCCGTCGACGAGGCGGTGGTCGAAGCTCAGGGCCAGCGTGGTGACCCAGCGCGGCTCGATCGTCTCGGTGCCGTCGGATGCCGTGACCACCCAGGGGCGCCGGGCGACGGTGCCGAACGCGAGGATGGCCGCCTCGCCGGAGTTGAGGATGGGCGTGCCCGCGTCGACGCCGAAGACACCGACGTTGGTGATGGTGAGGGTTCCACCGGACATGTCGGCCGGCTGGGTGCGACCCTCACGAGCGGTGGCGGTGAGGGCACCGATCGCCTCGGCGAGCTCGCGCAGGCTCATCCGCTCGGCGTCCTTGACGTTCGGGACGACAAGGCCCCTCGGGGTGGCGGCGGCGATGCCGAGGTTGACGTAGTGCTTGAGCACGATCTCCTGGGCGGCCTCGTCCCAGGTCGCGTTGACGCCCGGGTTGCGCCGCACGGCCAGGCACATGGCCTTGGCGAGCACGAGCAGGGGTGTCACCTTGACGTCGCGGAACTCCTTGTCCTTCCTGAGCCGCTCGACGAGGTCCATGGTGGCGCTGACGTCGACGGTGACCCACTCGGTGACGTGCGGTGCGGTGAACGCAGAGGCGACCATGGCCTGGGCCATCATCTTGCGCACACCCTTGACCGGGAGCCGGACCTCGCGAACCCCCTCTCGCTCGGCACCCGCCCGGGTGGTCACGTCGTTCGCGTCCCCGTCGGCGTAGCCGATGAACCGAGTGGCAACGCCTGCGGCGGCAGCCTCGACGTCGGCGCGGGTCACCGTGCCGCCCGCTCCGGTAGGGGTGACCGTGCCGAGGTCGACGCCGAGGTCCTTGGCGAGCTTGCGCACCGGCGGCTTGGCCAGGGCGCGGACCTGCTCCGGGGTGAGGGTGTCCTGTACCCCGAGTGACCTAGTGGTCGATTCGGGTACACCGCCGGCCGGGTCGGGGTGTACCTGCAGTGACCTATTGGTCGATTCCGGTACGGACGGGGTCCGGTCTGGCTGTACCCCGAGTGACCTATTGGTCGATTCCGGTACGGCGCGGGTGGTGCGGGGGCGGCGCTTGGCCTCGGTCTGCTTGACCCCGTAGCCGACGAGCACGGCCGTGCGCCCGGTCGACGTCGTGCCACCGATCAGGCCCTCGGCGATCTCGGGTGGGGCGTCGGCCGACGAGGCCGCCGGGGTCGTGGCCGCGGGAGCGGGAGCCGCGGCCGCAGCGGGAGCCGCGGCCGCAGCGGGAGCCGGCGCGACGGCATCCGAGGACCCACCCAGGCCGTCATCGACGGTGATGATGGTGGTGCCGACCTCGACGGTGTCGCCCTCGGCCGCGTGCAGCGAGGTGACGGTGCCGGCGAACGGCACCGGCAGCTCGACGAGCGACTTGGCCGTCTCGACCTCGACGACGATGTCGTTGACCCTGACCGTGTCACCGACGGCGACGTGCCAGGTGACGAGCTCGGCCTCGGTGAGGCCCTCGCCGGGGTCGGGGAGGTTGAACTTCCGAAGAGCCATCTGCGAGAACGCCTTTCAGAAAGCGAGGGAGCGGTCGACGGCGTCGAGCACCCGGTCGAGGTCGGGGAGGAACTCCTCCTCGATGCGGCTCGGCGGGTAGGGCACGTTGTAGCCGCCGACCCGCAGCACCGGGGCCTCGAGGGAGTAGAACGCCTGCTCGGTGATGAGCGCCGAGATCTCGGCCCCCATGCCGAGGAACGTCGAGGCCTCGTGCACGACGACGACCCGGCCGGTCCTGCGCGCGGAGTCCAGGATGGCCGGCTCGTCGAGCGGCGAGAGCGAACGCAGGTCGATGACCTCGAGCGAGCGCCCCTCCTCCTGCGCCGCCTGGGCGGCCTGAAGGCAGGTCTTCACCATCGGGCCGTAGGCCAGCAGCGTGACGTCGGTTCCCGCGCGCAGCACGCGTGCGGTGCCGAGCGCACCGTCGGGGCGGTCGCCGACCTCGCCCTTGTCCCAGTAGCGGCGCTTCGGCTCGTAGAAGACGACCGGGTCGTCGGTCTCGACGGCCTGCTGGATCATCCAGTGCGCGTCGTGCGGGTTGGAGCAGGCGACGACCCGCAACCCCGCGGTGTGCGCGAAGTAAGCCTCGTTGGACTCGCTGTGGTGCTCGACGGCGCCGATACCCCCACCGAACGGGATGCGGATGACGAGGGGCATCGGCACCTGTCCGAGGCTGCGGGCCCGCAGCTTGGCGACCTGGCTGACGATGTGGTCGAACGCCGGGTAGACGAAGCCGTCGAACTGGATCTCGACGACGGGGCGGTAACCACGCAGGGCCATGCCGATGGCGGTGCCCAGGATGCCGGCCTCGGCCAGCGGGGTGTCGATGACGCGGTCCTCGCCGAAGTCCTTCTGCAGGCCCTCGGTGACCCGGAAGACGCCGCCGAGCTTGCCGATGTCCTCGCCCATGAGGACGACCTTGGGGTCCTTGTCCATGGCGGCCCGCAGACCGCTGGTGATGCCCTTCGCGAGGGTGGTGGCGGCCATCAGCGCGCCCCCTCGAACGATGCCTGGTAGCGCTCGAACTCGGCTCGCTCGCGCTCTATGACGGGGTGGGGCTGCGCGTAGACGTGCTCGAACATGTCGGTGCCCGGGGGGTCGGGCAGGGCCAGGCAGCGCTCGCGCACCGAGGCGCCGAGCTCGTCGGAATCCTCCTCGACCGCGTCGAAGAAGTCGCTGTCGGCCCGGCCCGTGGTGAGCAACCAGCGCTTGTAGCGCTCGATCGGGTCGCGGTGCTTCCACACCTCTACCTCGGCCGAGACACGGTACTTGGTGGGGTCGTCGGACGTGGTGTGCGCGCCCATCCGGTAGGTGAACGCCTCGATGAAGGTGGGGCCCTGACCGGAGCGGGCGGCGTCGAGAGCGGCCTTGGTCACGGCATACACGGCGAGTACGTCGTTGCCGTCGACCCGGATGCCGGGAAAGCCGAACCCGCGCGCGCGGTGCCACAACGGCGCCCGCGTCTGCTTCTCGTTCGGCTCGGAGATGGCCCACTGGTTGTTCTGGCAGAAGAAGACGACCGGGCTGTTGTTGACGCCGGCGAACACGAGCGCCTCGGAGACGTCGCCCTGGCTGGTGGCGCCGTCACCGAAGTAGGCGATCACCGCGGTGTCGCGGTCGTCGTCGCCCGTGCCGACGCTGCCGTCACGCTGCACGCCCATGGCGTAGCCGGTGGCGTGCAGTGTCTGGGCGCCGATGATGATCGTGTAGAGGTGGAAGTTCTTCTCGTTGGGGTCCCACCCGCCGTGGTTGACGCCCCGGAACATGCCCAGGAGGTTCACCGGGTCGACGCCCCGGCACCAGGCGACGCCGTGCTCGCGGTAGGTCGGGAACGCGTAGTCCTGGGGGCGCAGGGCGCGGCCGGAGCCGACCTGGGCGGCCTCCTGGCCCAGGAGGCTGGCCCACAGGCCCAGCTCGCCCTGGCGCTGCAGTGCCGTGGCCTCGGCGTCGAAGCGCCGGATGAGGACGAGGTCGCGGTAGAACCCGCGCAGCTCTTCCTGCGTCAGCGCGTCGACGACGGCGTCGTGCTCGGGGTGCGAGACGCGCTCACCCTCGGGGCTGATCAGCTGGACCATCTCCGGGCCGCCGTCCTGGACGGGGCGTTCGGGGGCCTCGGCGCGCGAGACGTGGTGGTCCACGCCGAACGCCGTCTCGAGCGGTGCGACCTCGTTGTCGCTCACAGGGCACTCCTTCTTCGGGCTCCCGTGGTGACGGTCGCCGCGTCGGTGCCGGACGCACGCGGGGGTCGGAACCGCCCCGTGCGACCGACAGGGTCGTGGTGACCGCGGGTGCTGGGTGTGGCGGCGGTCACTGCCGATGTCGGACACCACCGTACCGGTGGCATGGCGCTTCCGACCAAGCCGCGAAGAGCCAGGGCTCGGCGGCCCGTGAAAACCCGGCGGCTCCACCAGGCCGCCGCCGCTAGGTTCGCGGGTGTGGCCCCGTTCCCTGCCTCACCGCTTCCCGCCGCGATCGACGCGGTGGCGGCCACCACCGGCTTCTCGGGCGTCGTCCGCGTCGACCGCGGCGACACCACCGAGGTCGACGTGGCGTTCGGGCTCGCCGACCGGCGCCACGGCATCGCGATGACGCCGACCACGCGACTGGGCATCGCGAGCGGCACCAAGGGCCCGACCGCCCTCACGGTCATGAGCCTGGTCGTCGAGGGCGCCGTGTCCCTGGACACCCCGGTGCGCGGCGTGCTCGGCACCGACCTGCCGCTGGTCGACGACCGGGTCACGGTCGAGCACTTCCTGGAGCACCGCTCGGGGATCGGCGACTACGTCGACGAGGAGGCCGTTGCCGAGGTCACCGACCACGTGCTCACCGTCCCCGCGCACACCCTCGGGACGACAGAGGACTACCTCCCGGCCCTCGACGGCCTCGCCCACGTCAGCACCCCCGGGAAGGTCTTCGCCTACAACAACAGCGGCTACGTCCTGCTCGCCGTCGTCGCGGGGCGGGTGGCCGGTCGACCGTTCGAGGAGCTGGTGGCCGACCGGGTGTGCGTCCCGGCCGGGATGCCGTCGACCGCCTTCCTGCGCTCGGACGAGCTGCGGACGACGCAGCCGCCGGCTACCTGTGGGCCGACCGGCCCCGCACGAACGTCCTGCACCTGCCCGTCGTGGGAAGTGGGGACGGTGGCCTGTACTCGACCACTGCCGACCTGGCCGAGTTCTGGCGCGCCGTGTTCTCGGGTCGGATCGTGCCGGGCGACGTGGTCGCCGAGATGGTCAGGCCCTCGAGCACCCCGCAGTCCGACCCCCCGTACGGCCGGGGGTTCTGGCTGGGCCCGCAGGACGGAGTGGTCGCCCTCGTCGGGAGCGACGCAGGGGTCTCGTTCCGCAGCGTGCACGACCGCCTGCAGCGCCTGACCTGGACCGTGGTGTCGAACACCAGCGAGGGTGCGTGGCCGATGGCCCGGGCCGTCGCCGAGCACCTCGAGGCCCGGGGTCAGGCGTAGGCCTGCTCCCCGGGCGCCAGCTCCCGCAGCCACTGGCCGCGGTACCCGTCGACCCGGATCTCGACCCGACCGCCGGGGTCCAGGCCGTCGTGGTCGACGGTCTCGCCGGCGAGGAGGCGACGGATCACGTCGACACACTCGACCAGGCGGGCGTCACGCACGTCCTTGCGCGGCCACGGCGCGCCGGTGACGCGCTCGTTGCTGGCCTCCCCGGAACCGAGCGCGGCCCAGAACCGGCCGGGAAACATGCTGGCGAGGGTCGCGACCGCCTGGGCGGTGATGACGGGCTGGTAGCGCTGACCGGGTGCGGTGACGACGCCGAAGGGCAGGCTGGTCGTGGCCAGGGCTGCGCCCAGGAAGGACCAGGCGAACCCGGACTCTCCTTGACGCTCGGGCCACGGCGACAGGTGGTCCGAGGACATCGCGGCGGTGAAGCCCACCTCCTCGGCGTGCTGGACGTCGCGGAGCAGACGCCCGGGGGCGATCTGCTCGTTGGAGCAGTGGAATCCGATGGTGGCCATCGGGCCACGCAACCACACCCGGGGGTGCGACGACGCGGCACGGGTGCGCAGATGTCCGGCCGGCGGCTCAGGCCCCGCGGCCGGACGCTCGCGGCTCAGGCCCTGCGGCCGGACGCTCGCGGCTCAGGCCCCGCGGGTGGTGGCCGAGTCCGACCTCGCCGGCTGACCCCCGCGACACCGCGTCCCGGGGCGCCGAGTTTCCCCGCCGTCACTGTGACGTCGGGGAAGCTCGGTCAAGTCGGGGAAGCTTCACCGCCACGAATGAAGTTCCCCGACGTCACAGTGATGGCGCGGAAGTTCACGTCGCGGTCAGCCCCAGCGGCTCGCGAAGAACGCCCCCGCGACCTCGATCAGCCGGTCGTTCGCCTCGCGCTCACCGATCGTCGCCCGAGCACCGTCGGACCCGTAGGGACGCACCGTCAGCCCGGCCGCCTCGCACGCCGCCGCGAACTGCGACGTCAGCTCCCCCAGCCCGAACCAGACGAAGTTCGCCTGGGCGTCGGGCAGGGACCACCCCTGGGCGACGAGCGCACCCACCACTCGCGAGCGCTCCTCGACCAGCTCCTTGACCCGCACCTCGAGCTCGTCGAACGCCTCCAGCGACGCGACCGCCGCCACCTGGGCCAGCGAGTTCACACCGAAGGGGATCGCCGCCTTGCGCAGGGCTTCGGCGACCGGCTCGTGCGCCACCGCATACCCGACCCGCAACCCCGCCAGCCCGTAGGCCTTGGAGAACGTGCGCAGCACCGCGACGTTCGGGCGCGAGCGGTGCACCGCCAACGCGTCCGGCGAGTCGGGCGCCGTCACGAACTCGTGGTAGGCCTCGTCGATCACGACTAGCACGTCCGAGGGCACCTTCTCGAGGAACAGCGCCAGCTCGGCGTCGCCCACCGTCGTGCCCGTCGGGTTGTTCGGGGTGCAGACCAGCACCATCCGCGTGCGGGGGGTGATCGCCGCCGCCATCGCCTCGAGGTCGTGGCGATCACCCGCAGCCAGCGGCACCTGTACCGGCACCGCCCCGGCGAGCGTGACCAGGATGGGATAGGCCTCGAACGAGCGCCAGGCGAACACGACCTCGTCGCCGGGGTCGCAGGTCGCCGCGACCAGCTGGCCCAGGACACCGACCGACCCCGGCCCGAGCGCCAGCCGACCCGGCGGCAGGTCGAGGCGGTCGGTCAGTGCCGCGGTCAGGGCCGTCACCGCCATGTCGGGGTAGCGGTTCATCGCGCCGGCCGCGCCGCGCACCGCCTCGAGCACCGACGGCAACGGGGGGTACGGGTTCTCGTTGCTGCTGATCTTGTAGGCCGTCACTCCCGGCTGCACCGCGGCCGGCCGGCCGGGCGTGTAGGTCGGCAGGGCGTCGAGCGCACGGCGCAGCCGCACCGACGGCGCGGTGGGGCCCGGGTCGGGCGCGGGCGCTGCGTCGGGCGCGCTCGCCCGGGGGTCTTCGGTCATGCCGACCACTGTAGGGAACCCCATGGGGCGACCCGGCCCAGCGGCCCGCCCCAGCGGCCCGGCCCAGAGGCCCGCCCCAGCGGCCCAGCGACCCGGCCCAGCGGCCCAGCGGCCCGCCGGAACCGGCATCCGGAACCGGCATCCGGAACAGGCCCGTCGGACCCGACGGGCACGCGTCCCCCCGTGTCACAATGCGCCGGTGAAGAACTTCCTCATCCGGGTCGTCGTCAACGGCCTCGCACTGTGGGTCGCCGCGTTGGTCCTCCCCGGAGTGAACCTGGCCACCGGCGACAGCTCGTGGACCAACAAGGTCGTGACGGTCCTCTTCGTCGCCCTGGTCTTCGGCGTGATCAACGCGTTCATCAAGCCGGTCGTCAAGCTCTTCTCCATCCCCTTCATCGTGCTGACCCTGGGGCTGTTCACCTTCATCGTGAACGCGTTCATGTTGCAGATCACCGAGTGGATCTGCGACTGGCTCAACCTCGACTTCACCATCGACGAGTTCTTCTGGGATGCCGTGCTCGCCGCGGTGGTCATCACCTTCGTCTCCTGGGTGCTCAACATCGTGCTGCCGGAGGACGACTGACCGCCGCCCCCGACGGTAGGTTCGATGCCATGCGCGTTCTCGTCTCCGGCGGTGCCGGCTACATCGGCTCCCACACGGTCGTCCAGCTCGTCGCGGCCGGCCACGACGTGCTGGTGGTCGACTCCTTCGCCAACGCCAAGCCGTCGGTCGTCGGCCGGGTCGAGGCACTGACGGGGCAGCCGCTCGACGTGCGCTCGTTCGACCTCACCGACCACGACAAGACCGAGCACCTGTTCGCGCACGAGCACATCGACGCGGTCATCCACTTCGCCGGGTTCAAGGCCGTCGGCGAGAGCGTCGCCAAACCGCTGGAGTACTACGAGAACAACATCGGCTCGACGTTCTCCCTGGTGCGGGCGATGCGCCGGCACGGCGTCTCGACGATGGTGTTCTCCTCCTCGGCCACCGTCTACGGCGAGAGCGCCCCCGTGCCGATGACCGAGGACCTGCCCACCTCGGCCACAAACCCCTACGGCTGGACCAAGGTCATGCAGGAGCAGATCCTGCGCGACGTCGCCGTGGCCGACCCGCACTGGCGGATCGGCCTGCTGCGCTACTTCAACCCGGTCGGGGCGCACCCGTCCGGCACGATCGGCGAGGACCCGTCCGACGTCCCCAACAACTTGATGCCGTACATCGCCCAGGTGGCCGTCGGCCGGCTCGAGAAGCTGCTCGTCTACGGCGACGACTACCCGACACCCGACGGCACGGGGGTGCGCGACTACATCCACGTCGACGACCTCGCCGCCGGGCACATCGCGGCCCTGAACCGCCTGGCGACCACCGACACCCCCGTCTCGACGTGGAACCTCGGCACCGGTCACGGCACCTCCGTACTCGAGCTGCTGCACTCGTTCGAGCGGGCCTGCGGCCACGAGCTGCCCTACGAGGTCGTGGCGCGGCGCCCCGGCGACATCGCCGCCTCCTACGCCGACCCCGCCCGCGCCGAGGCCGAGCTCGGCTGGAGCGCCACGCGCACCGTCGACGACATGTGCGCCGACACCTGGCGCTGGCAGAGCCGCAACCCGCACGGGTACCCCGAGGGCTGAGGGCGCCCTGCTCCCGAGGGCTGAGGGCGCCCTACTCCTTCGTGGGCAGCGCCTGGTTGAACCGGAGCATGTTGCCGGCGGGGTCACGGAACGCGCAGTCGCGCACCCCGTAGAACTGGTCCATCGGCTCCTGCAGCACCTCGCCACCAGCAGCGCGCACGTGCTCGAAGAGGGCGTCGACGTCATCACAGCGGAAGACCAGCGGGTTCATCAGTCCCTTGGCCAGCAGGGTGTCCACCGCCTGCCGGTCCTCCTCGCTGCACCCCGGGCACATGCCGACCGACTGCATGGTGATCTCGAGCTCGGGCTGGGTCGGCGTCGCGACGCTGAGCCAGCGGAACTCGCCCATCGTGACGTCCTTGGTGACGGTGCAGCCGAGCACGTCGCGGTAGAAGGTGAGCGCCGCCTCGTGGTCGTCGACGACGAGGAAGCAGTTGGCGACGCCGAGCGTGGCGGTGGCCGGCGAACCGGCGGTGGCCGGCCAACCGGGAGCGGCCGGCATCCCGGCGGGTGCGGTGCTGGTGGTCGTGTCCATGTCGTCGAGGTCAGGCACCGGTCACCTCCGCGCGCTTCTGCGATCCTGACCGACCCGTGCCCCGGCGGGTCGGACGGTCGGCCTGCTTGGCGACGCACGACGGGATGCCGGCCCGCTCGTCGTGCGACCGCGCCCGGTACGCGCTCGGGGTCTCACCCATCAGCTCGGTGAACCTGGCGCTGAACGAGCCGAGCGAGGTGCAGCCGACCTGCATGCAGACGTCGGTGACGGACAGCTCGCCCTGCCGCAGCAACCACGCCGCCCGCTCGACCCGGCGGGTCATCAGGTGGGCGTACGGGGTCTCGCCGTAGGCCTTGCGAAAGCTGCGGTGGAAGTGCCCCACCGACATCAACGCCTGCGCCGCGAGCCCCGGCACGTCGAGTGGCTCGGCGTAGTCACGGTCCATCCGGTCACGCGCCCGCCGCAGCCGCACCAGGTCCCTGGCTGCACCCGCCCAACGGGGCCAAAGGTAAGGCTGACCTGCGTGCTTGGCCTCACACCGGAACCGGTCAGAGCCATCTACGACGCGTTGTAGTTTATAGATTGTCACGCCGCTTTTGACTGCCCCAGGAGTCCTGCATGGATGCCGTTGATGTCGCCAGGTGGCAGTTCGCCATCACGACCGTCTACCACTTCTTGTTCGTCCCGATCACGATCGGCATGTCGCTGATCGTCGCGGTGTTCCACACGCAGTGGCTGCGCACCCGAAACCCGGAGTACCTGCGGCTCACCAAGTTCTTCGGGAAGCTCTTCCTCATCAACTTCGCCCTCGGTCTGGTCACGGGCATCGTGCAGGAGTTCCAGTTCGGCATGAACTGGTCCGACTACTCGCGCTTCGTCGGCGACATCTTCGGCGCACCCCTCGCCTTCGAGGCGCTCCTCGCGTTCTTCCTCGAGTCGACCTTCCTGGGCATCTGGATCTTCGGCTGGGGCCGGCTTCCCGAGAAGCTGCACGTGGGCGCGATCTGGCTGGTGCACATCGGCACCGTGCTGTCGGCCTACTTCATCCTCGCGGCGAACTCCTTCATGCAGAACCCGGTCGGCTTCCGGTTCAACCCGGCCACCGGCCGCGCCGAGATGGCCGACTTCTGGGCCGTGCTCACCAACAAGGTGCAGCTCGTGACGTTCCCGCACGTCATCGCCTCGGCCTACATGGTCGGCGGCGCGGTCGTCATGGGCGTGGCCCTCTGGCTGATGCGCAAGCACGCCGGCACCCCCGACGTGAGCATGTACCGCAAGGCCACCAAGCTCGGCGCGGTCGTCGCGCTGGTCGCGTCGCTCGGCGTCATCGTGACCGGTGACATCCAGGGCAAGATCATGACCGAGGTGCAGCCGATGAAGATGGCGGCCGCCGAGGGTCTGTACACGACCACGAGCAACGCGCCCTTCTCGGTGCTGTCCGTCGGGTCGCTCGACGGCAGCGAGGCCACGAGGATCATCGAGATCCCCGGGCTGCTCTCCTTCATGGCGACGGGTAGCTTCGACGGCACCGTGGAGGGCATCAACGACCTCCAGGGCAGCGAGCGCGCCAAGGCGGAGGCGGTCGCCGCCCAGTACGGACCGCAGGTCGCGGCCCTCGCCACCGCCGAGAGCTACGCCCCCCTGATCCCGCTGACCTACTGGTCGTTCCGGTTCATGATGGGCCTGGGTTTCCTCACCATGTTCTTCGCCGCGATCACCCTGTGGGGCATCCGCAGGGGCCGCGTCCCGGCATCCACGTGGTGGGTCTGGGTCGCCGTGCTGACCCCCCTCGCACCGGTCTTCGCGAACAGCTGGGGCTGGATCTTCACCGAGGTCGGCCGTCAGCCCTGGATCGTCTACGGCCTGATGAACACCAGCACCGGCGTTTCGCCGTCGGTCAGCACCGGTGAGGTCTGGTTCTCGATGATCGCCTACACCCTCGTCTACGCGGTGCTGGCCGTCATCGAGGTCAAGCTGTTCCTCACCTACGTCCGTCGCGGCGCCGATCCCTTCGAGGAGCCGGTCGACCCCGCGGAAAAGGGCGAGGACGCCCCGCTCGAGTTCGCTTACTGAGACCGGATCGAGGACACACACTCATGGACTACCAACTCATCTGGTTCGGCCTCATCGGCCTGCTCTGGGCCGGCTATCTCGTGCTCGAGGGCTTCGACTTCGGCGTCGGGGCACTGCTGCCCGTGCTCGGCGTGGGCAGCGACGCCGCTGACACCGAGAAGCGTCGTCGGGTCATGCTGACGACCATCGGCCCGCACTGGGACGGCAACGAGGTCTGGCTGCTCACCGCCGGTGGCGCCACCTTCGCGGCGTTCCCGGAGTGGTACGCGACGATGTTCTCCGCCTTCTACCTCGCACTGCTGGTGCTGCTCATCGCGCTCATCGTGCGCAACATGGGCCTGGAGTACCGCGGCAAGCGCGACGACGACACCTGGCGCCAGCGCTGGGACTGGGCGATCATCTTCGGTTCGATCGCCTCGCCGCTCCTCGTGGGCGTGGCACTGACCAACGTCGTGCGCGGGGTGCCGATCGACAAGGACATGGAGTTCGTCGGCAACTTCTTCACGCTGCTCAACCCCATGAGCCTGCTCGGCGGCCTGGTCGTCCTGGGCCTCAGCCTGACCCACGGTGCCTTCTTCCTCGCGCTCAAGACGCGCGGCGACATCCAGCGCGACGCCCAGAAGCTGGGCACGACCCTGGGCGCGGGCAGCGCGGTGCTGGCCGTCATCCTGCTCGGTTGGCTGGGACTCACCCAGGGCACCGTGTGGTCGTGGATCACCACAGTCGTCGCGGCGCTCGCCCTCGTCGGGGGGATCCTCGCGAACATCCGCGGTCGTGAGGGCTGGGCCTTCATCGGCACGGGCGTCACGTTCGCCGCGGCCGTGGCGACCTACTTCCTGACGCTCTACCCGAACGTCATGCCGACCACGCTCGCCGGCGGCACCTCGCTCACCATCGAGAACGCGTCGAGCAGCGAGCTGACGCTGAAGATCATGACCGTCGCGGCGCTGGTCTTCACGCCGATCGTGCTGCTCTACACCGGGTACACGTACTGGGTCTTCCGCAAGCGGCTCAGCACGCAGAACATCCCGGCCCCGGTCTCCGTCGCGTGACATGACCCGGCAGCACCTCCCGCGATGAGGCCCTTCGACCCTCGACTGCTCAGGACGGCGCCGGCTGCACGTCAGCCGGTCGCCGTCCTGGCGGTCGTGGGCGTCCTTTCGGGAGTGGCCACCATCGGCCTGGCGATCACGGTCGCTCTCCTCGTGGTGGCGGTCGTCGACGGCACCTCGCTACGCACTCCCGGTCTCTGGCTGGCGGGGCTGTTCGCGGTGCGGGCCGTGCTCGCGTGGATCTCCGAGCGGGTCGCGGCCTGGGTGGGGGTCGAGGTCACGGTGGCCCTGCGCGGCCGGCTCGTCGACCGCTGGCTCGCCGCCCCCGCCGAGCAGCGCCCGGCCCCGGACCGCGCGGTCACCCTGGCCGCCCAGGGCGCGGCATCCGTCGAGCCGTATGCCGCCCGCTTCCTCCCCGCGCTCGTCGCCGGTGCCGTGGTGCCGGTGCTCGCGCTCGGCACCTTGTTCATCGTCGACTGGCGCAGCGGGCTCATCGTGCTGCTCACCCTCCCCCTGCTGCCCTTCTTCGCCGCGCTCATCGGGCGCGCCACCCAGGCCGAGACCGAGCGACGCTGGTCGGCGCTGGCCTCGCTGTCCGGCCACTTCCTCGACGTGATGCGCGGCCTGCCCACCCTGGTCGGCTACGGGCGCGCCGAGCGGCAGGCCGAGGTCATCGGCGAGGTCAGCCAGCGGCACCGTGCGGCCACGATGGCCACCTTGAAGCTGGCCTTCATGTCGTCGGCCGCGCTGGAGCTGCTGGCCTCGATCTCGGTCGCGATCGTCGCCGTCACCGTCGGTCTGCGGCTCACCCACGGGTCGATGACCCTGCAAGTCGGCCTGCTCGCCATCCTCATCGCGCCGGAGGCCTACTGGCCCATCCGGCTGGTGGGTGCGGAGTTCCACGCGGCCGCCGACGGCGCGGAGGCGATCGACGGCATCCTCGCCGAGCTCGAGGCGGATGCCGGGCCGGCGCCGGTCGCACACGACGAGATCGGCGTGCGCCTGGAGGGCGTCGCCTACACCTACCCCGGAGCCCACAGCCCCGTCCTCGTCGGCGTCCACCTCGATGCCGGGCCCGGCCTCACCGCCGTCACCGGACCCTCCGGGGTCGGCAAGTCGACCCTTCTCGAGCTTGCGGCCGGGCTGCGCACGCCCACTGCCGGTTCCGTTCGCGCCGGCCGCGCCCACCTCGTCACCCAGCGCCCGTTCCTGCCAGCCGGCACGCTGCGCGAGGCCCTCGTGCTCGGCAACGGTGCCGATGACCAGGCCCTCTGGGACGCACTGCGTCTGGTCGGCCTCGAGGGGTTCGTCGCCGGCCTGCCCCTGGCCCTGGCGACACCGCTCGGCGACGACGGCTTCGGCCTCTCGGCCGGGCAGCGGGCCCGCACCGCCCTGGCCCGGGCCACGCTCTCGACGGCCCCCGTGCTCCTCGTCGACGAGCCCACCGCGCACCTCGACGCCGACGCCGCGAACCTGGTGCACGAGGTGCTCGCCGGCCTCGCCGAGCGGCGCACCGTGGTGGTCGTGACCCACCGGCCCGACCTCGTCGCCCTGGCCGACCGGCACGTCGTGCTGACCCGCGAGGGCGCGGAGGTGGTCGTATGAGGGCCCACCCGGCCAGCCTGCTCCGCCCGACCCGCCGCACGGTGATCGGTGGGCTGCTCGGCGGCGCCGCGACGGCATCCGGCATCGCCCTCACCGCGACCTCCGGCTGGCTCATCGTGCGCGCCAGCGAGGAGCCGGTCATCCTGACCCTGCTGGTCGCGATCGTGGCCGTGCGCACCTTCGGCATCGCCCGGCCGTTCTTCCGCTACCTCGAGCGGTTGGTGTCGCACGACGCGGCGCTCGACGACCTCGCCGAGCGGCGCACCTCGGTCTACGCCGCCCTTGTGCCGCTCACCCCGGCCCGCCTGGGGCGTCGTTCCCGCTCGAGTGTGCTCACGGGGGTCGTCGACGACCTCACCGACGTGGTCGAGGCGCAGGTGCGGGTCACCGTGCCGCTGATCTCGAGCGCGCTCGCCGGGCTCGTGGCCGTGCTGCTCACCGCGTGGTTCGCCTCCGCCGTCGGGCTGGTGCTCGCCGGCCTGCTCGTCGCGATCACCCTGACGTGCTGGCTCGCCTGGCTGCTCGAGTCCCGTTCGCGCGACGAGCTGCTCGAGTCGCGGGCGGAGGTGCTGCGGGTCAGTGACCTCGTGGCGCGCCAGGCCGGCGAGCTGCGCGCGATCGGCGCGTCGGGCACCGCCGCCGGGTGGCTCGACGACGCCCACGACACCCTGCGCCGCGCGGTGGGCCGGCAGAGTCGAGGTCGCGCGCTGGTCGCCGCCACCCTGCTCGTGGCCACCGCCGCGGCGACGCTGGCCGCCGCCCTGCTCGTCGACCCGTCCGTCACCGGCGGCCCCGTCGCGGCACTGCTGGTCGTCGTGCCCGTCGCCGTCGGAGACGCCCTGGCGCCGCTCGTCGACACGATGCGCTCGCTCGCCCGCGCCCAGGGCAGCGGCGCCCGGCTCGACGACCTGCTCGACCAGGAGCCGGCGGTGACCGACTCGCCCGCTGCGGTCGCTGCCGGCACCCGCACGTCGGCCCGGGTCGTCGACCTGAACGGCGTCGCGGCCTCGTGGACCGGCCACGGCGAGCAGCTGGCTCCGACCGACCTGCACCTGACACCCGGCGCGAGGGTCGCAGTCATCGGTGCGAACGGCTCGGGCAAGAGCACCCTGCTCGCCGTCCTCGCCCGGCACCTCGACCCGAGCCGCGGACGCCACGCCGTCGACGGCACCGACGTGCGCGACCTCACCGTCGACGACGTGCGCCGCCACGTGGCCGTGGTCAACGACGAGCCGCACGTGTTCGCCACGTCGGTCGGTGCCAACCTGCGCCTGGCCCGCCCCGAGGCCGACGACGACGCCGTGGGTGAGGCGCTTGCACGCGCCGGCCTCGGCCACTGGCTGGCCGACCTTCCCGACGGCCTCGGGACCCGCCTGGGCAGCGGCGGTCGCGGCCTCTCCGGGGGTGAACGCGCCCGGCTCGGCGTGGCCCGGGCCGTGCTCGCCGACCGGCCGGTGGTGCTGCTCGACGAGCCGACCGCACATCTCGACCACGCCACCGCCACAGCGGTCCTCGACGACGTACTCTCGGCCACCAAGGGTCGCAGCGTCGTCATGGTCAGCCACCGACCCGAGGCCCTCGACCGCTTCGACACGGTTGTCGACCTCGACGCGCGCCACCCGGCCGCGCCCACCCCGAAGGAGTAGCCATGCCGCACTCGACCTCCGCACCCCGCCTCGGCGACCTCGAGCGGGTCGTCATGGAGCACCTGTGGGAGGCGTCGACCGCCGGGGGCGTGTCGTTCGGGGGTGCGACCGTGCGCGAGGTGCACGACCGCTTCGAGGGTGAGCGCGAGATCGCCTACACCACGGTGATGACCGTGCTCGACCGGCTGGCGAAGAAGGCCCTCGTCACCCGCGAGCGCGACGGCCGCGCGTGGCGCTACTTCCCCGCCGACACCCGGGAGGCACTCACCGCACGGACGATGCTGCGCACCCTCGACGACATGGACGTCACCGACCGCCGCGCCGCCCTGCTGCACTTCCTCGACGGCGCCACGACCGACGAACTGGCCGACATCAAATCGGCGCTCGCGCAGATCGAGGCACGGGCCGGGAGCGACTCGGGCAGCACGGGCAGCACGGTCAGCACGGGCAGCACGGTCAGCACCGCTCGGCGCACCATGATCCGCCGGCGCTGACTCCTCTGCCGACACCCCCGGCTGCCGTTCCCGTGGGGTCGACGTCGGGCCGGCGCCCGCGCCTGCCACCATGGGCCCGTGATCCCATTCGTCCTCGCGGGGCTCGCGGCGCTCCTCGCGTGGGTCGCCCCGGGCCTCATGGCCCGTCGGAAGGGCTTCCGGCGTGCGCCGCGGTCGGCCCTGGTGGCCTGGCAGGCGGTGTCGCTCGGCGGTGTCCTCGCGGCCCTGGCGGCGGCTCCTGCTGCCCTCCCCCTGCTCCTCGACGGCGAGGACCCGATGCAGCACCTGGGGCTGCTCCTGCCCGCCGTGCTCTTCAGCATCGCCATCGTGGTGCGGCTGCTGTATGCGGCCCACCACGTCGGCATCAGGCTACGGCGGGTGCGGACCGACCACCGGCAGCTCGTCGACATCATCGCCCAGCACGACGAGCGGATGCGCATCCTGCAGCACCCCACACCCACCGCCTACTGCATCCCCGGTCGGCGGTCGCGGGTGGTGCTCACGCAGGGGGTGCTCGACGCGCTGCCGCCCGACCAGCTCGCGGCGGTCGTCGCCCACGAGGAGGCCCACCTGCGCGGCCGGCACGACCTGCTGCTGGAGTTCTTCACCGTCCTGCACCGCGCCGTGCCCGAACCGCTGCGGTCGGCTGCCGCCCTGAGTGAGGTGCGGCTGCTCGTCGAGGCTCTCGCCGACCGGGCCGCGGTGCGGCGCAGTGGTGAGGTGGCGACCGCGCGCGCCCTGCTGACCCTGGCCGGCAGCCGCACCCCGGAGGCCGCCCTCGGTGTCGGCACCACCGCCCCCGTGCGGCTGCGTCTGCTGGCCGACGGGCCGCCGCACCCGGTGCTGCCCGTCATCGCCTACTCCTACGCCGTGCTGGCCGCCACGCTGCCGCTGGTGCTGCTCGCGACGGCCTGGAGATGAGCGCGAACGGTGACACCACCCTGCGTGAGCGGATGAGCGCCGAGGCCGATGGGCGCGAGGTCGTCGAGGCCGACATCGCCGAGCTCGAGCGCTCCGCGCAGCACCTCCTCGGCGTGGGTCGCCCCGACGAGGCAGCACACGTCACCGCGCAGGCGGACGTCCTGCGGGCCCCCTCGAGCATTCGAGGTGATCCGCTGGCCTCTCGGGTCAGAACAACACCTCGAACCCGTCCCTAGGCCCAGCTGGGCGGTGGCGGCGGAGGGGTCGAGCCCGGTGGTGCGGTCGGCGGAGGGGGCGGCGGAGGAGGCGGAGGCGTCGCTCCCGGCGGTGGTGGCGGTGGGGTGGCGGCAGCGGATGCCGCCGCAGCACCGGGGGGTGGCGGCGGGCCGCCCGGGGCGCCGTAGGCCGGGGTCACGCTGAGCTGGCCCAGCCGACCCGAGGCCTCGAGCTCGCGCAGCGTCGCCAGAACGCGCGCCTTGTCATCGGCGGAGGCCGGCCGGCCCGTGGCCTCGAGGTAGGCCAGCACGCCGAGGTCCCGCAGCGCCCGGTCGGCACCGGCACCACCGGCACCACCCGCACCACCGGCGCCCCCGGCGGCGCCTGGGGTGCCGGGAGTGTTGATGCCCGCCTTCTTCATCTCGACGTCGGCCTTTGCGGCGAGGTCGCTGGCGGCCGCCTTGGCGCGTTCGAAGAAGCTCATGTGGACTCCTCAGGGGTGTGGGGTCTCTACTCTCCCTCGGAAACCCTAGGACCGTTGTTGGCGTTGCGCATAGCGTGTGTGTGTCAGGAGACACCGCGCTCTGTGCGGACCGACGAGAGGATGGGGACGAACGATGACGATCCACGGGTCGCTGTTCCAGGAGTTCAGGGAGAAGGCCACCCAGGACCCCTTCTCCCTGCAGAACAAGAAGATGCTGCGGATCGACATGCGGTACGGGGAGGTGTGGGCCCGCACCGGCTCGATGGTCGCGTACCAGGGCGACGTGCGCTTCGTGAACAAGGGCTCGGGCGGCATCGGCAAGATGCTCAAGGCGGCCACCACCGGCGAGGGCGTGAAGATGATGCAGTGCTCGGGCAGCGGTGAGCTGTTCGTCGCCGACTTCGCCAGCGAGATCCAGGTGATGTACCTGGACAACGACGCGATCTCGGTCAACGGCGCCAACGTCCTCGCGTTCTCGAACTCCATCGAGTGGGACATCCACCGCATCCAGGCCCGTGGGGCGACGATGACCGGCGGCCTGTACAACGTCGCGCTGCGAGGCACCGGCTACGTCGCCGTCACGACCAAGGGCGACCCCGTGGCCCTCGACGTCGCCTCGTCGCCCACCTTCGCCGATGCCCAGGCCGTGGTGCTGTGGACGGCCGGGGTGTCGATGGACATCCGGGTCGACACCGGCGGCCTCGCCTCGATGGTGCGTGGTGGCACCGGCGAGCTGCTGCAGATGTCCTTCGGCGGCCAGGGCTACGTGCTCGTCCAGCCCAGCGAGTCGGTGCTGCAGGGCGCCCAGGGGTCGAACCAGCAGAGCCCCGGGGGGATGCTCGGTCAGTTCCTTCAGTAGGCCCGCCGCTGCGGCGCTCTCGCGCCGGAAGGTCGCGGTCCCCCATCACAGGGGGTCGGCACCGGGTCGCTGACCTTCGAGTGCGGAAGTGGTCGCCCTGACGACCACTTCCGCACTCGCCGCGAGGTGGCTGCGACCCACCCGCCGGGGACCGCTGGTCGGGGCACCGGGAGGTGGAGGCACGGCATACGCAAGAATCAGGGCATGACGGCACAGGTGACCGGGACCGACATCCTCGACGTCGCACGCGAGCAGGTGCTCGGGCGCGGGGTGCCCCTGACCCACCCACAGATCGTCGAGGTGCTGCGCACGGGCGACGACCGGCTGCAGGACCTGCTGGCGCTGGCCCACGAGGTGCGGCTGAAGTACCAGGGCCCCAGCGTCGAGGTCGAGGGCATCGTGTCGCTCAAGACCGGCGGCTGCCCCGAGGACTGCCACTTCTGCTCGCAGTCGGGGCAGTTCACGAGCCCGGTGCGCTCGGTGTGGCTGAACGTGCCCGAGCTGGTGCGCGCCGCCAAGCAGACCGCCGCGACCGGGGCGAGCGAGTTCTGCATCGTTGCTGCCGTGCGCGGCCCCGACGACAGGCTCATGCAGCAGATGCGTGAGGGCGTCGCCGCCATCCGCGCCGCCGTCGACATCAACGTGGCCGCGTCGCTCGGCATGCTGAGCCGCGAGCAGGTGGCCGACCTCGTCGACATGGGTGTGCACCGCTACAACCACAACCTCGAGGCCGGGCGGTCCTACTTCCCGAACGTTGTCACCACCCACTCCTTCGACGAGCGCTGGGACACCTGTCTCATGGTCAAGGAGTCCGGCATGGAGCTGTGCTGCGGCGGGCTGGTGGGGATGGGCGAGACCGTCGAGCAGCGGGCCGAGCTCGCCGCCCAGCTGAGCGAGCTCGAGCCGCACGAGGTGCCGCTGAACTTCCTCAACCCCCGGCCCGGCACGCCCTTCGGCGACCTCGAGCCGATGGAGACCGGCGACGCGCTGCGCACGATCGCGGCCTTCCGGCTCGCGCTGCCGCGCACCATCCTGCGCTACGCCGGTGGCCGCGAGCTGACCCTGGGCGACCTCGGCACCCGCGACGGCCTGCTCGGCGGCATCAACGCCGTCATCGTCGGCAACTACCTCACGACCCTCGGGCGCGACCCGCGTGAGGACCTCGCGCTGCTCGACGAGCTCGAGATGCCGATCAAGGCGCTCAACGAGACGTTCTGATCAGGTGGTGTTCGTGCTCGGTGAGGATAGCGTGGGTCCGGTCGCGCGGGCCGGTGCCGTGGGGCTCTGGTGCGGGCAGTGCGGCGTCGCGGTGGCCGAGGCCGACCACGCCGGTTGCGCCCGCCGGGCCGAGCTCGAGCCGCCGCGGTGGTGCGTGCACTGCCGCCGCCGGATGAAGGTGCAGGTCACCCCGGGCGCCTGGACGGCCACCTGCGTCGAGCACGGCACGGTCGAGCAGCCCACCTGGGGCTGAGTCGGCCGCTCGCGGACGTGTGACACAACTATCGCGGTCACCACCCTGCTCTGCGTTGCTGCCCCCGTGGGGCCGGGCGACACTGGGAGACACGGGGAATCATGTGATCGAGGTGGCTCTCATGCCCCAGCAACAAGCAGGACCCCGCCCGGGCTGGTATCCGGACACCATGTCGAGCGTCCCGCTGCTCCGCTACTGGGACGGGGCGAGGTGGACGACGCAGACCCGGCTTCCGGACGCGGCTGGGAGCGGCCCGCCGGGCGCGGCGCCCGCCGCCGCGGCGCCCGCGGCAGCGGCGCCCGGCCCCGCGGTGTCCTCACCGCCCCGCAGGTGGTGGCAGGCGGTCAAGTGGGGCGCCGTGTCAGCGTTCGTCCTCGTGGCCGTCGTCGTCGGCGTTGCCCTGTGGAGGGGGCAGGTGGTCTGCAGCGTCAACACGAAGGGCGAGATCATCTTCGTCGGCAAGGGCGAGCAGTGCGTGTCCAAGGCCGAGCTCGCCAAGGCACAGCAGACGCTCACCGACCAGCTCGCCACCACGAAGGCCGACGCGGCTGCCGCGCCGGTGCCGTCGACCCTTCCCGACCTCAACGGACGCTGGAGCGGTCCCTACGGCATCACCTATGTCATCACCCAGGGTGGCAGCAGCGCGACCATCGAGGAGGTGACGCCGGGGCTCGGCCTCACCGCCACGGGCGTCGGCACGGTCACCGAGGAGGGGGGATCGTTCCAGTTCAAGGGCTTCAACGGCAGCACCGGTTTCGCGACGTACGCACCCCAGGGGCCGAACGCGCTCTCCGGCCTCGTCACCAACCAGACCTTGGGGGTGCAGACCCCCATGCTCCTGACCCGCGTCGGCTGACCTCGTCACGACCAGGTGCTGGTGTGCCAGCCCTCGCGGCGCGCCATCAGCTCGTACATCGTCGCGCCGTCGATCGCCTCACGGAGCAGGTCGGCGTGGCCGGCGTGCCGGGCGAGTTCCTCGACCAGATGCAGCACGACCCACCGCACCGACCAGTGGCTGACGTCCTTGGGGAACCACGGCACGTCCTGCGGCACGGGTACCGCGGTGTCGAGGTCTGCGGCCCGGACGGCCGCGAGCACCCGCTCGGCCTCGGCGTCGAAGGTGGCGAGCACGGCATCCACGGTGTCGCCCTCGACCCAGGTGTTGTCACGCGCGTAGCTCGCCTGCTGCTCCTCGAGGGTGCCCGGCCAGACCGGTTCGCCCGGGGCCGCCTCGATCATCAGCCGCCAGCCGACCTGCACCGAGGCGGCGTGCTTCACCAGCCCGCCGACGCTGAGCGCGCTGGACGCGATCCTCTGCCCGGCCTGCTCGTCGGTGAGGTCGAGGACGGCCCCCCGGAAGCCGTCGTGCTGCTGGGCGACGTAGCTGGCGAGCAGCTCGCGCTCGTCGGTGGTCATCGGGGCGGTGCCGGACATCTGGGGCTCCTTGCGTCGCGGGGGTCCTGCTCGGTGTCACCACCCTCCGGCACAATGAGGACAGATTCGGTCCGCTATCGGTCGGAGGTGGCGCTCATGACCCAGACCTCCCGCGTGCTGCGCCTACTCGGCCTGCTGCAGTCGCGCCCCACGTGGACCGGGCCCGAGCTCGCCGACCGGCTCGGGGTCACCACCCGCACGGTGCGCCGCGACGTCGACCGGTTGCGGGCGCTCGGCTACCCGGTGCGGGCCGGCCAGGGCGTCGGTGGCGGCTACCAGCTGGGGTCGGGCACCGCCCTGCCCCCCCTGCTGCTCGACGACGAGGAATCCGTGGCGGTGGCGGTCTCGCTGCGGCTGGCCGCCGGCGGCACGGTCGCCGGCCTCGGCGAGCCCGCCATGCGCACCCTGGGCAAGCTCGACCAGGTGCTGCCCGCCCGGCTGCGCGCGAGCGTCGAGGCAGTCTCGCAGGCCACCGTCACCCTCGGCCGGCGCGACCAGCTCGTCGAAGGCGCGGTCGTGGCCCTGCTGGCTCGCGCGGCACGCGGGTGCCGCGAGGTGCGCTTCGCCTACGCCGCCGCATCGGGCGTGGAGACCAGTCGTCGGGCCGAGCCCTACCGGCTGGTCGCCACCACCTCGCGCTGGTACCTCCTGGCCTGGGACCTCGAACGCGCCGACTGGCGCAGCTTCCGGCTCGACCGGATGGGCGAGGTGCGAGAGACGACGTTCGGTTTCCGTCCGCGGAAAGCGCCCGACGCCGCCGAGCACATTCGCAAGGCGCTGGCTCGGGGCCCGCACGGCGTCGACGCCGTCATCGACATCGACGCGCCCCTCGAGGTCGTCGCCGGTGCCGTGCCCGCCGGCATCGGAACCCTGTCGGCCCTGGGCGGCCGCTGCGAGATGCGGTTCTCGGCGTGGGACGTGCGGGCCGCCGCAGCCCAGCTCGCCTGGCTGCCGTGGCAGTTCCGTGTGGTGGCTCCCGACGCCCTCGTCGCCGAGGTGGCCGCACTGGCCGAGCGGCTGGCGGGGTCGGTCGGCCGCACGGCCTGAGCCGGGTCGGTCGGCCGCACGGCCTGAGCCGGGTCAGGCGACCCGACGCCGGTAGGCGAGCATCGCGAACGCGTAGGCCACGACCAGCAGCCCGACGCACCACCCGAGGGCGACCCAGATGTCGGTGCCGACCGGCTGCCCGGCGAGCAGGTTGCGCAGCGCGTCGACGATGGCGGTCACCGGCTGGTTCTCGGCGAAGGCCCGCACCGGCCCCGGCATCGTGTCGGTGGGCACGAAGGCCGAGCTGACGAACGGCAGCAGGATGAGCGGATACGAGAACGCGCTCGCGCCGTCGGCCGACTTCGCCGACAGACCCGGGATGACCGCGAGCCAGGTGAGCGCAAGGGTGAACAGCGCAAGGATGCCGGCCACGGCCAGCCACGCGGAAATGCCTGCCCCCGAACGGAACCCGAACACGACGGCGGTGACGACCACGACCAGCACCGAGAGCGCGATCGCGGCCAGCGAGGTCAGCACGTGCGCCCAGAGCACTGCCGAGCGGGCGATCGGCATCGAGTGGAAGCGCTCGAAGATGCCGCTGCTCAGGTCGAGGAAGAGGCGGAACGCTGTGTAGGACACCCCCGACGCCACCGTGATGATCAGGATGCCGGGCAGCAGGTAGTCGATGTACGAGTCCGACCCCGTCTCGATCGCCCCGCCGAAGACGAAGACGAACAGCAGCAGGAAGGCGATCGGCATGATCGTCGTGGTGATGATGGTGTCGAGGCTGCGGGTGATGTGGCGCAGCGACCGCCCGGTGAGCAGGGCGGTGTCGCCGACGAAGTGGGTGCTCATCCTTGCTCCTTGGCCTTGTCCTGGTGTCCGACGAGGGCGAGGAAGACGTCCTCGAGGGTCGGTTGCTTCTCGACGTACTCGACCTTGGCCGGCGGCAGCAGTGCCTTGAGCTCGGCCAGCGTGCCGTTCTCGAGGATCCGCCCCTCGTGCAGGATGGCAATCCGGTCGGCGAGCTGCTCGGCCTCGTCGAGGTACTGCGTGGTGAGCAGCACGGTGGTGCCACCGGTGGCCAGGTCGCGCACGGCCTGCCACACCTCGAGGCGGGCCTCGGGGTCGAGCCCGGTGGTCGGCTCGTCGAGGAAGACCACCGGCGGGTCGCCGATCAGGCTCATCGCGATGTCGAGCCGGCGGCGCATGCCACCGGAGTAGGTGGACACCCGGCGGCCACCCGCTTCGGTGAGCTGGAAGCGGCCCAGCAGGCCGTCGGCGATGGCACCCGCCCCCTTCAGGTGCCGCAACCGGGCCACCAGCACCAGGTTCTCGCGCCCGGTGAGGACCTCGTCGACGGCGGCGAACTGGCCGGTGAGGCTGATCGACTCGCGCACCTCGGAGCCCTGCGTGGCGACGTCGAAGCCGTTCACCCCGGCACGGCCGGCATCGGCACGCAGCAGCGTGGCCAGGATGCGGATGACGGTGGTCTTGCCCGCGCCGTTGGAGCCGAGGAGGGCGAAGATGCTGCCCCGCTCGACGTCGAAGTCGACGCCCCGCAGCACGTGCAGCTCCTCGAACGACTTCTGCAGGCCTGAACGGAGATGGCTGCGTCCCGCGTCATGTCGGGCCTCCGCGGTCGGCGTCCTCGATCGCCGCGGTCAGCCGCGCGCGTTCCTTGTCGATCCACCGCGCACCGGCGTAGGCCTGGGCGAAGGTCTCGGCGAACTCCACCGGGTCCTCGCCGACAACCTCTCGCAGGGGAGTCGCGTCGAGGGCGGCGCGCTCCCAGAGGTCGGTGAAGTCGCCCAGCATCGGGACGAGGGTGTCACCGTCGGTGACACCTCCGTAGTACATGAAGTAGCGCTCGAACGCCTTCCCGGTGCTGCCGTACGGCTCGGGGAGGGCCTCGATGCGGGCCTTGTCCTTCTTGTACTGCTTCTTCTGCTCGAGCGACCCGGTGAGGGCCTCGATCCACTTCGCGACCATCTCAGCTGTCTCCTTCGCGGAGCTGTTCGATCCGTTCCTGGAGGAAGCTCCACGACCTCCAGAACTCATCAAGATGGGCCCGTCCCCGGTCGTTCAGGGAGTAGACCTTGCGTGGCGGGCCCTTCTCGGAGGGCACCTTCTCCACGTCGACGAGGTCGCGCTGCTCGACCCTGACCAGCAGCGCGTAGACGGTGCCCTCGGCGATGTCGGTGAAGCCCCGCTCCCGCAACCACGCGGTGATCTCGTAGCCGTAGGCGGGCTGGCCCGACAGCAGCGCGAGCACGATGCCCTCCAGGGTCCCCTTGAGCATCTCGGTCTCCTGCTTGCCCATGGCGGTCGCCCTCCTCCCCTTTACTCAGTGTCATTGACTACCGGTACATAGTAACGCTAGATACCGCCGTCCCCGCAACCCCCTTATCCGATGTCGGGTGCTCAGGTGGCTGCTCGGGCCACCACTTGAGCACCCGACTCGCGGGAATGTCAGCACATGGTTGAGTGTTCAACCGTTTAGTTCGTCTTGCACATCCGCTCGTCCGCTTCTCCCCTCCCTCGCTCTCCGCCCCTCCACCCCAAGGAGCACCCGTGAACGTCCTCGTCCTCGTCGGCAGCCTGCGCACCGGCTCCACGAACCGTCTGCTCGCCGACGCCGCCGTCGCACACCTGCCCTCCGGCGTCGAGGGCACCGTCTTTCCCCACCTCGCCGAGCTGCCGCACTACTGCGAGGACCTCGACTCCGCCGGCCACCTGCCCGTGGCCGCCCGTGCCCTGCGCGAGGCCGTCGCCGACGCGGATGCCGTGCTCCTGGTGACGCCGGAGTACAACGGCTCGATGTCGAGCGCCGTCAAGAACGCCGTCGACTGGGTCTCGCGCCCGCGCGGCGTCGCGGCCATCGTGGGCAAGCCCGCGGCCGTCATCGCCGCCACCGGCTCACCCCGCTCCGCCCAGTGGGCCCGTGAGGACGGCGTCAAGGTGCTCAAGGTCGCCGGCGCCGACGTCATCGAGGACACCGTGGGCGTGGGCTCGGCGTTCCAGGCCTTCGTCGACGGCCGGCTGACCGACGAGTCACTCGACGCCGACCTCCACTCGCTGATGAGCCGCCTGGCCCGCAAGGTCGAGCACGCCCGAGGCCGCACCGCCGCCTGACCTGACCTGACCTCTCCCCCTCCCCGCCGTCCCCGCCGTGAGTGCGGACGTGGTTGCCCTGGCGGCCACTTCCGCACTCGCCGCGGGGCCAACCGACACAATGGGCGCGATGCCACCCACCGACGCCCTCCACCCGGCCGGACGACCTGACCTCGCCGCGTCGCCGAAGACTGTCGCGCCGTCGGATGCCGTCGCGTTGCTCGCGTTCGACCGCGCGCACGTGTGGCACCCCTACTCCTCCGCGCTGACGCCGCAGAACCCGTACCTCGTGGAGTCCGCGCACGGCATCCGGCTGCGGTTGCGCAACCGCGACGGCGAGCCCCGCGAGGTCGTCGACGCGATGGCGTCGTGGTGGTGCGCCATCCACGGGTACGCCGTGCCCGAGCTCGACGCCGCGGCTCGCGGCCAGCTCGAGTCGATGTCGCACGTCATGTTCGGGGGCCTCACCCACGAGCCCGCGATCGGCCTGGCGCGGCGGCTCGTCGACCTCGCCCCCGCCGTGCTCGAGCACGTCTTCCTCGCCGACTCGGGGTCGGTGTCGGTCGAGGTCGCGATGAAGATGGCGCTGCAGTGGCACCTCGCCGCGGGCCGCCGGCGCACCCGCTTCTTCACGATCCGCGGCGGCTACCACGGCGACACGTTCTCGCCGATGTCGGTGACCGACCCGGTGGGCGGCATGCACGCGCTGTTCCGCGGGGTGCTGCCCGAACACGCCTTCGCACCCAGACCGCCCGGTGGGCTCGACCGCCCACCCGACGACCCCGAGCTGGTCTCCTGGGAGACCGAGACCCGAGCGCTGTACGCCGCGCACGCCGACGCCGTGGCCGCCGTCATCGTCGAGCCGGTGCTGCAGGGCGCGGGCGGGATGCACGTCTACAGCCCACACGTGCTCGCGGTGCTGCACGAGCTGGCGCACGAGCACGGTGCGCTCGTCATCCACGACGAGATCGCCACCGGCTTCCACCGCACCGGGCCGCTCTGGGCCGGGGCCGGCCGAGGCAACATCGACCCATTGGTCGATCTTGACCCGGACATCCTGTGTGTCGGCAAGGCGCTGACCGGCGGCTACCTGACGCTGGCCGCGGTGCTCTGCACACGCGCGGTGGCCGAGGGCGTGAGCCGCGGCGAGGCCGGCGGGCTGATGCACGGCCCGACCTTCATGGGCAACCCGCTCGCCTGCGCCATCGCGTCGGCGAACCTCGACCTCCTCGCCGCACGTGACACCGAGGCCGAGGTGGCCCGCATCGAGCGAGGGCTGGCCGCAGGCCTGGAGCGAGCGGCATCCCTGGCCTCGGTGGCGGAGGTCAGGGTGCTGGGAGCCGTCGGCGTCGTGCAGCTGCGCGAGCCGGTGCGGGTCGCGCAGGTGACCGCCGCCGCGATCGAGCGCGGCGTGTGGGTGCGACCGTTCCGCGACCTCGTCTACACGATGCCGCCCTACGTGACGTCGGACGACGACCTGTCGCTGCTCACGGCGGGGCTCGTCGGTGCCGTGGAGGCCGTGCACGGCTGAGCGTCACCGGCCCGCGCGGCGAGCTCGATGTTCAGCTGGGCCACACGGGCGACACCTCCGGCTGTGATCGAGAGCTGACGCGCGGGCAACCGGGTGCGGGTGTCGGGCCGGACGAGGCCACGTGCCGCGCACGCACGCACCCACTCGTCGCACCGGTCGCGGGGCAGCCCCGTGAGCTCGGCCAGCCGGTCGATGTGCACCCACTGGGCGCGGGCCAGCACCGACAGGACCGCGTAGAACTGTGCGCCGTCGGGCCATGGGGTCACGCCCTGCGGCCGGCGACGCCACCACATCCAGCGCACGACCGGAGCACAGAGGTAGCACAGCGCCAACACGACCGCAGCGGCCACTTGAGTCGAGTCGTTCGGGGTGGCTGCCCACGAGCCAAGGACTTCCATCGACGAGAGCAGGACCAGGACGATGGCGCCCGTCACGAGCGCCACTCGCCAACGAGCGCGCCACCGCAGCGGCTCGGCCCCGGCACGGCGAGCCACCGGGCCCTCGTAGGCGAAGAGCAGCACGCCCACGCCCACGCCCCCCCACACCCACTGGCCGACCAGGATGCTGCCGTGGAAGACTCCCGTGAAGACCATCGCGAAGCCGGCGATCTCGACCAGCCGCTGCGCGACGAACCACGCGGTGGCGCGGCCGTCGAACATGCGGATCTCCCCGGCAGCGCGCAAGGCCTGCTCCGCGGCCTCCGGTCCGCGGTCGGTCAGCTCGTCGTCGATCCCCACCATGGCCCGAGTATGGCCTCTTCCGGCGAGCGGGGCGAGTGCTCAGCGGCGGGCAACGCACAGGTCAGCCGACCGGCGCGCGAGCGGCGACGCGCTCGAGCTCCCCGCGCATCCGGCGCAGGCGTTCATGGCCCGGGGGCGTGAGCCGCACGTGCTGGTCGCCGTGGACCCGGTGCCGACGACGACCTCCGGTCACCGACTGCTCGCTGCGCAGCCGCTCCACCCAGCGGTCGCCATTGCCCGGGGTGAGACCGGCGAGCGCGATGAGCCGCTCGGGGGCGACCGAGCCGGCGCAGTCGAGCACCGACAGCAGGGCGAAGGCCTGCGACCCGGGGGACCATCCCTGCACTCCCCCCGCCCGGCGCGTGGCGATCCCCCAGGCCACGGCCGGTACGGGGGCGTATCCCAGCACCGCGACGACGATCAGCACGCCGAACCACCCCGTGGCGGGCTCGGCCTGGGACCAGCCAAAGACGACCCCCACGAGCACGCCCCAGGCCAGGACATCCACCCACCGTGGGCACAGCGAGGTCGTCATCCCCGCGGTGCGGGAGCTCAGGACACTGAGCAGCAGCACGGGGAGGATGCCGAGGCCGAGGAGCCACCATGACCCGATGAGGGAGCCGTCGCCCGTGCCGGTCGCGGCCATCACCGCGAGGGCGAACAGAGCCAGCGCGAGACGTTCCGCGACCCGCCACGCGGTCGCGCGACCGTCCAGGAGGACGAGCCGGTCGGCGGCATCGAGCGCCACCCGGGCATCCGCCGGGGTGGAGACTCCCAGGAGGTGGTCCGGGCCCGGTTCGCTCGGGGCCCGGGCGGACTGCGGTTCGTCCACCAGCGGGTTCATCGCCGGGTACCCCACCGAAACGACACGTCCGTCCATGGACGCAGTATGGCGCGCAACGGCGCCCGCCGTCCTGCCCGCTGTCCTGCCCGCTGTCCTGCCCGCCGTCCTGCCCGCCGTCCTGCCCGCTGGACCTCGGCCCCTGGATCTCAGCGGCGCAGCGAGATCGCGACCAGCACCGGGCCGGAGCGCCGGCTCGACGGGGCACTCGACCCGCACCCCGCCGCACCGTCGTCGGTGCCGGAGGCGCACGACCCGCACCCGCTCGTGGGACAGCCGATGGCGAGCTCCTTGGCCTCGAGGCGCCCCATCCGCACGAGGTGGTCGACCGACGCACGCACCGTGTCGAGCGGCAGGTCGCACCGACGGGCGACCTCGTCGAGCGAGTGCGCTCCGGCGTCGAAGGCCGCGAGCACCGCGGTGAGGGGGCCGCCCCCGCGGCCACCGGCATGCGTCGCCGCGCTCACCAGAACACCCGTCCGACCTGGAAGACCAGCACCGCCAGGGTCCACGCGACGACGAGCTGCAACCCGACGCCGAAGACGGTCCACCGCGTGCCGAGCTCGCGCCGCTGTGCTGCCAGGGTCGCGACGCACGGTGTGTAGGCGAGCAGGAACACCATGAAGGCCGCGACGGCCGCCCCGGTGTGCCCGCCGCTCGCGACGGTGAAGGTCTCGTGCAGCTGCGCCCCGAGCGCTCCCGGGTCGTGCGAGGAGGCCGGCTCGGCCAGCGCATAGGTCTGCGCCCACGACGAGATGACCGCCTCCTTGGCGACGAACCCGACGAGCAGCGCCGACACCGCCTCCCACTGACCGAACCCCGCCGGCGACAGCAGCGGCGCGACGGCACGGGACAGCTCGGCGTACAGGCTCTGCGAGACCGGCACGTCGCCGAACGACCCCGCCCCGACCGGGATCGACTGCAGCAGCCAGACGACGACCACGGTGGCGACGATGATGCCGGATGCCGTGCGCAGGAACCCCTGCAGGCGCAGCCAGGTGACCGACAGGCTCAGCCGCACGGTCGGTCGCTGGTACGGCGGCAGGTCGATGACGAGCGGGTCGGCGCCCACCGTCCGCCAGAGCGTGGCCCGCAGCCCGAGCCCGACGAGCACGACGAGAAGGATCGACACGAGGTACATGGCGAACACGACCGTGCCCGCGTGGGCCGGGAAGAACGTCGTCGCGAGCAGCACGTAGACGGTCAGCCGCGCCGAGCACGACGTGAACGGCACGAGCAGCGCGGTGAGCACGCGGTGGCGGGCGTTCGGCAGGATCCGCGTCGCCGAGACGGCCGGCACGTTGCAGCCGAAGCCGACGACGATCGGCAGGAAGGCACGTCCGGGAAGCCCGAGCCGGCTCATCATCCGGTCGGTCACCACGGCGGCGCGGGCCATGTAGCCCGAGTCCTCGAGCAGGGCGAGCAACAGGAACATCAGCGCCATCAGGGGCACGAAGGTCAGCAGCATGCCGACGCCGGCGATCACGCCGTCGACGACCAGGCCCCGCACGGGAGTCTGCCCGAGGCCCACGGTGTCGACCAGCCAGCCTCCCGCCGAGGACACCGGCCCGGACACCAGCGCGTCGAGGGCGTCCTGCAGGGGCACGGCGAGCGTCGTCGTCGCCTGGAACACCACCCACATGACGCCGAGGAAGAGCAACGGGCCCAGCACGGGCGCGGCGGCGAACCGGTCGATGCGGTCCGACCAGGTGCGCCGGGTCATCACCTGCGCGCTCACCGACGCCGTGACGGCGGTGTCGATCCAGCCGAACCGTTCGTCGGCCGCCGCGAGCTCGTCGGGGCCCTGGCTCGGGGCGGGCGGCACGAGACGCGGCACCGCCACCCCACCGGAAAGGCAGGCACCCACCGCCTCGACGAGGCCGTCGACCCCGGACCGCCGCCGCGGGTCGAGGGCGACCACGGGGCACCCGAGGGCCGCGGCGAGCGCCCCGGCGTCGACCTGGATGCCGCGCCGCTCGGCCACGTCGCCCATGGTGAGCGCGACGACGACGGGCAGCGCGGTCTCGCGCACCTGCGCGACGAGGTAGAGGCTGCGCGCGAGGTGGGCGGCGCTCGCGACGACCACGACGACGTCGGGCCGGTCGGGGCCCTCGGCGAGCACGACGGCACGCGTCAGCGCCTCGTCGGGGCTCAGCGGGTCGAGCGAGTAGGAGCCGGGGAGGTCGACGACGTCGGCGACCCGGCCCTCGACCAGCCAGCCGCCCCGGCCGACCTCGACCGTCGTACCGGGCCAGTTGCCCACGGTGCGCCGGGCGCCGGTGAGGGCGTTGAACAAAGTGGACTTGCCGACGTTGGGCGCACCGGCGAGCACGACGAGAGGAGCACCGACCGGCGCCGCGAGTGGCGCGCCGTCGTCGTGGCACGACGCCGGCGCCGAGCGCGGAACGGCAGGCACGGTGGTCATGAGGGTGTCGCCTCCGCCGGCTGGGCCGGATGCGTCGGAACGGTCTGCACCGCGTCGAGCACGTCACGGCCCAGCGCGATGCGTGAACCCGCCACGTCGACGATGCGGCCGCCCCCGGCGGTCTTCTGCACGCAGCGGACGTGGGCGCCGACCCGCAGCCCCAGCTCGGCCAGACGTCGCGTGAGAGCGGTGGGCCCGACTGCGCCGACGACCCGCAGCTCGATGCCGACCGGAGCCCGCGCGAGGGACGTCGCCACCCCTCGACGCTAGCACCGGGTTAGGCAAACCTAAGCACGCGCAAGGGCGACTGAAAGCAACCTCACACGACGGCGGGGCCGGCCTACTCCGCCTTGGCCTGACCCCAGCCGTGCCAGTGCTCGACCCGCACCCAGCAGCTCACGCGAGGCCGTTCGCGGTTCGGGTAGGGCTCGCCCGTGTAGTGCACCGAGAGCCGGTCGATGTCGGACAGAGCGCGTTCGGGGTCGTCCTCCCAGCGCACCACCGATCCGCGGATGCTGACGTGCGTGTACCACTCGTCCTCCTTGAGCGCGGTCAACGCGACCTGCGGCCGCTCGCGCATCCAGTCGAGACGGGCGCGGCCGGCATCCATGTTCAACAGCACGGTGCCGTCGTCCTCGACGAGGTACCAGGTGGCGACCGACATCGGGGCACCACCGGGCATCAGCACGGCGACGACCGCGGGGTTGGGGCGCCCGAACAGCTCGGCGACGTGGGCGGGCAGCGGGGCCTTTGGCATGGTGTCCTCTCGGGACGGGCTCGGGGTCGGGGCTCTCTCCCGAGGCTAACGAGAAGCGGTGACGATCAGCCGTCGACCTGCCGTCGAACCGTGGCGACGGCCTCGGCAGCGGTGAGCCCGAGGGCCTCGGCCCGATCGAGGTAGGCCGTCGCGGCCGCCTCCAGCGCGCGCTGCGGCGTGGGGGGCGACGGCGCAGTGGGAGCCACGCGGGTGCCGCCGCCCCGGCGGGAGCGAACGAAGCCGGCCTGCTCCAGCTCGCGGTAGGTGCGCGCCACCGTGCCGGCCGCCAACCCGAGATCGGCGGCGAGCTGGCGCACCGGCGGAAGTCGGTCGCCGGTGGAGAGGACTCCCGAGCCGATGAGGTCGGCGAGCTGTCGGCGCAGCTGCTCGTAGGGCGGGGTCGGGTCGAGGACGTCGACGGTGACCGTGGACAGCGTCATCGCACCGGAGCCCTCGCCGGGGTCGCCTCACCGGGCTGCGGCCGGGGCAGGTCGTCGACCGTGATGGTGGGCGGAAGCACCAGGCCCGCGAGCAGGCCGAACGCCGCACCCGTGGCGAAGGGCCCCACGATCGCAGCGGTCCAGGCCAGCACCGTCTCCGGCACGCCGTTGCCACAGGCGCCTCCGGACAGCGCCGCGGCCATGAACACCGTGACGGGGCCGAGGGTGCCGAGCACGGTGACCAAGGCGGCGGTGAGCACGTTGCCCACCGACCAGCGGCGCAGCAGCGTGTCGAGGCCACGGCTGTCCAGGTCGGGGCGGGGACGGTTGACGATCGCGCGCAGGGCGAGGGCCACGAGCCCGGCCAGCACGACCAGGGCGACGGTGAGGGGCACCGCGTAGAACGAGCCGGGCCACGGTCCCCGGCTGCTGCTCATCGTCACGGGGCCGGCGTCGGCGTCGAGCACCGTGCAGGTCTGGCTGAGCACCCGACCGGCGCGCCCCAGGTCGTCGGTCGAGCCCCACGCCGCACCGATGGCGAGGGCGCCGACGATCAGGGCGGTCGACACCGCGAGGACGACGGCCCGTCCGCGCGGCAGGAGCGCCCCGAGGGTGCGCCTCTCGACGACGGCCGAGCGGCGGATGCCGACCGCCGGCCGAGCGGTCAGCTCACCGGCGATGGTGCCGAGCAGCACACCGGCGCCGAGCGCGGTGGGCGCGAGGGCCGCGGCCCGGCCGAGGGCGTCGACCCGCTCGCCGAGCACGAACAGGAGCACCGCGACGAGGCCCCCGAGCACCAGGCCGGCAGCCCGCCAGCGCCGGGTGTGCCGTGCGATCTCGACGACCCCGCGGTGCTCGTCGACGCCCACGGTGACCCCGCCACGGCGCCACAGGGCGACGAGCAGGCCGACGAACGCGATCGGGCCCGCGAGGAGAAGGACCGCCATGACAAACCTCCGTTGTATCGACTGACTGGTACAAGATCGAGGATGCCGCGACGCGACACTTGTGTCAAGTGCTTGTCACAAGTGGTCGAGGTCGCGAAGGCGCGCCCGTGGCGGGTGCGCGCCGAATGCCGAGGTGCCACACCGACCGGCGCGACGGGCGCGGGCTCGTGCGGCGGTGCTTCGCCGACGTGGACGGGCCGCATCCACCTCGTCGTGGCAGGATCGGGGCCGTGACGAGCCCCCTCGACTGGATCCGGGATGCCGCGGCGACCCGGGAGGCCGCGGGGCTCACCCGCCGGCTCACCACCACCAAGACCGGTGACGGCCTCGACCTCGCCGGCAACGACTACCTCGGGCTGCGCTGCCACCCCGCCGTCGTCGCGGGGGCCGTGACCGCGGCCGAGACCTACGGCGGCGGCGCAGGGGCCTCCCGCCTGGTCACCGGCACCCTCGACGTGCACGACCAGCTCGAGGCGGCGCTCGCCGCCCTGACCGGAGCGCCGTCCGCGCTCGCGCTCTCCACCGGGTACGCGGCCAACCTCGCCGTGCTGACGACGCTCGCCGACGCGGGCACCCTCGTCGTCAGCGACGAGCACGCCCACGCCAGCCTCATCGACGGGTGTCGCCTGTCCCGCGCCGCGGTGTCGGTCTCGCGGCACAACGACCTCGACCACGTCGCCGAGCTGTTGGCCCGACGCGAGAGCCCCCGGGCGGTCGTGGTCGTCGAGTCCATCTACTCGGTGCTCGGCGATGCCGCGCCGATCGAGGACCTCGTCGCTCTGGCCGCCGAGGCCGGTGCCCTCCTGGTCGTCGACGAGGCGCACGCGCTCGGCGTGGTCGGTCCCGGCGGCGGCGGGCTCGTGGCACAGGCGGGACACGCCCAGGCCGAGCACGTGGTGGTCACCGTGACCCTGTCGAAGTCCCTCGCGGCACAAGGTGGTGCGGTGCTCGCCGCCCCCGTCGTGCGCGAGCACCTCGTCAACACCGCCCGCCCGTTCATCTACGACACCGGCCTCGCCCCCGCGTCGGCCGGTGCCGCGCTGGCCGCACTCGCGGTGCTGCGCGAGCACCCGGAGCTCTCCGCCCGGGTCCACGCCAACGCCGCCCGGATGGCGCGGGCCTGCGGCATCGAGGCACCCGCCGCGGCCGTGATGTCGGTGGCGATGCCCGGCCCGCACGCAGCCGTCGAGGCGGTCGAGCGGGCGCAGGCGCACGGCATCCGGATCGGCTGCTTCCGCCCCCCGTCGACGCCGGACGGCTCGTCGCGGCTGCGGCTCACCGCGCACGCGGACCACAGCGACCACGACCTCGACCGCGCGTGCGAAGTGCTCGCCGCGCTGACCATCCCCCGTGGCTGATCCCCGCTCGCTGACCTCCGTCGTGCTCGTGACGGGCACCGGCACGGAGGTGGGCAAGACGGTGGTCACCGCCGCGCTGGCCGCGGTCGTGCGCGAGCGCGGCAGCAGCGTCGCCGTCGTGAAACCGGCCCAGACCGGGCTGGCCCCGGGTGAGCCCGGTGACGTCGACGAGGTGCGCCGGCTGGTCGGTGACGACGTCGGCACCCACGAGCTCGTGCGGCTGCGGGACCCGCTGTCGCCGGAGGCGGCTGCGCGCCGAGAAGGAGCGCGCCTGCCGCCGGTCGCCCTGCACGCCAAGCGGATCGGCGAGATCGCCGGGCAGTCGGAGGTCGTGTTCGTCGAGGGGTCCGGAGGGCTGCTCGTGCGACTCGACGAGCGGGGCGGCACACTGGCCGACCTCGGCACCGGGCTGCGCTACAAGGGGGTCGGCTGTGGGGTGGTGCTCGTCGCGAGCGCCGGCCTGGGCACGCTCAGCATCGCCGCTCTCACTGCCGAGGCGCTCGCCGCCCGGTCGCTGCCGCTGCTCGGGGTCGTCATCGGGTCGTGGCCGGCCGACCCGGGCCTCGCCGAGGAGAGCAACCTGGTCGACCTGCCGCGGGTGACGGGCGCGCCGCTGTGGGGACGCATCCCGCAGGGAGCCGGTGCACTGTCGCGCGCCGACTTCCTCGAGGGCGTACACGCCTGGTTCGCGCTCGACTGAACAGTCCCACATCGAGGGCAGGATGGGGGCATGCCTCAGCACGATGCCGACCCCACCCCCTCCCGGCCGTACCGCGTCTGCGTCGTGTGCTGGGGGAACATCTGCCGGTCACCGATGGGTCAGTTCCTGCTCCGCGAGGCCTTCGAGGCCGCCGGGCTGGGCGACCGCGTGGTCGTCGACTCGGCGGGCACGAGCTCGGACGAGCTCGGCAGCAGCGTGCACCTGCGCACGGTCGCCGTGCTGCAGCGCAACGGCCATGCCGACAACGGCTGGCACGACCACGTCGCGCGCCGGTTCGAGCCGTCCTGGTTCGCCCGGTACGACCTGGTGCTGCCCGTCGACCACGTGCACGTCGGGCGGCTCGAGCGCGTCGCCCGCACCGACGCCGACCGCGACAAGCTGCGCCTGTTCCGTTCCTTCGACCCGGATGCCGTGGCGCTCGGCGAGCTGGGCATGGACGACCCCTGGTACGGCACCGACCCGGCCTACGACCAGACCTACGCCGAGATCAGCGCCGCGGTGCCCGGCATCGTCGACTTCGTGCGCACCGAGCTCGAGGACCGCGACCGGCGCTGAACCACACGCCTGACCCGGCGCGGTCGGCACCGGTGGGCGCCGGCATCCGCCGCCTCGCGGCTCTGGGAGGATGGGGCCATGGCCAGCCCCGAGCCCGCGACCAGCCTCGCGGCATCCACCTCCCTCGCCGACGCCGAGCCGCAGATCGCGCTCGGTGCCCTCGACGGGCGCTACCGCGGCATCGTGGCCACCCTCGTGGACCACCTGTCCGAGCCCGCGCTGAACCGGGCGCGAGTGCACGTCGAGGTCGAGTGGCTGATCCACCTCACCGAGCACGAGGTCGTGCCCGGGGTGCGTCGCCTGACCGCCGGTGAGCAGGAGGCCCTGCGCGACGTCGTGCGCGGCTTCGGAGCCGCCGAGATCGAGGAGATGGCAGCGACCGAGCGGGTCACCCAGCACGACGTGAAGGCGGTCGAGTACTTCCTCAAGAAGCGGCTCACCGCCATCGCACCGGCCCCCGAGGACACCGGGCTGGCCGAGCTGATCCACTTCTGCTGCACCAGTGAGGACGTCAACAACCTCTCGTACGCCGTGCTGGTCAAGGGCGCCGTGCACGAGGTGTGGCTGCCGCGGGCGAGCGCGCTCGTCGAGAAGCTCGCGACGATGGCCAGCGACCTGCGCGAGGTTCCCCTGCTGGCCCACACCCACGGCCAGCCGGCCACCCCGACCACGATGGGCAAGGAGCTGGCCGTGCTCGCGTGGCGCCTGCAGCGCCAGCTCGCCCGCATCGAGGATGCCGAGTTCCTGGGCAAGCTCAACGGCGCCACCGGCACCTACGGCGCGCACGTCGCGGCCGTGCCCGAGGCCGACTGGCAGGGCGTCAGCCGCGCGTTCGTCGAGCACCTCGGCCTCAGCTGGAACCCGCTGACCACGCAGATCGAGAGCCACGACTGGCAGAGCGAGCTCTACGCAGACGTCGCCCGCTTCAACCGGGTGCTGCACAACATGTGCACCGACGTGTGGACCTACATCTCGATGGGCTACTTCGCGCAGGTGCGGGGCCAGGGCACCGTCGGCTCCTCGACGATGCCGCACAAGGTCAACCCGATCCGCTTCGAGAACGCCGAGGCCAACCTCGAGGTCAGCAACGCGCTGCTCGACGTGCTCGCCGCCACCCTCGTGCAGAGCCGGCTGCAGCGCGACCTCACCGACTCCTCGATGCAGCGCAACATCGGGTCGGCGTTCGGCCACAGCCTGCTCGCCATCGACAACGCCACCCGCGGGCTCGACGGGCTCGATGCCGTGCCGGCGACGATGGCCGCCGACCTCGACGCCAACTGGGAGGTGCTCGGCGAGCCCATCCAGTCGGCGATGCGCGCGCTCGGCGCCCGCGGCGTGCCCGGCATGCAGGAGCCCTACGAGCGGCTCAAGGAGCTCACCCGCGGCCGTCGAATCGGGCAGGCCGAGCTCGTGGAGTTCGTGCACGAGCTGGGCCTGCCGGCCGACGTCGAGGGCCGGCTGGCCGCGATGACCCCGGCAGGCTACGTCGGGCTCGCCCCCGAGCTCGTGGACCACCTGCGGTGACCGTCTCGGCCCACCTGGCGCAGCTCGCGGCGCCGGCCATCCTCGTGGGGTACCTGGTCGTCGTCATGCTCGCCGTCTGGCTACCGGTCGCCGGCGCACGCCGATGGGTGCCGGCGCGGTGGCGCGCGTTCACGGCATCCGTCGGGTCGGTGCTCGTGCTGACGGTCGGCGGGTGGCTGACCGTGCTGTCGTTCTCGTCGCTCGTGCCGCGCTGACCTTCATCCGATAGGGGCGATGCGCCCCGGTCGGCGCCGGAGCAGAGTTCCGCTGGCAAAGGCGGCGCCCTCGGCGGCTTCCCGACGGGCGTCGGCATCCAGGTGGCGATGGGCCAGGTCGGGGACATGCTCGCCATCCCCAAGCAGTCCGGCGGCACCATCGGAAAGCTCGTCGCGACCCTGGGCGACCTCGTCGCGACCCTGGGCGACCTCTGCGCGAGCAACGGGCCGACGATCCTGGGAAGTGCCGCCGTCATCGTGGTGATCCCGGGCTTCAAGGCGACTACAGGCGGCGGGCGCGCCCTAGGACCCCGTGTCGGTAACACGTAATGCGTTGCGGCTGCGGGAGAATGGGGTATGTCGGAGCCGCAGGTCGCCGGGCAATCGGTGTTGATGGACGTGGAGCCAGCCGCGGCGGGGTCGGTGGGAGCGAAAGCGCCTG
>JBBQWX010000021.1:0-40022 GCA_038210185.1 Actinomycetales bacterium
CCCACGCGACCCCCCTCACGTCCCCCTCCGCCGAACGCTGGCGCGACACCGACCCACCCCCCTACTGACCCACCCCCCTTCTGACCCACCCCCCTTCTGACCCACCCCGATCCCGATGGAGCCGTGAGCCGGCGGGCCCGATGTGGCTCCCGGCCCAGCCCCACGTACCGTGGCCGGATGCCTGACACCACCGAAGTCCCGACCGAGAACGTGCTCATCCTGTCCTGCCCCGACCAGCGTGGCATCGTCGCGGCGGTGACGGCGCTGCTCTTCGACCACGGCGCCAACATCGAGGAGAGCCAGCAGTTCCTCGACGTCCGCACTGACCAGTTCTTCATGCGAATCCGCTTCTCGGTCGAGATCGGGGGAGCGTCAGCCCCGCAGTGGCGCGAGCTCTTCGGGGCAGTGGCCACGGCATACGCCATGGACTGGTCGATCCGCGACGCGGCCACGCCCTACCGCGCACTCGTGATGGTGAGCCGGTTCGGGCACTGCCTCAACGACCTGCTCTTCCGCTGGCGGTCGGGTGCGCTCAACATGGACATCCCCGCGGTGGTGTCGAACCATCTCGACCTCGAGCCGCTGGTGAGCTCCTACGGCATCCCGTTCCACCACATCCCGGTGACGGCGGAGACCAAGCCGCAGGCCGAGGAGGCCCTGCGCCGCATCGTCGGCGAGCACGACGTCGACCTGGTCGTGCTGGCGCGCTACATGCAGGTGCTCTCCGACGAGCTGACCCGCGACCTGTCCGGGCGGGTCATCAACATCCACCACTCGTTCCTGCCGTCGTTCAAGGGCGCCAAGCCCTACCATCAGGCCTTCGCCCGGGGTGTCAAGCGGGTCGGGGCCACGGCCCACTACGTGACGGCCGCCCTCGACGAGGGGCCGATCATCGAGCAGGACGTCGTGCGGGTCGACCACCGGATGACGCCGGAGGACCTCGTGCGCGCCGGCGAGGAGGTCGAGTCGCGGGTGCTCGCGCGGGCCGTGCGGTGGCACTGCGAGTCGCGGGTGCTGCTCAACGGTGACCGCACGGTCGTCTTCAGCTGAGGGCCGTCGAGGCCGTCGGGGGCCGCCAACAGTGCGTCGTCGGTCAGGCGTGCCGGTGAGGGAGGTGCGGGTGCGGCAGGTGGAACCGCACCCGTGGCAGGTGCAGGCGACGCCGGGTCCGAGGGGCGTGCTCGGCGCGGTCGACGGACTTGGGGGTGAGGGACGCGGCGACGCCGGGGGTGATCATGTGCATGCCGGAAGGAGACGCCGACCGTGCCGCCTGATACGTCGGCCGCCGGGAGCCGGGGACCATCCTCAACTGGGCGCAGCGCAGTGTCGACCAGCAAAGGGCCGCCCCGCTGCCGAGGGGCGAGGGGAGAGGTGAGGGGAGAGGGGCCAGAGGCGAGGGGGCAGCGACAAGTGGGAGGAGGGAGATCCAACACCCGCGTCAGGCCCGGCGCTTGAGCACCCCGCCGAGCGTCATCGTGGAGTTGCCGATCGTGGTGAGGAGCTTCTCGGCGACGTGGTCGGCGCCCGTGTACGCGAAGGTCGCGCGCTGTCGCTCGAGCGAGCCGACCAGGGCGTCGGTCCCGGAGCCGACGGCGGGGGGCCCGGGTACCCCGTCACCGCCGTGCCCCTCCACTGACCCGGTACACGCCGGCCGCCGTCACGACGTGGTCTCGTGCGGAGTCGCCGCGTGTCCGGGGCGGCCGTGGGTGCGCCGGTCCTGCTTCATCTCCGCCTCGAACACGTGCCGCTTGCCGTCCATCAGCTGCTCTCTCACGATGCGCTCGTGCTCCTTGAACGCCGCGTAGTAGCCGTCCTCGAACTCCTCGACGACCTGGAACGTCCAGCGCCCGGCCAGCACGTTGCGGCCGACGAGGTCGGTCTCGACCCGGTCGGCCAGCTCGGCGTGACCAGCGTCGCGCAGCAGGCCGACGGCCTCGCCCAGGGCGAGGTCGGCCATGCCGATCTTGCGGTGGAAGGAGAACAGCTGCCCTCGGGCGTCCTCGATCACCTCGAGGGCCTCCGAGACCTTGCCGACCGCCTCGACGGTCGCGTCGCTGGTGCCGGGAGGTCGGGTGTGGGCGTCATCGACGGACATGGGCACAACGCTAGATGCCGGATGCCGTGTCGCGGCGTCGCAGTGACGCGCCGGTCGTCGCGGCCGCAGGTCGCGGATGCGGGCCTGTGGAAAAGTCCGCGGCCCGATCCTCGATCCTCGGCAGGCTGTCGGCATGAGCTTCGACGACCTCCCGGACAACTGGCCCGACCTGCCGCTCGACACCCCCGGCCTCGCCGCGGACGTCGCCGACCTGTTCGTCGGCCACCGCGACCGGATGGGGGGCTGCGTCGGGTTGCTCCTGACGAAGTCCGACCTGACCATGGGCCAGCCCGCCGTCATCAACGACGTCGACGACGGGGTGGAACCCGACGAGTTCCGGCCCTTCCTGGTGCAGCTGTGCGGCATGGTCGCCGAGACCGGGGGTGGACTGCTCTTCGTCCGCGGTCGCGACGGGTCGGTGCTGCTCACCGACGCCGACCGGCGCTGGCACCAGGTGGCGATCGACGTCTGCCGCGTCAGCGGGGTGCCGCTGGTCGGTGCGTTCCTGGCCACGCCTGCCGTGGTGCGGGCCTTTCCCGAGCCGTTCGAGGCCGGTGCCGACGACCTCGCGTCGTGAGCTCGCGCTCAGCACTCGATGACGTTGACGGCGAGCCCGCCGCGCGCGGTCTCCTTGTACTTCACCATCATGTCGCGGCCGGTGTCACGCATCGTCCTGATCGCCTTGTCGAGCGAGACGATCTGCTTCCCGTCGCCACGCAACGCGATCCGCGCGGCGGTGATGGCCTTGACCGACGCGACGGCGTTGCGCTCGATGCACGGGATCTGCACGAGCCCGCCCACGGGGTCGCAGGTGAGCCCCAGGTTGTGCTCGATGCCGATCTCGGCAGCGTTCTCGACCTGGTCGGGGGTGCCGCCGAGCACCTCGGCCAGCGCGCCTGCGGCCATCGAGCACGCCGACCCCACCTCGCCCTGGCAGCCGACCTCCGCGCCGGAGATCGAGGCGTTCTCCTTGTACAGGCTGCCGATCGCCGCGGCGGTGAGCAGGAAGCGCACCACCCCCTCGTCGTTCGCGCCGGGCACGAAGCGCGTGTAGTAGTGCAGCACCGCGGGGATGATGCCGGCCGCACCGTTGGTGGGTGCCGTGACGATGCGCCCACCGGAGGCGTTCTCCTCGTTGACGGCCAGCGCGTAGAGCGTCACCCAGTCCATGGCGGCGAGCGGGTCGCCGGGGTGCTCCCCGCGCAGCTGCGTGGCCAGGCGCGGCGCGCGGCGCTGCACCTTGAGCCCGCCGGGCAGCACGCCCTCGGCCCGGCACCCGTTGTCGATGCACTCCTGCATGACCTGCCACAGGTGCAGCAGCCCCGCGCGCACCTCGGCCTCGCTGCGCCACGACAGCTCGTTGGCCATCATCACGCCGCTGATCGGCAGGCCGGTCTCCGCGCACCGCTCGAGCAGCTGGTCGCCGGTGGTGAAGGGGTGCCTCACCGGGGTGCGGTCGGGCACGATGACGTTTTCGCCGACCTCGTCCTCGTCAAGCACGAAGCCGCCACCCACCGAGTAGTACTCGCGCTGCCGCAGGGGCTCCTCGCCCTCGACGGGCTGCGCGGCCGCGTAGGCCGTGAACCGCATCCCGTTGGAGTGGAAGGGCAGGCGGGCCCGCCGGTGCAGCACCACGTCGGTGTCCACGGCGCAGGCGATCTGGTGGGTGCCGTTCAGGTGCAGCCGACCGCTCGCCCGCACCTCGTCCAGGCGGGCGTCGGCACCGCGGGGGTCGGTGGTCTCGGGTGCCTCTCCCTCGAGGCCGAGCACCACGGCCTTGAGCGAGCCGTGCCCGTGCCCGGTGGCGCCGAGCGACCCGAACAGCTCGGCCCGCACCCGCCCGACCTGCTCGAGCAGGCCGTCGCGCCCCAGCCCCTCGGCGAAGGTGTGCGCGGCCCGCATCGGGCCCACGGTGTGCGAGCTGGAGGGTCCGATGCCCACGGAGAAGAGGTCGAACGCGCTGATGGCCATCGCCGCACAGTCTGTCAGGTCGCGATGCCCTCCGGGGGCCTCCGTACCCCGGCCTCGGCCGCGGCATCCCGGTGACGTCGGTGCGACCCGCTAGCGTCGGCTCCGTGAGTGCGCAGCCGGCCCAAGGGCAGCTTCCGGGCATGCCCGCGCCGCTGTACGCCGCGAGCCCGAGCAAGCTGCTCGCGTTCCTCGACTGCCCCCGCCGCTACCGGCTGCAGTACCTCGACCGGCCCTCGCCCGAGAAGCGGCGCCAGCGGGCGCACACCTCGCTCGGCAACGCCGTGCACAACGCCCTGCGCGACTGGTGGGACCTGCCCGAGCGCACCCCTGCGGCGGGGGCAGGCCTGGTCGACCGGGCCTGGATCGACGTCGGCTTCCGTGACGGCAGGCAGTCCCGCGAGTGGCGCGAGCGGATGCGTGCAGCCGTCACCAGCTACCTGGCCGACGTCGACCCCACGACCCAGCCGGTCGGCATCGAGCGCACCGTGTCGTTCGTGAGCGGCGACCTTCGTCTGAGCGGGCGCGTCGACCGGCTCGACGACCGCGACGGCGAGCTCGTCGTGGTCGACTACAAGACCTTCTGGGTGCCGCCCACCGACGACGACGCTCGTACCTCGTTGGCGCTCGGCCTCTACGCCGCGGCGGTCTGGAAGATGTTCCGCCGGCGCACGCTGCGGGTCGAGCTGCACCACGTGCCCAGCGGCACGGTCGCGGTGCACGAGCACACCCCTGAGTCGCTCACCCGCAAAGTCGAGCAGGCCCGCTCGATCGCCCGCGACGCGCGACGGGCCGACGTCGACTTCGTCGAGAAGGGGGCGGCCTCCGAGGTGTTCCTCCCTCGCACCGGGCCGCTCTGCGGCTGGTGCGACCTGCGGGCGTACTGCCCGCAGGGGCAGGCGGCCGGCCCTGAGAAGTCCGACTGGGCCGCGCTCGAAGAGCCGACACCGGTCGGTGGGTGGGTGACGCGCGGCGACGCGTGACCGGCATCGGTGTTCGTGCCGGCTACTTCGGTGACCCCGACGGCTTCTGGTGGAAGTCGCGTGGAACCCCGGCCCGAGCGGGCTGCGGGTGGTGCCGCACACCGACGTCGACGCCCGGCCGTGACCGTGGCGCGGCCCGGGCACCCCGAGCGCTTGGTCCTGCGGGGCTGGCGTGACGGCCACCGCGACGCCGAAGCGGTGATGCGCCGGCTCGGGATGACCCGCGACCCGGCCGAGGGCTTCGGGCGTCGCCGCCCAGTCACCCCCTGCGACCGCACCTGCTCCACCTGCTCCACCGCATCCGCGGAGGCGGTGCGGGGCCGCAACCGCTGACCGGGTTCAGGCGCTGACCGCGCGGCGCGAGTGGTAGGTGCGCAGGTTCTCGGTGAGGATGCCGCGGATCATCTCGGCCTCCGCAGTGTCCTCGCCGTCGACGCTGGCGAGGAGGTCCTCGATGTCGGAGGGGGTGCGGTAGTGCTCGACGTCGGCGCGGAGCTTGTTCAGGGCCGCGCGGGCCTCACGGCGCTCGCGGAGCTCGTCCTTGACAGTGGTCCAGAGTCCTGAAGTGGTCATGCGTCCAGTGTCCGTCGTCCGAACGTATGCGTCCAATGAAATCGGTGCATAGCACTCATGCGATATCGTCATGGATATGGACACTGATGCGCTGCGCTGGTTCCAGCTCGTGGCCGACGGCTACACGGTCACCGAGGTCAGCGACGTCTTCGGCGTCAGCCAGCCCGGCGTGTCCCGCGCGCTCGCCCGGCTCGAGCGCGAGGTCGGCACCCCGCTGCTGCGGCGCTCGGGCCGGGTGCTGCGGATGACGCACGCCGGCACCGCCTTCAAACGGCACGTCGACAACCTGGTCAACGACCTGGACGACGGCATGGCCGCGGTCGACGCGCTGGTCGACCCCGAGGGCGGCGTGGTCACCCTGGCCTTCCCGCTCAGCCTGGGGTCCTGGCTCGTGCCACGGCTGATCCGCGCCTTCCGGGAAGGGCACCCACGGGTGCGCGTCGTCCTCCAGCGGACCGCCGTCGGCGAGAGCGGCCGGGTCTCGCAGCAGCTGGCCACCCGGCGGGCCGATGTCGAGCTCACCACCTTGCGGGTGAGCGGCCAGGACGTGCAGTGGCGCCGCATCCTCGTCGAGCCCCTCGTGCTCGCCGTGTCCCCCTCGCACCCGCTCGCCGATCGCCGTGAGGTCGCCCTGGCGGCCGTGGCCGCAGAGCCGTTCGTCATGCGGCGGGCCCCCTCCGACATGCGTACCCAGACGCTCGCCCTCTGCGACGCCGCCGGATTCGAGCCCGACCTCGCCTTCGAGGCCGACGACCTGCCGACCGTGCGGGGCCTGGTCGCCGCGGGGCTCGGGGTGGCGGTCGTGCCGGCTGAGGGGCTGCCGGCGCCGACGACCTTCGCCCGTACCCGACTCGTGCCCATCACCGACGCGGGTGCCCACCGCGAGGTGGGCGTCGCGTGGGTCACCGGTCGCCCGCTGCTGGCCTCGGCGGAGGCCTTCCGTCGGTTCCTGCTGACCGGCGAGGCCATCTCGAAGCTCGGGTGAGAGAATCGGGCCTCGTCCCGCGGACCCCATGGAAGGCCCCCTTGATGGCGCCCAAGCGCAAGGCCACGATTCTCGCCCTCGCCAACCAGAAGGGCGGGGTCGCCAAGACGACCTCGGTGGCCTCACTGGGTGCCGCGTTCGCCGAGCAGGGCCGCCGGGTGCTGCTCGTCGACCTCGACCCGCAGGCGTGCCTCACCTTCAGCCTCGGGGTCGACCCCGATGCCGTCGAGTCCTCCGTCCACGACGTGCTCGTCGGGGGCGCCGCCGTGAAGGACGTCGTCGTGGGCTGCGAGGAGGGGATCGACCTGGTTCCGAGCACGATCGACCTCGCCGGCGCCGAGGCGGTGCTGCTGTCGCGGCCCGCCCGCGAGTACGTGCTGCAGGGCGCCCTCGCCGAGGTCAAGCGCGACTACGACATCATCCTGCTCGACTGCTCGCCGAGCCTGGGTGTGCTCACCCTGAACGCCCTCACCGCCGCGCACGGACTGATCATCCCGATGCCGTGCGAGATGCTGAGCCACCGCGGCGTCGGCCAGCTGCTCGACACCGTGCGCGACGTGAAGAAGATCCTCAACAAGAAGCTGCGCGTCATCGGCATCCTCCCCACGCTCTACGACGGGCGCAGCCTGCACTCGCGCGAGGTGCTCGAAGACGTCGGCGGGCGTTACGACCTGCCGGTGCTGCTGCCCCCCATCCCCAAGACCGTCCGGTTCGCGGAGGCGCCGGCGGTGGGCCGGTCCATCCTCTCGACGGCTCGCAGCTCGAAGGGGGCCGCGGCCTACCGCGAGGTCGCCGCGTCGGTCCTGAGCCAGCTCGCGCAGACGTAGAGTTGTCAGATGCCGACCACCACACCTGCACTCATCGCCGACTCCGCGACCTCCGGTTTCCACCAGGGCACCATCGAGCGTCGTGACCTACGCCCGGACGACATCCGCATCGACATCGCCTTCGCCGGCATCTGTCACTCCGACATCCACACCGTGCGTGAGGAGTGGGGCCCGGCGCACTTCCCGCTGACCGTCGGCCACGAGATCGCCGGCACCGTCGTCGAGGTCGGTGACGAGGTCACCCGCCACACGCTCGGCGACCGGGTCGGCGTCGGCTGCCTCGTCGACTCGTGCGGCTCCTGCGAGCCCTGCAAGGACGGCATGGAGCAGTTCTGCACCACGCCGTCCGTCGGCACCTACAACTCCCAAGGCTACGACGGCGAGTGGACCATGGGCGGCTACGCCAAGGAGGTCGTCGTCAGCGACCGCTTCGTGCTGCGCATCCCCGAGGCGATGGACCTCGACGTCGCGGCGCCGCTGCTCTGTGCCGGCATCACCACCTACTCGCCGCTGCGCAAGTGGGGCGCCGGTACCGGCCGCTCCGTGGCCGTCGTCGGCGTCGGCGGGCTCGGCCACATGGGTGTGAAGATCGCTGCCGCCATGGGAGCGAGCGTCACCACGATCTCGCGCTCGATGGCCAAGGCCGAGGATGCCGTCACGCTCGGTGCGACACGGCACATCGCCTCTTCCGACGCCGAGGCGATGAAGGCCGCCCGTGGCACCTTCGACATCGTGCTCAACACGGTCAGCGCCGACATCCCGATCGCCGACTACGTGCGGCTGCTCAAGCCGTCCGGTGTGGTCGTGAACGTCGGCCTGCCGCCGGCTCCGTACGAGATCCCCCCGGGCTCGCTCATCGGCGGCAACAAGGCGGTCGCCGGCTCGCAGATCGGCGGCATCACCGAGACCCAGGAGATGCTCGACTTCTGCGCCGAGCACGGCATCGCCGCGACGATCGAGGTCGTCGACGCCGCCGATGTCGACGCCGTCTGGGACCGGGTCGTCGACGGGGACGTGCGCTACCGCGCCGTGATCGACACGAGCACCATCACCGCCGGCTGACGCCGAGCTGGAGGAAGGGCCGCGCCGGGTTCCGGTGCGGCCCTTCGCCGTTCGCGTCGCAGCACCTAGTCCAGCCGGACCCGCTCACCGTGGCGAGGAACGACTGCGCACCAGCCGAGCTCGTCGCCGACCCGGCGGGCCAGGGCGCCCGCCGCCTCCGGCTCACCGTGCACGACGTAGACCGCCCGAGGGGCGGGGTCGCACCGGCCGAGCCACTCGAGCAGCTCGTCGGCGTCGGCGTGCACCGAGAACTCCTGGTCGTCGACGACCTCCGCGCGCACCGGCACGTACCGACCGTGGATCTTGACCTGCCGGGCACCCGCGAGCAGGTCGCGGCCCCGTGTGCCGATGGCCTGGTACCCGGTGAGCACCACGCAGTTGCGCGGGTCCCCGAGCTGGTGCGCCAGGTGGTGCACGACCCGCCCACCGGTCGCCATCCCCGAGGCCGACACGATGACGCACGGGTGCTTGGGCTCGTTGAGTGCCTGCGACTCGGTGGCGGTCCGTGAGATGCGCAGGTCGGGCACCCCGAAGGTGCGGAGGTCCCAGCCTCGTGGCAGGAGGACGGGGTCGACGTCGGCCAGGGCCCGGCGGTAGACATCGAGGGCTCGCAGCGCCATCGGGCTGTCGACGTGCACGGGCACCGTGGGCACCAGGCCCCCTGACATCAGGGCGCCGATGCGCAGCAGGACCAGCTCGGTGCGGTCGATCGCGAAGGCCGGGACGAGCACGCTGCCCCCGCGACCGACGGTGCGCCGGATCGCGTCGGCGAGCACGTCGTCGCCCGGGTCGACGGGCGGATGGGGGTGGGTCCGGTCACCGTACGTCGACTCGACGACGACCACGTCGGCCGGTGGGGGGTTCTCGCGCCGGGGGACGAGCGGGTGGTCGGGCCGGCCGAGGTCGCCGCTGAACAGCACGCGCGACCCGTCCGCCTCGAGCAGGGCACTGGCGGCGCCGAGGATGTGGCCGGCCGAGTACAGCATCACCGTGACGTCGTCGGTGAGCGGCACGTCGTCGTGCAGCGGCACCCGGTGCAGCAGCAGCAGGGTGCGCTCGACGTCGGCCTGGTCGTAGAGCGGCAGCGCGGTGCCGTGCCGGGAGATGCCCGCCGCGGTGGCGTACGCGGCATCCTCCTCCTGCAGGTGGGCGCTGTCGCGCAGCACGATCGCCGCGAGCTCGGCCGTCTCGGAGGTGCACAGCACGGGCGCGTCCAGGCCGCCCCTCACGAGACGGGGGAGGTAGCCGCAGTGGTCGAGGTGCGCGTGGGTGAGCACCACCCCGTCGAGCGTCGGCGGAGCAACCGTCAGGTCGTCCCAGTTGCGTCGCCGCAGCTCGCGCAGCCCTTGGTAGAGGCCCGCGTCGACGAGCACCCGCGACGCGCCGGTCTCGACGAGCAGGCGACTCCCGGTCACCGTGCCCGCTCCGCCCAAGAAGGTCAGCGTCGGGCTGGTCACACCATTGATTCTGGCCCTGGTCAGCGCGGATGCACAGGGAGGCAGAGATCTCGTGCCTCACACCGCCGGCGGTCGAGCGGGGCAAGATCGACCAATGGGTCGATGTCGCCCCGGGACGAGATCGACGTATCGGTCGATCTCGTCCCGTACGGGTCAGCTGGTGCTGTCGCCCGAGGGGCTGCCGCCGCGGGTGCGGCGCCGGTTGCGGTTGCGCTTGGGGCGGTCGGCACCCTCGGTCGGCGCGTCGCCGTCGCGGGATGCCGGTCGCGAGCTGTCACTGCGCGACTCGCCACCGCGGCCACCACCACGGCTCTCGCCACCGCGGCCCCCACGGCTGTCGCCGGAGCGCCCGCCGTGGCCACCGCGGTCGCGGTCACCGCCGGAGGACGGCCCGCGCCGGCCGGCGCCATTGCCGGTCTCGCCGAGGTCCTCGAGCACCTCGGCGCCCAGGCCCTCGCGGGTCTGCTGGGCGCGGGGGAGACGGCCCTTGCTGCCCTCGGGGATGTCGAGGTCGGAGTAGAGGTGCGGCGAGGAGGAGTAGGTCTCCTGCGGTTCGGGCATGCCGAGGTCGAGCATCTTGTTGATCATCGCCCAGCGGTGCAGGTCGTCCCAGTCGACGAAGGTGACCGCGATGCCGGTGTTGCCGGCGCGGGCGGTGCGCCCGATGCGGTGCAGGTAGGTCTTCTCGTCCTCGGGGCACTGGTAGTTGATCACGTGCGTGACGTGCTCGACGTCGATGCCGCGGGCGGCGACATCGGTGGCCACGAGGATGTCAACCTTGCCGTTGCGGAACGCGCGCAGTGCCTGCTCGCGGGCGCCCTGGCCGAGGTCGCCGTGGATCGGCGCGGCGGCGAAACCGCGCGCGGCGAGGTCGTCGGCCACCTTGGCCGCGGTGCGCTTGGTGCGGCTGAAGATGATGGTGAGGCCGCGCTCGCGGGCCTGCAGCATGCGGGCGAGCATCTCGACCTTGTCCATCGCGTGGGCCCGGTAGACGAACTGCTCGACCGCCTTGACGGTGTGCGCGTTCTCCTGGTCGTCACCCATCGCGCGGATGTGGGTGGGCTGGCTCATGTAGCGGCGGGCCAGCGCGACGACCGCGCCCGGCATCGTGGCCGAGAACAGCATCGTCTGGCGCGACGCCGGCGTCAGCGCGAGCAGCCGCTCGACGTCGGGCAGGAACCCGAGGTCGAGCATCTCGTCGGCCTCGTCGAGCACGACGATGCGAGCGTGCCCGAGGTCGAGGTGGCCCTGCTTGGCCAGGTCGATGAGGCGGCCCGGCGTACCCACGACGACCTCGACACCGCGCTGCAGCGCCTCGACCTGCGGCTCGTACGCGCGGCCGCCGTAGACGGTGAGCACGCGCACCCCGCGCTTCTTGCCGGCCCGCTCGAGGTCGCCGGCGACCTGCACCGCGAGCTCGCGGGTGGGGGCCACGGCGAGCGCCTGCGGCTTGCCGGCGAACGGCGTCGTCGCGAAGGCCTCGTCGCGGGGGGAGGTGACGCGGTTCAGGATCGGGATGCCGAAACCGAGGGTCTTGCCGGTGCCCGTCTTGGCCTGGCCGATGATGTCGTGGCCCGACAGCGCGACCGGCAGGGTCATCGCCTGGATCGGGAACGGGCTGGTGATCTTGAGCTCGGCCAGCGCGTCGACGATGTCCTGGTGGATCGGGAAGTCGGAGAACGAGGCGACGGGCACGGGCTCGGTGACGGTCTCGGCGACGGTCTCGGCAAGGGTGGCCGCGGCGACGATCGCGTCGTCGTCCGGTGCGGTGGTGGCGTCGGTGACGTCGGTCATGGATCTCTTCCGGTCGGCGGGCGCTCGTGCGCCAGCGCAGGGCTGCGGGCCGATCGGAGGTCTTCGGGGGCGGGCTGCGTCGGGACTGCGGGCGCTCGCCACGTCAAGGAACTTGGGTCTTCGTGCCGACCGGGCACCGTGGGACACCTGTCACTCTACCGTTAGGCTTCGAACACATGGAGCACACGTCGATCGATGACCCCACCTACCGAGCGGCCGTCGTCGACCTCGTGGGAGTGCTCGCGTACGGCGAGCTGACCGCCTTCATCCGGATGGCCGTCGACTCCGACCTCGCGCCCACCCTGCACCTGAAGTCGTCGATGGCGGCCTTGGCGAACAACGAGTACGTGCAGTACACGGTGCTCGTCGACCACATGCGGCACCACGGCATCGACCCTGACGCCGCGATGGCGCCCTTCGTGGTGCCGTTCGCGGCCTACCACGAGCGCACCAGGCCCAAGGGCTGGCTCGAGGGCCTGGTCAAGGCCTACGTTGGAGACGGCATCGCCAAGGACTTCTACCGCGAGATGTCGGTCTTCGTCGACGACGACACCCGTGAGGTGATGGCCCGCGCCCTGGACGACGCCGGGGAGTCGGACTTCGTCGTCGGGGTCGTGCGCGACACCCTTCAGACCGACCGCACCGCGAGCGGGCGGCTGGCCCTGTGGGGTCGTCGGCTGCTCGGCGAGGCGCTCTCGCAGGCCCAGGCGGTGGCCGTCGAGCGAGACGCGATGTCGGCACTGCTCGTCGGGGGTGGGGTCGACCTCGCCGAGGTGGGCCAGATGTTCACCCGGCTCACCGACAACCACTCGCGCCGGATGGCGCGCCTGGGCCTGTCCGCCTGAGGGCGGCTCCGCCACGTCAGGCCGGCGGTTCGAGGTGAAACGCCGGCGTCTGCGGCGAGAAGATCACCTCGACTCGCGCAGGTCGAGGCTGGATCGAGGTGCAAAGCTGGCCTCTGCGGCCGGAACCTCACCTCGAACCGTGTGCGGTCTGACGTCGCGGACGAAGCAGCGGCCCCGGTCCTCGAGGAGGACGGGGCCGCTGTCGCGGAGGGGCGGCGCGTTCGTGGCCGTCGGCGTCAGACCTGCTTCTTGCCCGTCACCGATCCGTAGATGACCACGAGGACCGCGGCCACCGCGATGGAGATCAGCCAGCGCGTCCAGTCCAGACCACTGGTCTGGCAGACCCCGACGAGGCCGGCCAGCCAGTAGCCGATGAGGGCGCCCAGGACACCGAGGACGATGGTGATGATCATGCTGATGTTCTGCCTGCCGGGCAGGACGAGCCTGGCAAGGACACCGATGACGGCACCGAAGATGATGGTGCCGATCCAGCCGCCGACACCTGAGGGCGCGCACGAGGCCGCCATGGGGAGCAACTCGTTCATTCACGACTCCGATCCGGACCTGAGAAGTCCGACTGACGCTCGTCACGCGAGATCTTGCGCCCCGCATGGCACCGGCTCGACCGGTGCGTCTTCAAGAATGTAGGCCCCTCGAAGCGTTCCGTGGGGACGCCGACCTGCGCGAGTTCGGCATCGGTGCCCTGGGAGAGGGCCCGTCACGGGGTGAAGCCGACGCGGCCCTTCTCGGAGTCGCCGACCTGGATCCAGCCGATGGCAGCACCCGGGATGAACACCGAGCGCCCGCGGGTGTCCTTCAGGCGCAGGACGCTGCCGTCGGCCAGGGCGGCCTCGACGGCCTTGGTGACCTCGGCGGGGTCGGAGTCGGTCTCGACCGTCAGCTCGCGGGCGACGTTCTGGACGCCGATGGTGACCTCCACGGGTGCACCCCTTTCAATCGATGGTTGGAGCGGACCGGCCGCGCCCTCGGGCACAGGCTAACCCGCGGTCGGCGGGCGGCATTCCGGCATCCGCCACGAGCGAACACGCGGCGTGCGCACCGACGTCAGGAGCCCACCTTCGGGAAGGATCCGAGACCCCGCCAGGCGAGGGTGCTGATCATCTCGGCGGCCTCGGGCTCGGGCACGTCGCCACCCTGCGCCAGCCAGTGCCGCGCGGCGACCTGGGCCATGCCCGCCAGCGCCGAGCCGAGCATGAGAGCGCGCTCGTCGTCGGCCCCGGTGTCCTCGGCGATGACCTCGGCGATCGCCTCCGCGCAGTTCATCTCGACCGCGTCGAGGCGGGACCGCACCTGGGGGACGCTGGTGAGGTCGGACTCGAACACCATCCGGAAGGCCGCGCCCTCGCTGGTGACGAACTCGAAGTAGGCCGCGACGGTGCGCTCGACGCGCACCTCGTTGTCGCCGCCGACCTGCAGGGCCTGGCGGACGAGGGTCTCGAGGGTGTCGCAGTGCTTGTCGAGCAGGGCGAGGTAGAGATCCAGCTTGCCCGGGAAGTGCTGGTAGAGCACCGGCTTGGAGACCCCCGCCCGGTCGGCGATCTCGTCCATGGCCGCCGCGTGGTAGCCGGACTGGACGAAGACCGCCTGGGCCGCGTCGAGCAGCTGGGCGCGGCGCTCGCTGCGTGGCATCCGCTGCCCGCGGGGGGTCGTGTGCGTGCTGGTCATCCGCATCCTTCGGCCGAGGTAAGGGTCAGCATCCTACTTACGAGTAACGCCGGGGCCGCGGATGCGTCTCATCCCGGTTGTTAGGGTCGCGCCATGGCACGACCCCCGCTGGTGCCGACCGGGCCCGAGCTCACCGCGGCCGAGCGCACCCGCTACGCCCGCCACCTGCTCCTGCCGGCCGTCGGCGCCGACGGGCAACGGCGGCTGCGCGCGGCCCGGGTGCTCGTCGTCGGCGCCGGTGGGCTCGGGTCGCCGGCCCTGCTCTACCTCGCCGCTGCCGGGGTCGGCACGATGGGGATCGTCGACGACGACGTCGTCGACACGACCAACCTCCAGCGGCAGGTCGTGCACGGCGTCGCGGACGTGGGGCGTGCCAAGACGGCGTCGGCCGCCGACACGGTGCACGCCCTCAGCCCGACCACCGAGGTCCTTCAGCATCCCGAGCGACTTGACGAGGCCACCGCGCTCGACGTCGTCGCCGACTACGACCTCGTGCTCGACGGCGCCGACAACTTCGCCACCCGGTACCTCGTCGGCGACGCCTGCGCCCGGCTCGGGGTGCCGCACGTGTGGGGCTCGGTCTACCGCTTCGACGGGCAGGTCTCGGTGTGGTGGGCGGGGGAGGGGCCTTGCTACGCGTGCGTGTTCCCGCACCAGCCGCCGCCTGATGCCGTGCCCTCGTGCGCGGTGGGCGGCGTCCTGGGCGCCGTGTGCGCAAGCATCGGGTCGGTCATGGCGACCGAGGCGGTGAAGCTGCTCACCGGCATCGGGGAGCCGTTGGTGGGCCGCCTGCTCGTGCACGACGCCCTGCGCCAGACCTGGGACGCCGTCCCCGTCACCGCCGACCCCGGATGCCGGGTGTGCGGCTCGGGCGCCGACCCGACCCGCCCGCTCGGGTGGGCGACCGGTGCTCCGGACTTCGCGGAGGGCGTGGCGGACGCCGGGCTGGTTCCGCTCGCGCGCCCCAGTGTCGACGTCACCGAGCTCAGCGCGCTGCTCGAGGCCCGCGAGGTCGACGCGGGGCGGGCCGTGCTGCTCGACGTCCGCGAGGAGGGTGAGCGCTCGATCGTGGCCCTGCCCGGCGATGCGTGGCTGCCCGTGGGCGAGGTGCGCTCCGGCGCGTCGGTCCCGGGGCTGGCTCCCGGCGGGCGCGTCTACGTGTACTGCAAGTCCGGGGCGCGCTCGGCCGAGGCGGTCGACCTGCTGCGGGCTCGCGGGATCGATGCGGTCGACGTCGAGGGCGGCGTGCTCGCCTGGGTCGCTTCGGTCGACCCCACCCTCTCGACCTACTGAACCGCTGGGACAACTTCGACCAATAGGTCACTCGGGGTACGGGGGCCTGTACCTGCATCGACCTATTGGTCACTCGGGGTACGGGGTGGGTGTCCGGGGCCGCTGCTGTCCGGACGGCGTGGTGGAATCCCGGGGTGCTCGTCCTTCGTCGCCCCGTCACCGCCGCCTCCGCCGCGCCGGTGCTCGACGCGAGCCAGCGGGCGGTCGTCGAGCACCGGTGCCCGGTGCTGCGCGTGCTGGGCGCACCGGGTACCGGGCTGTCCACCGTCGCCGTCGAGGTCGTGGCCCAGCGGGTCGAGGCCGGCGAGGTCACCGCCGACACCTGCCTCCTGCTCGCCCCCACGCGACTCGCGGCCGCGAGGCTGCGCGATGCCGTCACCACCCGGCTCGGGGGCACGACGACCACCCCGCTGGCCCGCACCCACCAGTCCCTCGGCTTCGGCATTCTGCGCGAGGTGGCAGCGCTGGCGGGCGACCCCGCACCGCGCCTGCTCAGCGGCCCCGAGCAGGACGTCATCCTCGGCGAGCTCCTCGCCGGCCACGCCGCGGGTGAGTCCGTGGCGCCCCCGTGGCCCCCGTCACTGGAGCTCGCGCTGCCCACCCGCACCTTCCGCGGTGAGCTGCGCGACCTGCTGATGCGGGCCGTCGAGCTCGGCCTCGACCCCGACGACCTGGGCGAGCTGGGCCGGTCGCACGCGCGCCCCGAGTGGGTCGCCGCCGCGCACGTGCTCCGGGAGTACGACGAGGTCACCGCGCTGTCGGCCCCGGGCGCCTTCGACCCGGCCTGGATCCTCGGCGCCGCCGCCGACCACCTCGAGGTCGACCTCGAGGCCCTCGACCGGCTGCGCTCCCGCCTGCGTCTCGTCGTCGTGGACGACGCCCAGGAGCTCACCCCGGCCGCCCTGCGGCTGCTTCAGGTCGTCGTCGGTCGGGGCAGTGTCGACCTCGTGCTGCTGGGCGACGCGGATGCCGCCACGCAGACCTTCCGCGGCGCCGACCCCCGACTCTTCGTCACTGCCTGGCCGGGCGCCCCGACCGAGCGCCTGTCGAGGTCGTACCGTTGCGGGGGCGAGGTGCTGGCCACCGCCACCCGGGTGGCTGCGCACGTGGGCGTCGTGGGCGGGGCCACGCACCGCCAGGTGGAGCCGGCGCCGGGTGGGGGCGTCGTAGAGGCCCACCTGCTCCGCACGGCGGCGCAGGAGGCCGGTTTCGTGGCGGGCCGGTTGCGGGCGGCGCACCTGCTCGACGGTGTCCCCTGGTCGCGGATGGCCGTCGTCGTGCGCGGCGGCGGCCGCACCGCCACCCTGCGGCGGGTGCTGCGGGGCTCGGGCGTGCCGGTCGACACGGCCACCGCCGAGCTGCCGGTGCGCGACGAGGCTGCGGTGCGCCCGTTCCTCACCCTGTTGCGGTGTGCCCTCGACGTCGTCGCCGGGGCCGAGCAGCTCGACCCGGCCGACGTGGTCGACGTGCTCACCTCCCCGGTCGGCGGCGCCGATGCCGTGCTCCTGCGCCGGCTGCGCCGCTCGTTGCGGCGCCTCGAGCTCGACGACGGCGGCGGTCGGCCCAGCGACGTCCTGCTCGCCGAGGTCGTGCTCCAGCCGTTCCCCCTCGACCGTCTCGGGCCCGAGGCGGCGCCCGCCCGGCGCACCCACCGGGTGCTCGCGGCGGCCGTCGACGCCCTGCGCGACGGGGAGGAGGTCGAGGTCGTGTGCTGGCGGATGTGGAGCGCCAGCGGCCTGGCGGGCCACTGGCGCGACGCGGCGCTCGGGGGAGGCGCCGGCGGCGGTCGCGCCGACCGCGACCTCGACGCCGTGCTGGGCCTGTTCGACGCCGCTGCACGGTTCGTCGACCGGCTGCCGGGTGCGTCGCCCGCCGACTTCCTGGACCACGTGCTCGGCCAGGACGTCGCCGGCGACACGCTCGTGGCACGCGCCCCCGCGGGGGAGTCGGTCGCCCTGGTGACGCCCGCGGCATCCGCCGGCCGCGAGTGGGACCTCGTCGTCGTCGCCGGGGTGCAGGAGGGGGCGTGGCCCGACCTGCGGCTGCGTGGGTCGCTGCTCGGCTCGACCGACCTGGTCGACCTCGTGACCGGTCGGGGCCACGACCCCCGGGCAGCCCGGGCCCAGGTGCGCCACGACGAGACGCGGCTGTTCCACGTCGCGGTCACCAGGGCCCGCGAGCGCCTGCTCGTCACCGCGGTGCGCAGCGAGGACGAACAGCCCTCCCCTTTCCTCGACGTCGTCGACCCGCTTCCGCACGCCCGACCGTTCACCGACGTCGCCCGGCCGCTGACCCTTCCCGGGCTGGTCGCCGAGCTGCGCCGCGAGGTGGCGGGCCCGGACCCGCAGACGCGCGGGGCAGCGGTGACCGCCCTGGCCACGCTGGCCGCGCAGCGGGTGCCGGGCGCCGACCCGGCCCAGTGGTGGGCGCTGCGCGACGTCAGCGACCAGCGGCCCCGCCGCAGCGCCGAGGTGCTCGTGTCGGTCTCGCCGTCGACGATCGACTCCTTCGCCCGCTGCCGGCTCCGGTGGGTGCTGCGGGCCGCCGGCGCCGACGGGCCGTCGATGGGGGCCCAGGACATCGGCATCCTGGTGCACGAGGTGGCCCACGACCTCGGCGACACCGACGCCGCCACGTATGCCGCCGCGCTGGAGGCCCGCTGGGGGCGCCTCGGCCTCACCCCGGGCTGGCTGAGCCGCCGCGACCTGGGCCGGGCCCAGGCGATGACCACGCGACTGGCCCGCTACCTCACCGAGGCCGATGCCGTCGGCTGGCGCAAGGCCGCCTCCGAGGAGCGCATCCGGGTGGCCCTCGGGCGCGCCCTGGTCACCGGTCAGGTCGACCGGGTCGAGGTCGACGCGAAGGGGCGCGTGCGCGTCGTCGACCTCAAGACCGGCGCGAGCAAGCCCACCCTCGACGAGGTGCGCCGCCACGGCCAGCTCGGTGCCTACCAGCTCGCCGTCGAGGAGGGTGCGCTCGCAGCCCACGGCCAGCGGTCGGGCGGCGCGGCGCTGTTACAGCTCGGCCGCGCCGCAGCGGCCAAGAGCACCTCGCTGCAGCTGCAGCAGCCGCTCGAGACCGACGACGAGCCGACCTGGGCCCGTGACCTCGTCGAGGAGGTCGCGCAGGGCATGTCCGGCGCGGTCTTCGCGGCCACGCCCGGCCCGCAGTGCGGCACCTGCCAGGTCAAGGACTCCTGCCCGGCCTATGCGCAGGGGAGGCGGCTGTGAGCGGCGACGGCACGGCATCCGGGCTGCGCGTGCCCTCCGCCCCGCGTGGGGTGCGCTGGGGCGCGGTCGAGCTCGCCCGTGCCCTGGGGCAGGCCCACGCGCCCACGCCCGAGCAGGTGGCCGTCATCGAGGCACCGCTTCGGCCCCTGCTCGTCGTCGCCGGGGCCGGGTCGGGCAAGACCGAGACGATGGCGGCGCGCGTGGTGTGGTTGGTCGCCAACGACCTCGTGCGCCCCGACGAGGTGCTCGGGCTCACCTTCACGCGCAAGGCCGCCGGCGAGCTCTCCGAACGGTTGTCGGCCCGGTTGGCCACCCTGCGCGAGGCTGGGCTGTGGTCCCCTCGCGGTGAGGCCGGGGCCGCCGTGCTCGACGACGTGCCCACGGTGTCGACGTACCACGCGTATGCCGGCCGTATCGTGCGCGAGCACGGCGTGCGGCTCGGCGTCGAGGCCGAGAGCCGGTTGCTCAGCGAGGCCGCCGCCTGGCAGGTCGCGCACGAGGCCGTCGCGTCGTGGGACGGCCCGATGGACGGGGTCGAGAAGGCCGAGTCCACCGTGACCACCGCCGTGGTCGACCTGGCCGGTGAGATGGCCGAGCACCTCGTGCAGGTCGCCGACGTGCGTCGCCACCTCGACGACGTCGTCGCCGCCCTCGAGGCCGTGCCGAGCGGGCTCACCAAGCGGCGCGGCTTCCCCACCGAGGTGCGCGAGGCGATTGCGGTGCTGCGTGAACGCCGGGCGGTGCTGCCCCTCGTCGAGCGCTATCACGAGCTCAAGCGCAGCCGCGACGCGCTGGACTTCGCCGACCAGGTGGCCCTGGCCGCCCGGATCGCGACGACCGTGCCCGAGGTGGGCGTGGCGGAGCGCGGACGGTTCTGCGCGGTGCTGCTCGACGAGTTCCAGGACACCTCGGAGGCCCAGCTGCAGCTGCTGCGCTCGCTGTTCGTGGCCCCGGGGTCGCCGGTGCCGGTCACCGCCGTGGGTGACCCCCACCAGTCGATCTACGGTTGGCGCGGCGCGAGCTCGACGACCCTGCACCGGTTCCGCGAGGACTTCGTCGACCCCGAGCCGCCGCTGGTGGTGCCGCTGTCGACGAGCTGGCGCAACGACACGGCGATCCTCGACGTCGCCAACCTGGTGGCCACCCCGCTGACGAGCTCGACGAGGGTCCCGGTCACCTCGCTGTCGGCCCGCGCCGAAGCTGGCCGTGGTCACGTCGCCACGGCGCGACTGGCGACCATCGAGGAGGAGGCGGCGCACGTCGCCGCGTGGGTCGAGCACCGTCGGTCACGGCCCGGTCGGCGCACCGCAGCAGTGCTGTGCCGCAAGCGTTCCCAGTTCGACCCGGTCATCGAGGCGTTGGAGGCGCGCGCCATCCCCTACGAGGTCGTCGGCCTGGGCGGGCTCCTGCACACCCCCGAGGTGGCCGACCTCGTCGCTGCGCTCTGGGTGGTGCAGGACCCCACCCGCGGCGACCGGCTGATGCGGCTGCTCACGGGGCCGTCGTGCCGTCTCGGCGCCGCCGACCTCGACGGTCTCGGCGCCTGGGCGCGGGCCCGGCAGCGCACCGGCCCCCGTCGGGGCGCGGACCTCGCCCCGGACGCGAGCGAGCGGTCGAGCATCGTCGAGGCGCTCGACGACCTGCCGGCGGCGACGTGGGTCGGCGAGGAGGGGCAGTCGATCGGGCCGGTCGCGCTCGAGCGGCTCGCCGGGCTCGGTGCGGCGGTGCGCCGGCTCCGCTCGCTCACCGGCCTCGGGCTGGCCGAGCTGGCCGCCGAGGCCGAGGCAGCGCTCGGCCTCGACATCGAGGTGCTCGCCCGGCCGGGCTGGACACCGGGCGCCGCGCGGGCCCACCTCGACGCCTTCGCCGACGTCGCCTCGACCTTCGCCGCTGCCGCCGACCGGGCCTCGCTCGGTGGGTTCCTCGCGTGGCTCGATGCCGCTGTCGACGAGGAGCGCGGGCTCGACCTCGGCTGGATCGAGGCCCGCACCGACGCGGTGCAGGTGATGACCGTTCACGCGGCCAAGGGCCTGGAGTGGGATGTCGTCGCGGTGCCGGGCCTGGTCGAGGGGGCGTTCCCGGCCCACTCGGGCACACGCACGTCCTTGCGCGACGGCCGGTGGGTACACCCCGCCCCGACCGACAAGGGGTGGCTCGCCGGTCTGGCGACGCTGCCCTACGACCTGCGCGGAGACGCCGACGGCCTGCCGCGGTTCTCGTGGTCCGGTCCGGCCGGCTGGGACGACCTCGCAGCCGAGCACCAGCGCTTCCGCGAGGCCGTCGCCGACCACGGCATCGTCGAGGAGCGGCGGCTGGCCTACGTCGCGGTCACCCGGGCCCGCACCGACCTGCTGCTCACCGCCCACGTCTGGGGCGCGGCGAGCACCCCGCGGATTACCTCGCGCTTCCTCGAGGAGGTGCGGGCATCCGGCCTGGTGGCGGCGCCGGGGCCGTGGGTCGACCTGCCGCCCGTCGACGACGCCAAGCCGCAGAACCCGCGCACGGCGCAGGAGGTCAGTATCGCCTGGCCGACGCTCGACCACCGTGAGCGCCGGGCCGCGCTGCTCGGTCCCGCGCGGGCGGTGTCGGACGCCCTTGCCGATGCCGCCACGGCCGGTTCCGCGGTCGGCCCATCGACGTCGGGCCGTTGGGACGGCGAGATCCGGATGCTGCTCGACGAGCGGGCGCGGCGGCGCAGGGGGGCGCCCGTCGACGTCAGGCTGCCAGCACACCTGTCGACGTCGGCCCTGGTGGCGCTCGCCGAGGACTCCGAGCGGTTCACGCTCGACCTGCGCCGCCCGATGCCGACGCCCCCGGCGCTGGCTGCCCGGCGGGGTACCGCCTTCCACGCCTGGGTTGAGGAGCACTACTCACGAGCGGCCTTCGTCGACCTCGACGACCTGCCCGGGTCTGCCGATGACACCGCGAGCGACACCGACCTCGCGACGCTGCGCGAGAGCTTCCTGGCCAGCGAGTGGGCCGACCGGGCCCCTGTCGAGGTCGAGACGAGCGTCGAGGCGGTGGTCGACGGCATCGCTGTCCGCGGGCGCATCGACGCCGTCTTCGAGGAGGTGGGCGATGACGGGGAGCCGGCGTGGGTGGTCGTCGACTGGAAGACCGGGGCACCCGCCACCGGGGCCCGGGCGACGGCTCGGGCGCTCCAGCTGTCCGCCTACCGGCTCGCCTGGGCGCGGGTTCGCGGCGTGCCCGAGCATCGTGTGCGCGGAGCCTTCTTCCACGCCGGCACCGGCGAGACGGTGTGGCCCGACCTGCCCGGTGCCGAGGCGATCACTGCTGTGCTGGAGGCTGCTGCAGCGACCTGACGTCGATCGGCGTGGTCACCTCGCCGGCCCCGTTGGCCCGGTTGGGTACGACGTCGGTCTCGTCCGGCGCGTCGCCGGCATCCGCGGAGTCGCCGGCATCTGCGGCCTGGTCGGCTTCGTCCGGTGCGTCGCCGGCATCCGCGGGCTCGTCGGACTCGTCCGCCTCGTCGACAGGCGGGTCACCGGCATCCAGCGTCTCCACACCCACCGTGGGCAGGACCTCGTCGTCGTCGTCGACCACCAGGGTCGGGGGTCGGGCCGTGGGGCGTCGAGGCCCGACCGGCGCGAGCGAGGTGCGGCGGTAGTCGTCGGGCTCTTCGCTGGCGTGCACCGCGTCGTCCAGGCGCCGCAGCTGGGTGGTGAGAACCTCGACGGCACCGACGTCCTTGCGGGTCAACGCCATCATCAGTGTGCTGAGCAGCCCCAGCTCGGCGACCAGGCGGGCCCGCACCAGCAGGTTCGCGTCGGGGCGCTCGACGCGGGTGTGTGAGTAGGCCTCCAGGACCGTCTCGACCGTCTCGGGTCGGGCGTCGGCGACCAGGGCCGCGAAGTCGTCGGCGGGGTCGGCGACCTTGGCGTCCTCCCAGCCGGTCATCGCGCGGATCCGCCCGGTCGCGGCATCGGACTCGTCGGTGAACACCGCGAGCACCTGGTCGCCGGTGAGGTCGCCGTGGGTCGCGGTGGCGGCGAACCGCCACAGCGAGACGTCCTCGAGCGCCTTCTCCCAGCGGGTGAGCAGGGTGGAGGGCACCCGGCCGGACTCTGCGGCCCGGTCGAGGTCGGCCAGACGACGGGTGCGGTAGGCGTCGGCATCGTAGGTCGGCAGCCCGGCCTCCTCGTACACAGCCGGGTCGGTGTTGTGCAGCGCCGCGATGGCACGGCCGAGCTCGGCGGCCACCCCGGGGCCGGGCGGCAGCTCGGCGTAGTCGAGGTTGTGGCCGGGCAGGTAGGGGTACACCGCGGCGCGGCCGCCCTCGGCGAGGGTGACGAAGCCCTTCGGGGCCGGCACCGCGAACGGCAGGCGGCGCCCGAGCAGGCCCAGCAGTGACACCGTGCGGTCCATCTCGGCACCCGCGACGTCGGTGCGCGGCGCGCGCACCACCCAGCGGCGGTGCTCGGCGTCCTGCACGAAGGCGACGTCGAAGCTCTGGTCGGGGGTGCTCGGAAGGGCCTCGACGCGCACCGGGTCCAGTCCCGGAACGGCGGCGCTCGCCAGGGCGGCGAGGAAGGCGGGGCTGCGGTCCACGAGGCCACGGTATGCCGTATGCCGCCGATCGTCGGGGAAGGACGCGTCCCGGTGTGCGGCCCCTAGGCTGGTTCGCGTGCCTCCAGCCGACGTGACCCTGCCCCAGCTGGCTCTCAGCAGGTCGATCCTGGACCGTCGCGCAGACCTGCGCGGTGACCCCGACCTGCTCCCGAGGCTGCTCGCCGACCCGGCCACCCGGGTGCTGCGGCTCGTGGGCGACCGGGTCGCCGTCGAGGCGACCGGCGACGGCGGCACGAGGGTGGTGCTGACACCTCCCGAGCCCGCCGACGACGGCCGCCTCGCGGTCCACCTCGGTGAGGCGGGTGGCAGGGCACACCTCGGCGTGGTCGCCGACGACCGCGCGGATGCCGTCGCCGACGACCGCGCGGATGCCGTCGCCGACGACCGCGCGGATGCCGTCGCCGACGCCCGCGCGGATGCCGTCGCCGACGCCCGCGCGGATGCCGTCGCCGACGACCCGGCGTGGCGCACCCTGCGGCAGGTGGGCGCCGACCTCGACGACCTCGGGGCGTCCGCGTTCGCGACGGTGCTGGCGCTGGCCAACTGGCACCGCACCCATGGCCACTGCCCGCGATGCGGTGCCACCACCATGCCGGCGCTCGGGGGGTGGATCCGACGCTGCCCGGCTGACGGAAGCGAGCACTACCCCCGCACCGACATGGCGGTCATCATGGCCGTCGTCGACGCCGACGACCGCCTCCTGCTGGCTCGGGGAAGGGGTTTCCGCGGCAACGGCATGTCGGTGCTGGCGGGCTTCGTCGAGCCGGGCGAGACGCTCGCGGCCGCGGTCACCCGCGAGGTCGCCGAGGAGGTCGGCGTGGAGGTCACCGACGTGACCTATCTGGGCGACCAGCCGTGGCCCTTCCCGTCCTCGCTCATGCTGGGCTTTCGTGCCCGGGCCCTCGGCACCGAGCTGCGGTTGCAGGCCGACGAGATCGAGGCGGCCCGCTGGTTCCGCCGTGACGAACTCGCCGCGGCGCTGGCCGACGGGTCGGTCGCGGTCTCCGGGCGGATCTCCATCTCTCGGCGGATCATCGAGCACTGGTACGGCGCGCCCCTGACGTCGCCGGAAACCCCCCTGCGCTGAGCGCCGTGAGTGCAAACGTGGTCGCCACGGCGACCGGTTTCCGAACATCCCGCGCGGGGGGAGTCACGCCAGCTTGTCGCGGACCTGGGCGACCGACGGGTTGGTCGCGGCCGAGCCGTCCGGGAAGAGCAGCGTCGGCACCGTCTGGTTGCCGCCGTTGACCGACATGACGAACTCGGCGGTGCCGGGCTCGCGCTCGATGTCGACCTCGGTGAAGGCGATGCCCTCGCGCTCCAGCTGCGACTTCAGCCGGCGGCAGTAGCCGCACCACGTCGTCGTGAACATGGTGACGGTGCCGCGGGCCGGCAGGCTCGGGCCGGTGGGGTGGGCGGCGGACATGGGGCTCCTCGTGACGTTGGTGGCTCAGTCGTGGGGAACGCGCGGGCCGCGGGGATCCTTCCCGCAGGCGCCGAGGGTCGCCGTCCACAGGCCCGGTGGGGCCGTCGGTCACCGTCACCGCGGACACCGTCACCGCGGACACCTAGGATTCTCGACGATGACGACCCTGCCCGTGCACCCCGGAGCCGACGCGGTCCTCGACGCGCTCGACCCCGAGCAGCGGGAGGTCGCGGCACACCCCAGCGGGCCGATGTGCGTGCTGGCGGGCGCCGGCACCGGAAAGACGCGCGCCATCACCCACCGCATCGCCTACGGCGTGCTGTCCGGGGTCTACCAGCCGCAGCGCGTGCTCGCCGTCACCTTCACCGCCCGCGCCGCCGGTGAGATGCGCACCCGGCTGCGCGACCTCGGGGTCGGCGGTGTGCAGGCCCGCACCTTCCACGCGGCCTCGCTGCGCCAGCTGCACTACTTCTGGCCGCAGGCCATTGGGGGCGCGTCGCCGGAGGTGATGCCGCACAAGGCCAGCGCCGTCGCGGAGGCCGGGGGGCGGCTCCGGCTCCGGCTCGACAGCGCGGCCATCCGCGACCTCGCCTCCGAGATCGAGTGGTCGAAGGTGTCGCTGCTCACCCCCGAGTCGTATGCCGCGTCGGCCGGTGCCCAGCGCCGCGAGCCGCCCGCCGGGCTCGACCCCACGGCCATGGCGCGCCTGGTGGCGGCCTACGAGGAGGTGAAGACCGAGCGCGGGGTCATCGACTTCGAGGACGTGCTGTTGCTGATGGTAGGCATCCTGCGTGAGCACGACGAGGTCGCGCGGGCCGTGCGCAGCCAGTACCGGCACTTCGTCGTCGACGAGTACCAGGACGTCAACCGCCTCCAGCAGACCCTGCTCGAGCTGTGGCTGGGTGAGCGGCGCGACCTGTGCGTCGTCGGTGACCCGGCGCAGACCATCTACTCGTTCACCGGGGCCTCGCCCGAGCACCTTCTTGGCTTTCGCACCCGACACCCGCAGGCTCGCACCGTCGAGCTGGTGCGTAACTACCGCTCGACCCCACAGGTCGTGGGCCTGGCGAACCTGGTCCTGCGCGGGCCCGGCGGCCAGCGCAGGTCGGGGTCGGTCGAGCTGCGGGCGCAACGCCCGGACGGGCCTGCGCCCGAGCTTCTCGTCGCCGACAACGACCCCGACGAGGCGGCGACCGTCGCCACGCGCATCGCCGGGCTGGTCGACTCGGGCCACCCGCCCTGCGAGGTCGCGGTGCTCTTCCGCACCAACGGCCAGAGTGAGGCCTTCGAGACCGCGCTGGCCGAGCGCGGCATCCCCTATCTCGTGCGCGGTGGAGAGCGCTTCTTCTCGCGCAGGGAGGTCCGCGACGCGATCGTGCTCATGCGCGGCGCGGCCCGCTCCGACGACGGCTCGGTGCCACTGCCCGACCTCGCGCGCGACGTGCTCCTGGGCGCCGGCTGGAGCCGGGAAGCCCCGACGAGCGGTGGCGCGGCCCGCGAGCGCTGGGAGTCGCTGTCGGCCCTGGCCTCGCTCGCCGACGACCTGTTCGCCCTCGACCCGCGGGCGCGGCTCCCGGCCCTGGTGCGCGAGCTGGAGGAGCGGGCCTCCGCCCAGCACGCCCCCACGGTCAACGGCGTCACGCTGGCGTCCTTCCACGCTGCCAAGGGCCTGGAGTGGGACACCGTCTTCCTCGTCGGGTGCTCCGACGGGCTGCTGCCCATCACGATGGCCGACACCCCGGAGGCGGTCGAGGAGGAGCGCCGGCTGCTCTACGTGGGGGTCACCCGCGCCCGTGAACGCCTCGTCATGTCCTACTCACGGGCGCGCACCCCGGGTGCGAAGGCCACCCGGCGTCCGTCCCGCTTCCTCGACGGCACCGCAGCCGTGCTCGGTGAGGCGGCCCGGTCGCAGCCGAAGCGAAGCCGGAAGGGCGGCGCAGGCGGCGCCAGGCCCGTCGCGCCCGTTCGCACCACCTGCCGCACGTGCGGGGCCGACCTCGGCACCGCGAAGGAGCGCACCATCGGCCGCTGCGCGTCGTGCCCGCCCACGATGGACGAGCGGCTGTTCGAGGCGCTGCGCGAGTGGCGGTTGGAGACAGCGCGGGCCGCCGACGTGCCGGCCTTCGTCGTGTTCACCGATGCCACCCTCACCGCCATCGCGGAGCGGGCGCCGGCCGACGTGGCGGCGCTGGCCCGCATCAACGGCGTCGGCCCGGCCAAGCTCGAGCGGTACGGCACCGATGTCCTCGAGCTTCTCGGAAAATTCTCTGGCGCCGAATAGCGTTGTGCGGCAGGCGAAGTGGCTCCGTAAGGCAGTGGTGGACGAAATCAACCCACTAATCCCGTTGCCGGGTACGCGCAGGCTCCCCTAACCTGATCAGACCACCTCGTGTGACCCGCCCGGGCGCGCGGCAGAACCGAGAAGCAGTGAGGAGGGTTGGCCCTGATGGAGACGACGATGACGAAGGAGATGGCGATGAGCGCTGTCCGCGAGATCTGCACGCGTCCCCGGTGCGGCGCCAACACCGCTCACGCAGTCGCGTTCCGCTCCGTTCAGGGGCGCACTGTGTCCTTCGCCGCCAGCAACGACGGTCGCGACCTCCTCGTCGCGGAGGTCCGCACCACCGGCGTCGACGCCATCGCCCCGCTCACGGGAGTCGGATATCCACGCCTCGAGGCACCACCTGTCTGACAGCACGACAGGTCGCCTCGAGGCCGCGGATCCCGACACCGGGATCCGCGGCCTTTCTCGTACCCGCCGCCAGGCACCAGACCAGCAGCTCCGACCCAGACCACCACGCGAGGCCACCGACATGACCATCACCACGCAGCGGGCCCACACCGCCCGCCCACCGAGTACCCCGCGCCACATCCGGCGCACCGAGACGACGCAGCGCCCCACCGGGCGCGCCGAACAAGGAGGTGACAACCCGATGCAGCTGACCGAGCTCCTCGACCTGCACGAGGCGTCCGAGACGACCGGCGAGGGAGTTCCCTGCCGCGAGAACGACGCCGAGATGTGGTTCGCCGACACCCCCGACGGGGTCGAGTTCGCCAAGGCCCTGTGCGGCACGTGCCCGGCACGTGTCGAGTGCCTCGCGGGTGCCCTCCACCGGCGCGAGCCGTGGGGCGTCTGGGGCGGCGAGCTGTTCGTCCAGGGCGAGATCGTCGCCCGCAAGCGTCCCCGTGGCCGCCCCCGCAAGTCCGAGGTCGCCGCGTAGGCACCACCACCCACCAGCAGATCACCGTCAAGGAGACTTCAGATGTACACGAAGCGGATGCACGAGATACGTCGCACGATGCACCAGCGCCGCGTCCACGAGGCGCAGCGCAGGATGCAGGTGGCGTCGGAGCGAGAGCAGCTGCGGGCCAGCATCCACGCCATCGTGCGATGAGACCCGTGCTCGACGAAAGCACCGCCCCCGACCCCGCGTCGGGGGCGGTGTCGTTCCGCCAGGACCTCCTACCGGCGGTGCCCTCCCTCGACGAGCGCGACGTCTGGCGCGCCGTGGGCGCGAGCCTGCTGGCTACCCTGAGGTCATGGCTGCGTTGACGATCGCCCAGGAACCCACCGCCGACCGCGTCCTGTCCGAGGACCCGTTCGCGCTCCTCGTCGGGATGCTGCTCGACCAGCAGTTCCCGATGGAACGCGCGTTCGCCGGCCCCGCCAAGGTGCTCGAGCGGTTCGGCTCCCTCGAGCCCGGCGCCGTCGCCGCCGCGGACCCCGAGGCGTTCGCCGACCTGTGCGCCACGCCCCCCGCGATCCACCGCTACGGACGCTCGATGGCCGCGCGGATCCAGGCGCTGGCCGTCGTCGTGCGCGACACCTACGACAGTGATGCCGCGGCGCTCTGGCGCGGTGCGGCCACCGGCGCCGAGCTCGTCACGAGGCTCAAGGCGCTGCCCGGCTTCGGCGAGCAGAAGGCGCGGATCTTCGCCGCCCTGCTCGGCAAGCAGCTCGGTGTGCGGCCGCACGGGTGGGAGCAGGCGTGCGGTGCCTACGCCGAGCCCGGGTCCTACCGCTCGGTCGCCGACGTCGTCGATGCCGAGTCGCTGCGAAAGGTGCGAGACTTCAAGAGGGCCGCCAAGGCGGCCAAGGCCGGGAGCTGACCGCTGGTGGGCGGGGGCCAGAGCTCGGATGGCGTGCCGCCGGCGCCCCTGCCGCGTCCGGTCTGCGCGACGTGCGGTGCCACCCCGCCCGACGACGACGTCGCGGCACTGGCCCGGATCACCTGGACCCACGGGGTGGAGCACGGCCGTGACGTCTGGACGTGCGACGCCTGCAGCCGCACCCACCTGCGCAGCATCGAGGGCAAACTGGACTCCACCTGGTGGTGACGGACCCCTCAGGCCACCCGAGGCGGTGGCAGGCGCGACTCGTCGATGCCGGCCAGGTGCGCGCACACCATCTCGCGCAGGGGCACGGTGCCACCGATCTGGCTCAGCACCCCGAGACCGCCGAGCCAGACCCGGTGGATCAGCAGGTACTCGGGCGGCAGGTTGAGCTTGAGGCCGACGAGGAACTGCGGCCTGCGGGGGTCCTGGATCCGGGCGGCCGCGCCTCGCAGCCAAGCGCGCGAGAAGGTGAACTCCTCCTCGAGCAGGGGCTCGACGAGCGGGATGAGAAAGGCGAGCAGGGCCTCGGGGTCGATCTCGACACCCTTGCGGATGAACCCCTCGCGGCGCAGCCCGGCCTCGAGCGCGTGGGCGTCGCCGGCCAGCGCCTCGGTGAGCAGCCGCCCCATCGCCGGGGGCAACCCGTGGGGGAGGCGGTTGACCGCACCGAAGTCGAGCACCCCGAGCCGGCCGTCGTCGGTGACCCGGAAGTTGCCGGGGTGCGGGTCGGCGTGCAGCAGGCGGGCGCGGTTCGGTGCCCGGAGCAGGAACTCGAGGTAGAGCGTCGCCGCCTCGTCGCGCTCCTCCTGGGTGCCCGAGGCGATGATCCGGGACAGGGGGGTGCCATCGACCCACTCGGTGACGAGCACGTGGTGGTTGTCGACGAGCACGTCGGGCACGAGCACGTCGTCGTCGTCGCGGAACGCGGTGGCGAAGTGCCGCTGGTGGCGTGCCTCGAGGTGGTAGTCGAGCTCCTCGCTCATCCGCGCCTTGAGCTCTTCCATGATCGGCTTCACGTCGATGCCCGGCAGCCAGGACCCGGCCATCCGGGCCACGCGCGAGAGCTGGTTGATGTCGGACATCAGCGCCTCGGCCGCTCCGGGGTACTGGATCTTCACGGCGACCTCACGGCCGTCGCGCCAGACGCCCTTGTGCACCTGGCCGATCGAGGCCGAGGCGGCCGGCACGTCGTCGAACTCGACGAGCTTGGTGCTGGCCCAGCGTGGTCCGAGCTCGCGCGCGAGGATCAGGTGCACGCGGTCGGCGCCCATCGGCGGGCCGGACTCCTGCAGCTTGGTGAGGGTCGCCCGGTAGGGCCCGGCGAGCTCCTCGGGCATCGCGGCCTCCATGACCGACAGGGCCTGGCCGAACTTCATCGCGCCGCCCTTGAGCTGGCCGAGCACCGAGAACAGCTGTTCGGCGGTGCGGGCCTGCAGCTCGGCCGCTACGGCCTCGGCCGGGCGGCCCCCGACCCGCTTGCCGACCCCGAGGGCCGCCCGTCCGGCATGCCCGAGGGGCAGGCCGACGAGCTTGGCGGTCCGGGCTATCGAGCCTCGGGGGATGTCGCTCACCCGGCCATTGTCGCCGACGAGCAGCAGCAGCCGGGTCGCAGCTTCCACAGGCGGTGCGTGACGACCACCTCATCGAGGCCGATCTCGGTCGAGATGCCACCCAGCGAGGTGTCCCCGCGCAGGGTGGCCAGCACCGTCACCGTCGCCACCGCTGCGGCCAGCACGGCGGTGCCCGGTGACACCGCCCCGGCCTCGCAGACCCGGCTGACCGGCCACGCGGGGCCGGCGCAGCGCAGGCAGGCCGTGCGCCCGGGGAGTACGAGCGGGCCGACGACGACCCCGGTCTCGCCCAGCACGACTGGGAGGTGTGGCACTCCGCGGGCCTGCCAGGGGGCGCCGGCCCACCATGGCGCGCGGCCCTCGGCGACCACCACGACCACACCGGGGAGGCTCTCGCTCGTGCTCAGGGCCAGCTCGGCTCCGTCGGCCGCGTGGCGGCCCCCACGGACCTGCACGTCGCACCGTCTCAGCTGGGCCACCAGCTCCTCGGCCAACGGGCCCCAGCCGTCGACGACCACGGGTCGTGGCGAACCGGCCCGACCGAGCGGGTCGCGCCGCGGCACCGGCGTTCGCTGCGCCCCCGACGCGTCCACCGGCACCCCCCTCGTCATGCTGCCCGACGTCAGCCATCCTGCCGCGCGGTGGCGGCCCCGGGGGTTCGTCCACAGGGTCGGGAACGTTCAACGGCCCCGATCCGACGTGGATCGGGGCCGTTGGTAGCGGAGACGGGAACTCAGGCCTTGCCGAGGATGCGGTTGAGGTTGGTGCCGCAGACCGGGCAGACACCCTTGGCCATCCGGCGGCCGTTCTCGGACACGACGACCTTGCCCTCGGCCTCGCGCTTCTCCTTGCACTTCACGCAGTAGAACTCGCCCTTGTAGGTCTCGTCAGCCATGAAAGCTCTCCTTGTCGTCGACCTCGGCCGGTTGGCCGGGTCGATGCGGGGGTGCCGCACTGCGGCGGGGACGTGTCAACCCTAACCACGCCTGAGCACGAACGCCCCCGGGACGCGCCCGTGCCGAGCACGCCCGACGCACCGCGCGCCACACCCGTACCATTCGCCACACGCAAGGCCGGGCGCCTACGCTCGTCCCGTGAGCAGTGAGGACGTCGAGGTCCGCCGCAGCCGCCGCCGCAGGCGCACCGTGAGCGCCTACCGCGACGGCGCCCGCACCGTGGTGCTCATCCCGGCGTCGTTCAGTGCCGCTGATGAGGCCCGCTGGGTGGAGCGGATGCTCGCCCGGCTCACGGCCGGCGAACGCCGGCGGCAGTCGTCGGACGAGGCGCTGGCCACCCGTGCCGGGCAGCTGTCGCACCGTTACCTCGGGGGTCACGCGCGCCCCGCGAGCGTGCGGTGGGTGTCGACGATGGGTCGGCGCTGGGCCTCGTGCACCCCCGCCGAGGGCACCATCCGGGTGTCCGACCGGCTGCGCGACGTGCCCGACCACGTGCTCGACTACGTGCTGCTGCACGAGCTGGCCCACCTCCTCGTCCCGGGGCACGGCCCGGCGTTCTGGCGGCTGCTCGCCTCCTACCCACGGCTGGAGCGAGCGCGCGGCTTCCTCGACGGGCTGGCCCACGCCGAGGGCCTGCCGCCCGACGTGGACGGTGAGGACGACCCCGTCGACGGGGCGCCCGACGCACCGGCGGCTGCCGTCCCCGCGGCAGCGGCGGTCGTGCTGTCAGCCGAGACCGAGGGCGACCCGCGCGAGTGACACCAGCGGGGTGAGCTCGGCGCGGGTGTCGGCGGGCAGGGCGTCGACCGGCCACCACCGCACGTCGTGTGACTCCTCACTGACGTGCGCCCGCGCGTCCGCGGGGGCCATTGCGGCGTAGCGCACGTCGAGGTGCTCCCGGCAGGCCCCGAACGACCCGACGAGCAGGTGCCGGTCGAGCTGTACCGGTCGGGGGAGCGGCTCGAGGCTGTCGATGCCGGACTCCTCGCGGGCCTCCCGGCGGGCCGCCGCCCACACCGTGGCGTCTGTAGCCTCCAGGTGCCCCCCGAACTGGAACCAGGCGTTCGCCTTTCGGTGCAGGGTGAGCAGCACCTGACCACCACTGGGGTCGAGCAGCACGCAGGATGCCGTGAGGTGCGCCGGCGGGCCGGCTTTGGCGACCGCGTCCGGCTCGGCCGCGATCTGGGCCAGGTAGGCCCGGCGCAACCGCTCCTGTTCCGCGTCCGGCGCCGACCAGGCGCCCAGCACCGCCGCCGCATCCGCCCGCAGGTGCCCGAAGGCGGTCACCACTGCCGGGTCGGGCACACGCGTCACACGCGTCACACCCGCACCCGCACCCGCACCGGGGGCGGCATCGGTCACGCGTCGTCCTCGCCGCTGAGCAGGCGGTCGAGCGCGGCATCGGTCACGCGTCGTCCTCGCCGCTGAGCAGGCGGTCGAGCGCGGCATCCATCTCGTCGGTCTCGGGGCGCGCGGTGCGCTCGACGTAGCTCAGGGGGTCGTCGAGGTCGTTCGCGCCGGGGGCGAGGTCAGGATGCCGCCAGGCGCCGTCGCGTGCGCCCGGGCCCCCGGACTCCTCCAGGGCGGCGAAGAGGTTGGCCGCGTCGCGCAGCCGGCGTGGCCGCAGCTCGAGCCCGACGAGGGCGCCGAACGCCTTCTCGGCAGGTCCGCCCGTGGCGCGCCGGCGCCGCACGGCCTCACCGAGCGCGTCGGCCTGGGGCAGGTGGCCGCGGGTCGCGCGGTCGGTGACGACGTCGACCCAGCCCTCGACCAGGGCGAGCAGGGTCTCCAGCCGACCGAGGGCGGCCTGCTGGGCGGGGGAGGGCTGGGGGGCGAACATCCGCCCCTGCAGCGCCTGCTGCACGGCCTCGGGGTCGGAGGGGTCGATCGAGCCGACCGCCTCCTCGATCGCGGTGGTGTCGATGGTGATGTCGGCGGCATAGTCCCGCACGGCGGCCAGCAGCGCCGGCGCCAGCCAGGGCACGGCCCCGAACAACCGCACCCTGGCGACCTCGCGGACCGCGAGGTAGAGCCGGGCCTGCGGCTCGTCGACCTCGAGGCCTGCGGCGAACTCACGCACGGCGGCCGGCATCAACACCACCGTGGGCGCGGGTACGAGGGGCAGGGAGACCTCGCAGCCGGTCAGCACCTCGCCGGCGAGCGTGCCGGTGCCCTGGCCGAGCTGCATGGAGAACAGCGAGCCGTGCAGCCGGCGCAGCATCGGCCCGGCCTGGTCGAGCAACCCCTCGGGCATCCCGGAGTCGCCCAGCCGGCCCAGCTGACCGCTCAGGGCGGTGCCGACGGCGTCGGTGACCCCCGCGGCCACCGGCTCCACGAGGTCGGTCCAGACCGGCATCGTCGCCTCGACCCACTCGGCCCGGCTCCACGCGACACCGGTGAGGCCGGGGGTCGCGAGATCGGTGGCGGCATCCAGCCACAGGCCGGCCACCTGAACCGCCTCGGCCGCGGCGCGTCCGTCGGACCCGCTGGCGAGCGCGTCGCCCTCAGCGGCCACGGTCTTGCGGGCGATGTCGGTCGCGAGCGCGGCGTCGACCGCGGTGTCACTCTCGGGGGCGGCGAACAGCGCCTGCACCTGGCTCATCACCATCGCCAGCATCTGGGGGTCGACCTTGTCCAGGCCCATGCCCTGCATCATGGACACCATCTGGGGGTCGATCTCGCCGCCGGTGAGGCCGCGCAGCAGCTCCTCGATCTCGGGGGGCAGGCCCGGGGTGTCGTCGTCGTCGTGCTGGGGGTCGGTCACTCGGGGCTCCTCGCGTCAGGTGAGAGGATGTCGTCTCGATACAGCCAACCACGATCCGGCCCGGAAGGTTCCGCCGGACGCCACCGAGGAGCCCCATGCCGACCGACCACGACGCGGTCGCGCTCGTCGCCCTGCGCGACGAGCCGCTGTCCGTCGACGAGGTGCTCGACGCCGTCCGCCATCCCGCCTGCGGTGGCATCGCGCTGTTCGTCGGGGTCGTGCGCGACCACGACCACGGCGACCCGGTGACCGCGCTGGACTACGAGTCGCATCCCGGTGCCGTCGATGCGATGCGCCGCACCTGCGACGACGTGCTCGGCCGGTCCCAGGGGTACCGCGTCGCGGCGGTGCACCGCGTGGGCGCCCTACGGGTCGGCGACCTCGCTGTCGTGGTCGCCGCGGCCGCTCCACACCGGGGTCAGGCCTTCGACGCCTGCCGTGACCTCATCGACACCCTGAAGGCGCAGACGCCGATCTGGAAGCACCAGAGCCTGGGTGACGGCTCCACCGAGTGGGTGGGCCTGCCGTGAGCCAGCCGACCTCCGGCGTGGTCGGCGATGCGGGGTGGCCCGACGACCCGGAAGAGTCGCCCGATCGCGGCGCTCGCCGGCGCGGGCGCCGCCATCCCACGCGTCCGGGGGTGCTTCCCGCCGCCCTGCTCACGGTGACCTTCGTCGCCATCGCCGTTGCCGCCGCACTGACCTTCGTCGGCCTGCCCTACGTGGTCATGTCCCCGGGGCCGGCGACGAACATCCTCGGCAAGGTCGACGGCAAGCCGCTGCTCTCGATCGACGGAGCCACGACCTACCCCACGAGCGGCACCCTGGACTTCACGACGGTCAGCGTCGACGGGGGGCCCGGCGTGCGGGTCAACGCCTACGACCTGGCCCAGGCCTGGCTCAGTGGCTCGCACGAGATCCTCCCCGAGGAGCAGGTCTTCCCGCCACAGCAGAGCGAGGAGGACGCCCAGGAGGAGGGCGCCGCCGAGATGGCCGGCTCGCAGAGCGTCGCCACCGCGACGGCGCTGCGGGCCCTCGGCACGGACGTCGACGAGCAGATCGTCATCGCGGGCGTCCCGGACGGCAGCCCGTCCGCCGGTGTGTTCGAGCCCGATGACGTGCTCGTCACCGTCGACGGCGACCCGGCGACGTCGGCCGAGGCCGTGCGGACCGCGGTGCAACGGCACGAACCCGGCGACACCTTTCCCGTGGTCGTGCGCCGCGACGGCAAGGAGCGCACCGTCACGGCGAAGACGGCCGAGTCCGACGGCCGCACCGTCATCGGGGTCGGGCTGCGGCTCGACTACGACCTCCCGGTCGACGTCACCCTGCGCACCGGCAACGTCGGCGGGCCGTCCGCCGGGCTGATGTTCAGCCTGGCGATCTACGACGTGCTGACCGCCGGCGAGCTGACCGGCGGCGAAAGCATCGCGGGCACCGGCACCATGGACGACTCCGGGGCGGTCGGGCCGATCGGCGGCCTCCGGCAGAAGCTCATCGGGGCCCGCCGGGCCGGCGCCGACTTCTTCCTCGCCCCGGCCGGCAACTGCACCGAGGTCGTCGGGAACGTTCCCGACGGGCTGCGGGTCGTCAAGGTCGCGTCGTTCGACGACGGCATCCAGGCCGTGCGCGACATCGGCACGGGCGACACCGCCTCCTTGCCGAGCTGCGGCTGACGCCCGCCGGGGGTGGGCTCAGGCCGGGCTGAGGGTCGCTCGCAGGGCGTGCACCAACCCCGGTGCGATGTCCTCGCCGAGGGCCACCCGGTCGTCGCTGTCGTGGGCGCGCTGGCGCAGCAGGCAGCGGGCCGAGCCGTCCCGGGTCACCGCCACGAGCAGCCGCACGTCGGCACGGGCGGGATGGTCGGCGACCGCGCGCAGCGCCTCGGCGGCGTCGTCGGGCAGGTCACGCTCGGCATCCGGGGGCACGACGATGCGCTCGACGGCCAGGGCGCAGCCCGCCACCTGCTCGGGCCAGGCGATGCGCGCGAGCAGCTCCTCCAGACCCGAGGACCCGGGCAGGTCGTCCTGCTCCACGGCGCTCAGCGCGCCCGTGACGGCGTCGTGGGTGGCCATCCCCGCGGCGAGCTGGGGCTCGTGCTCGAGCAGCTCTCGCGTGGGCACCAGGGCGAACAGCCGTACCGGCTGGTCCCACCCGGAACGCGCGACGTGCCGCTCGGTGTCGAGGGCGGCGAGGGTCAGCGGGTCGGTCACGGGCTGGGGGGAGTCGGTCACCGGACCATGGTGCCCGATGGACGCGCAGGTGGCCGAGGTACATTGCCCACGACTGACACGGGAGATCCCCGACGGCGGGACGAGGAGAGCAGTGAGTCGCTCGGAGTGGTTCGACGGGCCTTCGGGCCCCGCAGATGGTCCGTCACGCCCGGAGGGGTCCGACAGTGGCCCGAGCGGGCCACCGCGGGCCACCGGCCGACGTCGGCGGGGGCCGCTGGGCACCACCCTGCTCGTCGTGCTGGGAGTGGTCGTGCTCGGCGGCATCGTCGCCGACGTGCTCACCGACGTGTGGTGGTACGACTCCGTCGGCTTCCGTGACGTCTTCGTCAAGGAGCTGACGGCCAAGGCCGGCCTCTTCGCCGTCGCCGCACTTCTCACCGGCGGCGTGGTCGCCTCGAGCCTGGTCATCGCCTACCGCACCCGTCCGCTGTACATCCCGGTGACCCCGGCCCAGCAGGTGCTCGAGCAGTACCGCCAGGCCATCGAGCCGCTGCGCCGCATCGCAGTGGTGGCCGTCCCGGTCGTCCTCGGCCTGCTCGCCGGGTCGGGCTCGATGGGGGCCTGGCGCACCTTCTTGCTGTGGGCCAACCGCGAGCCGTTCGGCATCAAGGACCCGCAGTTCGGCCTCGACGTCGGCTTCTTCGTCTTCACCCTGCCGTGGCTTCGTTTCGTCGTCAGCTTCGCGACGGTCGTGCTGGCCCTGGCGTTCATCGCGGCGGCTTTCACGCACTACGTCTACGGCGGCCTGCAGCTGCCCGGGCGCGGTCCCACGACCCGCGCGGCGTTCGTGCACCTCGGCATCCTCGGTGCGCTGATCGCCCTCACCCGCGCCGCCTCCTACTGGCTCGACCGCTACTCGCTGTCGACGGAGAAGGGATCGCTGCTCACCGGCATCACCTACACCGACGACAAGGCCGTGCTGCCCGCGAAGGCGATCCTGGCGGTCGCCGCGCTGATGTGTGCGGCGTTCTTCCTCGCCGCGATCTGGAGCCGCAGCTGGCGGCTGCCGATCACCGGCGTCGTCCTGCTCGTGGTCACCGCCGTGGTGGTGGGTGGCATCTACCCCGCCCTGGTCCAGTCGCTCAGGGTCACGCCCTCGGCGAAGTCCCTGGAGGCGAAGTACATCGAGCGCAACATCAGCGCCACGCGCGCCGCCTTCGGGCTCGACCGGGTCAAGCGGATCCAGAACCCACCAGCCGCCCAGACCGAGAACAAGGACGTCCTGCGCGCCGCCGCCAACGACATCCCGGGCGTGCGGATCATCGACCCCAACGTCGTCGCGCCCACGTTCCGCCAGCTCGAGGGCCAGCGCGACTACTACGCCTTCCCGGACACCCTCGACGTCGACCGGTACACGATCGACAACCAGACCCGCGACGCCGTCGTGGCCACGCGCGAGATCAACATCGAGGGACTGCCGCAGGGCCAGCGCAACTGGCTGAACGACCACACGGTGTTCACGCACGGCTACGGCTTCTACGCCGCCTACGGCAACCAGAGGACGACCGAGGGAGACCCGGTCTTCTTCGAGGGCGGTGGGCGCAGCGCCCTCGGGGACTACGAGCCGCGGATCTACTTCGGTGAGCTGTCCCCGGCCTACTCCGTGGTGGGGGCCCGTGCGGGCGCCCCACCGCGTGAGTTCGACTACCCCGCTGGCGGGGAGGGCGAGGTCGCGGTCAACACCACGTATGCCGGTGACGGCGGGGTGCCGATCGGGTCGACCCTGCGCCAGCTCGCCTACGCGATCAAGTACCGCGAGGCCAACTTCCTGCTCTCGGATGCCGTCAACAGCGAGTCCCGCATCCTCGACCACCGCTCGCCGACCGAGCGGGTCGAGCGGGTGGCGCCGTGGCTGCGGCTGGACGGAAACGTCTACCCGGCCGTCATCGAGGGTCGGGTGCAGTGGATCGTCGACGGGTTCACGACCTCGGCCAGCTACCCCAACAGCCGCCTCATCGAGCTCGCCGAGGCGACCTCGGACTCGGTCGCCCAGCGCTCCAACGTCGTGACGGTCGGCACCGGTCAGGTCAACTACGTGCGCAACGCGGTCAAGGCCACCGTCGACGCCCACACCGGCGACGTGAAGCTCTACGGCTGGGACACCAAGGACCCGATGCTCAAGGCCTGGAGCAACGCCTTCCCGGGGTCGGTGCGGCCGCTGTCCGAGATCTCCGGTGAGCTGATGGCGCACATCCGCTACCCGCAGGACTTCCTGAAGGTACAGCGCGAGCTGCTCACCGAGTACCACGTGACCAACCCCGGCGACTTCTTCTCCGGCAACGACCGGTGGCGCGTGCCGCGCGACCCGTCGGTGGCCTCCCAGGACCAGCCGGTGGTCTTCCAGTCGATCGCGATGCCGGGCGAGTCCGAGGCGGCGTTCTCCATCACGACGCCCTTCGTGCCGGCCAGCAACAACGAGGCGGGGCGAGAGATCCTGCGCGGGCTGCTGGCGGTCGACGCCGACGCCGGCAACCAGGCCGGCAAACCAGCGGAGGACTACGGCCTGCTGCGCCTGCTCGAGTACGGCTCGGCGACGCCTGCCGGGCCGGGCCAGGTGCTCAACCAGATCCAGAACTCCCCGGTGCGCTCGCAGAACGCTGCCGAGCAGCTGTCGCTGGCCCAGTACATCACCAACAACTCGGGCTCGGGCAAGGCCCTGACCTTCGGCAACCTGCTCTCCTTCCCCCTGGAGGGCCGCATGTTCTACGTGCAGCCGATCTACGTGCAGGCCGCGGCGGGCTCCGGGTCGTTCCCGCAGAACAAGATCACCGTGGCTGTCTACGGCACGACCGTGGCCTGGGGCGACACCCTTGCGCAGGCCGTGACGGGCCTGTTCGGTGAGGGCGGAGCGGCCGACGAGCCCACCGAGCCGGGGAAACCGACCACTCCGGTCGGCACGGTCGGCGCCCAGCTCGCCGCGGCCCTGGCCGAGGTCGAGGCGCAGTACACGGCGGGACAGGCAGCGCTCAAGGCCGGCGACTTCGCGGCCTACGGCGAGGCCCAGAAGAAGCTCGAGGCGGCGATCCGCAAGGCCCAGGGGTTGGCGCCGCAGCTGACCGCGGGCACACCGCCGGCCAGCCCGTCGCCCTCGCCGAGTCCGTCGGCGAGTCCGTCGCCGAGTCCGTCGGCGAGTGGCTGATCGCCTACGGCTGTGGCGCAGGGCGCCGATTTGGCCCCGGCCGGGTCGGTCACGTACGCTCGGACATACCGAGCACGGATGAAGTTCACGCCGTGACTCACTCGACGCGGGGTGGAGCAGCTCGGTAGCTCGCCGGGCTCATAACCCGGAGGTCGCAGGTTCAAATCCTGCCCCCGCTACCAAAGCGTCAGCAAGCAGAAGGCCCGGACCAGTGGTCCGGGCCTTCTGCTGTTTAGGTCGCTGACCTGCAGGTATGCGCGCGAGTTCGGCGCCGGGTGCAAGACGCGAGGGACGTCAGGCTTCCGTCGACTCCGCTTTTGTGGCGGTCGTAGAGTCGTCGCCGGCGTGGTTTCTGACCAATTTTCTGACCAAGGGGACTTCCCGAGGGCCGTCTGGGGTCATTGCTGAGTGGATCAGGTCGCCCAGTGC
>JBBQWX010000022.1:0-39441 GCA_038210185.1 Actinomycetales bacterium
GCAGGACAGGTCCGCGGCCAACCCGACCTTGCGGCCGGCGGCCCACTGCCCGACCCCGGTGACCAGGGACACCTCCGAGGAGGCCATCGCGTCGACGAACCCCACCTCGTGGCGCACATCGACCGGCCCACGCTCGGTCAGGCGGATCTCCAACGACGACGCGTGCGCGATCGCGACCAGCTGCGCCCCCTCGACCGCGTTGACCACCCCCTGCAGCTCCCCAGCGACCTCGAACAGCTCCTCGGGGTCCATGCCGGCGGCCTCAGCGACGAGCTGCACCCCCACCGCGGACGCCTCCGCGCGCAGGGCGGCGACGCGCTGGCGGAGTGGGCTGCTGGACATACCCACAGCATACTCGAACACACGTACGAATCCAAGGGTTGTCCACAACCAGATCAACTGTCCTACAGCGCGATTCATGCGGGAAGGCGAGGGAGGCCACGAACCCGGCACGCGGCATCCGAGGCGCTTGTCACCGTGGCCGGCGCACTCCGAGTGACCCGCGCGCCTGGCATCCGAAGCGCAGTTCATCAGGACCGACGCACCGGGGAACCCACCCGCCCGCCTCGCGCAGTGCCACCCGGTCGCCGATGGAGCCGCGGTCGGCGAGGACGGCGACGATCTGACGTGTAGCCGACGGTCAGCGCAAGACCACCGTGGGCAGCGGTGCGAACCCGTTGAAGCCGACCGTCGAGTAGCACGTGGAGTAGGCCCCGGCCGCGTGGATGCGCAGCTCGTCACCCTCCGCCAGTGACAGCGGCAGCCACACCGGCGTCGTCTCGTACAGCACGTCCGCACTGTCGCAAGTCGGGCCGGCGAGCACGCACGGCCCGGTGCGACCACCGACGTCGGGGGTCTCCAGCCGGTACCGGATCGCCTCGTCAAGAGTCTCGACGAGGCCGGTGAAGACGCCAGCGTCGACGAACACCCAGCGGGTGCCGCCCCGGTCGACGACGCCCACGACGCTGGTGACGACCGTACCGGCATCCCCGACGATGCCGCGCCCGGGCTCGACGAGGGTGCGCGGCCGGTCCGCGCCGAAGGAGTTCGCGAGGTGGGTGTCGATGACCCGACCGTAGTCGGCGATGGGCAGCGGCTCTCCGTCGAGCCGGGCCGGGAAGCCGCCGCCGAGGTCGAGCAACCACGGGTAGTACCCCGCGGCGCGGACCGCTGCGAACACCCTGGCGGCCGACGCGATCGGCGCACCCCAGGCGTGCGGGTCACGCTGCTGGGAACCGACGTGGAACGACACGCCGGCGGGGTCCAGCCCACGGCGGGCGGCCTCGACGAGCAGGGCCACCGCGTCGTCGACCGTGCAGCCGTACTTGCGCGACAGCGGCCAGTCCGAGCCCGATCCCGACGTCACGATCCTCACCAGCACCGACGACCCCGGCGCGGCGTCCGCGAGCTTGGCGACCTCCCCCGCCGAGTCGACGACGAAGAGCCGCACCCCCAGCGCGTGCGCCTGAGCGAGGTGGTCACGACGCGCGACTGGGTTGGAGTGCACCAGGTGGGATGCCGCCGCGCCCGCCTCCAGCGCGACCCGCACCTCAGCGGGGCTGGCGACGTCGAACCGGCACCCGGCCTGGGCGAGCGCCCGGAGCAGAACGGGGTGCGGGTTGGCCTTGACGGCATAGTGCATCGCCGTGCCGGGCAGCGCTGAGGCGAGGGTGAGGTAGCGCTCGACGGCCGCGCCGACGCTGAGCTCGAGACGCGGGGTCGGGGCGGCGGTGGCCGTGGCGGCGACGGCGGTGGCCGTGGGGGCGGCGGTGGGGGCCGCGGTGGCCGTGGTAGCAGCGGGGCCGGCGACCGGTCCAGGGATGCTCACCGGCGCGCTCCTGGGGAAGGTCAGCGACATGGGTCCTCCTGGTCAGGGTGCTGCACAACAGGAGCGCCCGGGGTGCCGGCAGATACCAGCCGCGGCCTCAGCCGACGCCGAGGCCACCCTCACGCGCCGCCGGCGCTGGCGCCGGCCCAGGAGCGGCGGTGGGGGGTCACGGCGGCGAGCCGGTCGGCATCCGTCTGCTCGAGCAGGCGCGAGATGGTGTCGTCGGTGGCGTTGGTGGTGGTGGTGCTCGTGATGCTCATGGCGGTGCGCCCTTCGGGTGTCGGAATGTGACGCACCAACGCTGGCCGCACCGGTGTCCCTGGGAACAGGGCCCGGGGTCCCGACCGTCCGGGGTCTTTCGCCCGGGACAGCCGGTGGAGGCACCCGAGCCGGTCGTACCGACGTCGATCTCCTCGCCGTAGGTGTTGTCGACCACGATCACCAAGCCGTTGGGCAGCACGCCGTCGAGTGCTCGCAGCTGGTCGTCGGTCGGGGGGAGGTTGCCCATGGGGGTGCGCACCTCGATCCGCAACGAGCTGGACGCGAAGGCGACGTCGGGGACCTCGGCCTTGGGGGTGCCGGCGAGCCAGCTCTCGGTCACGGTCTGGACCTGCCCGGTCCAGCTGTGCAGCACCAGGACCAGGGCGGTGTTCACCGCGAGCGGGATGAGCACCGCGAGGAGCAGCACCACCAGCGTCAGCGAGGACTTGCGCGCCGCGCCCACCCGGCGGCCTGCCGATCGACCTCCGCGGAGTAGCCGAGGGCGGCGAACACCATGGTGCCGGCGATGACCACGGGGACCAGGTTCGAGACGAAGGGCAGCAGGGCCCCCAGGGCCAGCGAGACCGACCCCTCACCAAGGCAGATCCCAACCACGGCCAGTGGCGGCACGAGCGAGATCGCGATGGCGGCACCCGGCAGCACCGCGGCCACGTCACGGCGCGAGAGCCCCACCGCGCCAGCGAGGCCTGTGGCGACGGCGGCGATCAGGTCGACCAGCGTGGTCAGGTGCGCCCGGTGATCTGCGAGTTGGTCTGGAGGTCGACGTCGGGCACGACGAGGGCGGCCACGACCCCGATCAGCACGACGATCACCGCGCCCCAAAGACGAACCTGCCGGCCCGGATCCGTTCGCGCTTCACCATGCCGAGCGCGATGCCCATGATCGGCGTCGAGAGGGGGGCGATGATCTTCGCGCCGAGCATGCCGCGAGACCGCCCCGGGGTGGTCGGGCTCTCGACGGGGCGCGCCGGGGGCGCCGTCCCGGGCGGCCGGGAGGTGGACTCCGGCGCAGGCGCGTACCGTCGATGCAGGAGGTCGTCATGCGTCCGTCTCGCACCGTCAGCAGCATCGCCGTCCTGGCCGTGGGGGCCCTCGCGCTCGTGGGGTGTTCTGACGGCACCGACCCCGCGCCGAGCCCCACCCCGAGCCCGAGCGCCACCGCGTCGAGCGAGTCGGTCACTCCCTCCCCCACGGCCAGCTCCTCCTCGCCGTCGCCCACGGCCTCGCCGACACAGCAGCCCTCGGCCCCGGCCGGGTTCTCGCTCGCGGACGCGTCGTCGGCGACGTTCCCCGAGCTCGGCGGCGACCTCGGCAGCATCGGCGTCGTGCGGGTCGGTCGGCACACCGGCTACGACCGGGTGGTCTGGCAGTTCGCCGGCCCGGGCCGGCCCTCCTACCAGGTGCGCTACGTCGCCGAGCCCACGGCCGATGGCAGCGGTGACTCCGTCGACGTGCGGGGCAAGGCCTACCTCGAGGTGATGGTCACCTTCGTGGGGGTGCCCGCGGAGAGCACCCCACAGCCGAGCGACGCCTCGGCGTCCTCCATCGCCGGCACGGTGATCGCCCAGGCGATGCCGGTCTACGGCGGCTTCGAGGGTTACGGGCAGTCGTTCGTCGGGGTGCGCGACCGGCAGCGCCCGTTCAAGGTCACCGTGCTCACGAAACCGACCCGGCTCGTCATCGACATCTACTCGGGCTGAGGGCGGCCGCGGGCGTCGAGCTCGCGGTGCCACGACTGCGTGCGGTAGTCCGTCGCCCAGCCCATCGAGGTGTAGAGGCCATCCGCACCGGTCGGCGAGTCGGCATCCACCTCGAGGCCGACGCGGTTGCGGCCCCGCCGCGCGGCATCCCCGATCGCGATGTGCAACAGCGCCTTCGCGACGCCGCGCCCACGCGCGCGCCGATGCACCCCGATGTAGTCGACATAGCTGCCCTCGAACCCTTGGGCGTCCTCACGGATGACCGAGCAGACCAGCGCCCCGCCGGGGAGGACACCCTCGTCGGTCTCGACAGTCGCGAGCCACCAGTGGTCCCAGCGGTGACCCGGGTCCTCGCGCAGCCGCATGACGAACTCGGGGAAGCTCTCGCGGTAGGAGCTGAAGTGGTCCTGGAAGGACTCCTCGAGCACGCGGTGCACGTCCTGCAGGTCCTGCGCGACCGGTAGGCCGTCCGCGTGACGCTCGACGGGACGCACCGTGACCCCCTCGCGGGGAGCCGGCTGGGCCTGCGCCTCGTCGGCCCGGATCGGCCGGGTCATCTGGAGCCAGGTGCGCGTGCACTCGAAGCCGGACGCAACGAGCCAGCGCTGCTGGCGCCGGTCGTCGGCGTAGGCACCGGAGTCGAGCAACGTCGACCGCAGGCCACGCATCGCAGCGATGTCGACGGCGTGACGCTCGCCCGCTCCGAACAGCGCGGTCGCCAGGGCATCGGCATCCTCGTCGGGCAGAGCCGGGGTGATCGTCACCTCGACGAGGGTGCGACCGGACGCGCGGTCGTGCACCGAGAGCCACCCGACCAGCCGGCCCGCGGGGTCGTGGACCAGCGCCTGGCGCCGGGTCCACGAGCCGGTGCCGGCGAGCTGGCCGAGCACCGCCTCCGGGTCGACGCCGGCCGAGCCCCTGGCTGCCCGCTGGTGCGCCGTCACAAGGGCCACGACCTCGGGTGCGTCGGCAGCGGTGGGCACCCGGGCGCAGAGGCCGGGCAGGAGTCCGTCAATGCTCACGTCGGGGTCGGTCACGCGGACCACTCTCCCACCCGCAACCGCCCAGGAATGCGCGTCTGCGCGAGGGAGAACACTGACCGCCACGACCAACGGCACTGTCGACGATCCATCACGGGAGATGCTCACCCGCGACTGGGACGAGCTGCTCCGGGAGATGCGAGTCACCCGGACCGGGTGCAGATCCTCACGAGTTCCCCTCTCACCGTGCCGTTCTGCAACCGCTTCGAAGAGCTCACCTCCTTCCGGCGCCGCGTCCACGTCACGGTGCTCGGCGTGTCGGGCGCCGCCGGATGGGCGGCGGGTGACGGGAACTTGCTCTTGCTCACCGTGCTGTGGGCCGTAGTGCTCCGCCGGCGTCAGCGTCGGATGCGGTGGTGGAGGTGCACGACCGCGCCGATCCGGTCGACCCCCACGAGGTCGAGTGACTCGGTGATGTCGTCGGGCAGCGCCCGCATGCCCCCGCCGACCAGCACGGGGTGCAGGAACAGGTGCACCTCGTCGACCAGGCCGGCACGGAAGGCGTGCGCGGCCAGGGTGGGGCCGCTGACACCGACGTCGAGGACGCTCGAGGCCTTGAGCGCCTCGACCGCCACCGGGTCGAACGAGGTGGCGAGCGTGGTGCGTGCCGTCGTGACGTCCTCGAGGGTGGTGGAGAAGACGATCTTGACGGCCGCGCGCCAGATCCGGGCGTACTCGCCCCCCGGGCCGGGGACGTCACCGGGAGCGGTCTCCCAGAACCGCATCGTCTCGTACATGCGGCGGCCGAGCAGGTAGGTGCCGACCTCGCGTTCCTGGTCGTTGACGACCGCGTGCAGCTCGTCGGACGGCGCGGCCCAGGAGAAGCCGCCCTCCACGTCGTTCACGTAGCCGTCGAGTGAGGTGATCGCGGTGTAGCGCAACAGGGCCATTGCGGCATTGTGCCCACTCGCGGGCGATTCGTGGGCCGGGCGGCCCCCTTGTCGCCGCGACCGGCCCCACCCCACGGTGCCGATGGCCCTTGGGCGCGAGCGCTGCGAATGAGACGCCGTCGCGCCGTGATGGTGGGGGTGGCCGGGGTGCCCTTCCGGGCCCTGCACGAGGTGCCGATCGTGCGCCGGGTGTCGTTCCGCGTGACCCGGATCAGGGCCGGCCCGGACTTTTCACTGCTTCCGCACGCTCCTCATCGCTCTGGTCATTCTCGTGGTGATCTTCGGCTACCACGTCACGGTGCTCGGGCCGGAGAAGCGGTCCGCGAAGGGCCTGGTCGACTCCGCGTTCTGGTCGACTCCGCGTTCCGGTCGACTCCGCGTTCTGGTCGACTCCGCGTACTGGTCGGTCACCACCGTCATCGGCTCGGGTGACTCGTCGTACGTGACGAGCCCGGGCGGCTACCTCGACAGCTGGCTCATGGCCCTGTTCGGCGCTGCGATCGTCGCGACGCTCACCGCCGCGATCGTCGGCTTCGCCGTCGATTTCCTCCTGAAGCAGGGCCAGGGCATGGGAGCCAGCTCGCCTCACGCCTGCTCGCCCGGACCGCGCCGTAACCCGGCCCGGCCGTTCTGGTCACCGGTACGGCCTCCAGGGGGCGACGGGTCACAGCCGTCCCAGGTCGAGCTGCCCGACGACTATGCGGACCTCGACCTCGACGACCTCTCCAGCCGCCTGCGCCGTCAGTGGGCGCCCAGCCGGCGCGCGGCGACGAGCGCGAGCGCCCGCGCCACCTCGACCACCTCGGCCAGCGGCACCGACTCACGCGGTGCGTGCGCCAGCCGGACGTCGCCAGGGCCGTAGTGCAGCGTGGGGATGCCGCCCACGCCGGTGTAGAGCCTCAGGTCCGACCCGTAGGGCGCGGCCGCCTCGGCCGGCCGGATGCCGGTCACGACCTCCACCGCGTCGGTCACCTCGGTCATGAGGGGGTGCCCGGCCGGCAACCGGCCGGAGGCGAACTGGCCCCCCGGCCAGGTCACCCGCGGCGCGTGGTCGCGCAGCCAGGGGTCGGTCGCGGCAGCCACGCCGACGGCATCCTCGAGATCCGCCCGGGCGAGCTGCGGGTCCTCCCCCAGCCGCACGCCCATCCGGCCCTCGGCGACGAGGAGGTCGGGCACCGAGCTGGCCCAGTCGCCTGCGTGCAGCGTGCCGACCGAGATGCCGTAGGGCAGCGGGTTGTCAGCGAAGAGCAGGTGCCGCACGGCGTTGCGACGGGTCTCGAGGTCGCGCAGCGCGAGGTGCACGGGCCAGAACGCGTCCAGCGCCGACACGCCCTCCTGCCGGGTGCTGCCGTGGGCGGCGCGGCCGGCGACCTCGATGCGGAAGGTGAGGGCACCGGCATTCGCCGTGACGAGCCGCCCGCTCGTCGGCTCGGTGATCACCGCAGCCGCACCGCGGTGGCCACGACGCAGCGTGGCGAACGCCCCGAGGCCGCCGTCCTCCTCGCTGACGACGCTGTGCAGGGCCAGCCGCCGCTCGGTGCGCACGCCGGAGCGGTGCAGCGCCCTGGCCACCGCGAGGTTGACCGCCATGCCGGCCTTCATGTCGCAGGCACCGCGTCCGTGGAGGCGACCGTTGTCGATGCGTGCCGAGAAGGGCTGTGCGCCAGGCCAGTTGGTGAGGTCACCGACCGGCACGACGTCGACGTGTCCTTGCAGCACCAGCCCGGGCTCGCCGTCTCCGGATGCCGTGCCGACCACACCGTGCCCCTCGACCCTCGGCGCCTCGGTTCCGGGGAAGTCGGGGTCGGCGCGCAGGTCGTCGAGGTCGAGCGCCCAGAGGTCGACCTCCAGCCCCGCCTCCTCGAACCACCGGGCCACGACGTGCTGCAGCTCGCTCTCGGCGTCGGTGCCGGTGACGCTGGGGACACGCACCAGCTCGACGAGCGTGTCGACCAGCTCGGTCTCGTCGAGGGCGTCGAGCACGCGACGCTCGGCGGAGGTCTGTGACCGGGGCATGCACGGCACTGTATGCCGGGGACGACCGCTGCCGGGTAGCGTCATGGCGGACGGGTCGGTTGCGGGTGCGTGAGGGGGTGTCCGGTGGGCTCAGGCCACGGTCACGGCCACCCCAACGCCGGCGCGACCCACCGCTGGCGGCTGAGGCTGGCGTTCGCGCTTCTCGCGGCGTTCTTCGTCGTCGAGCTGCTCGCCGCCCTGGTCAGCGGGTCGCTATCGCTGCTCAGCGACGCCGGTCACATGGCCGCCGACGTCGTGGCCCTCGGGGCGGCGCTCGTCGCGACCCGGATCGCGGCCCGGCCTGACACCACCGGGCGCCGCACCTTCGGCTCCTACCGGGCCGAGGTGTTCGCGTCGGGGTTTGCCGTGCTGCTCATGCTCGGTGTCGCGGTCTACATCGTCGTCGCCGCCATCGGCCGGATCGGCGACGAGCCCGAGGTGGCGTCGACCGCAATGCTCGTCGTCGGTGGGCTCGGGCTGGTCGTCAACCTCGTCGCCCTGCTGCTCCTGCGCGGCGGCGCAACCGAGAGCCTCAACGTCAAGGGTGCCTACCTCGAGGTGGTCGCCGACACCGTCGGGTCGGTCGGCGTCATCGCCGCCGGGCTGCTCGTCGCTGCGACCGGCTCGTCGGTCTGGGACACCGCGATCGCCCTGGCCATCGCGGCCTTCGTCGCGGTGCGGGCCGTGGTGCTGGGGCGTGAGGTGCTGGCGGTGCTCGGTCAGCACGCCCCGGCCGGCATCGTCCCTGCCGACGCCGAGGCCGCCCTGCGCGGGGTGCCCGCCGTCGTCGACGTGCACGACCTGCACCTGTGGACCCTGACGTCCGGCATGCACGTGGCGACGGTGCACCTCGTGTGCGACGACGGTGCCGACCCCACCGCCGTGCTGACCGAGGCGGCGGCGGTGCTCCGCGAGCGGTTCGCGATCGACCACGCCACCATCCAGGTCGAGCCGCGCAGCGCACGGGCCTGCGTCGAGACCAGCTGGTGACCCGGGCACGGTTCGCGCGGTGGCACGGCATCCGCGGTCGGGGGTCGGAATGCGACCCGGGCGCGACGGGTTGGTCGTGAGGTGACCGCGTCAGCACCCGCCCGGGCCAGCCGGGCCAGCGTGGGCCTGCGCAGTGAGCGCGGGCCCGTGCTGCTGTCGGTGATGCTGAGCACCGGCCTCGTCGCGATCGACGCCACCATCCTCGCCGCGGCGGTGCCCGCGGTCGTGCGCGACCTCGGTGGGTTGAGCCAGTTCCCGTGGCTGTTCTCGATCTACCTGCTCGCCCAGGCCGTGTCGGTGCCGGTCTACGGCAAGATCGCCGACCTCTACGGCCGCAAGCCGGTGATGATGCTGGGCATCGTGCTGTTCCTCGTCGGCTCCCTGCTGTGCGGGCTCGCGTGGTCGATGGGCAGCCTCATCGCGTTCCGCGCCCTGCAGGGCCTCGGCGCCGGAGCGGTGCAGCCCGTCGGCATGACCATCGTCGGTGACATCTACTCTGTCGCCGAGCGCGCGACGGTGCAGGGGTACATCGCCGCGGTGTGGGCGATCTCCTCGCTCGTCGGACCCACCCTCGGCGGCGTCTTCGCCGACTACGCCTCGTGGCGCTGGATCTTCCTGGTCAACCTCCCGCTGGGGCTGCTCGCGATGTGGATGCTGTGGCGGCGCTTCCACGAGTCGCCCATCGTGCGTGACCCGCAACAGCCACGGCCCAAGGTCGACGTGCTCGGCACGGTGCTGCTGCTGGTCGGCACGGCGGCCCTGCTCGTGGCCCTGCTCGAGGGGGGCGTGGTGTGGGCCTGGGCGTCGCCGGTGAGCGTGGCGCTGCTCGTGGGGTCGGCTGTCGTGCTCGTGGCGTTCGTGCTCGTGGAGCGCCGGGCGGCCGAGCCGGTGCTGCCGCTGTGGGTGTTCCGGCACCGGGTGGTCGGCGCCGCGATGGCCACCTCTCTCGTCGTCGGGGTGCTGCTGCTCGGGCTCACGTCGTACGTGCCGCTGTTCTCGCAGGGGGTGCTCGGCACCGGTGCCATCGTGGCCGGGTTCGCCCTGGCCGCGATGACGATCGGGTGGCCGATCGCGGCGACGACGTCGGGCCGGCTCTACCTGCGGTTCGGGTTCCGCGCGACGATGCTGCTCGGCTCGGTCATCGCGCTGGCCGGCGCCGGGCTGCTGCTCACCGTCGACGCGTCGAGCTCGGTGCTGCACCTCGCGGCCCCCAACTTCGTCATGGGTCTGGGCTTCGGCTACGTCGCGAGCCCCGCGATCGTGGCGGCCCAGTCGTCGGTGGGCTGGGACCGTCGCGGGGTGGCCACCGGCGCGACGCTGTTCGCCCGCTCGGTGGGCTCGGCGGTCGGTGTGGCTGCCTTCGGCGCGATCGCCAACACCGTCGTGCGCAACCGGCTGGGCTCCGAGCCGACCGACCTCGAGTCACTACCTGCGGGGGTGCTCGAGCCGGCGATCCAGGCGGTCTTCCTCGCGTCCTTCGCGGTGGCGGTGACCCTGGTGCTCGCTGCGGCGTTCATGCCGGGCAAGGTCCACGAGGTCACGGACTGACCCGCGTCCGTGGGTGTGAGGGTGGCGACGTCCCGGCGTTCGAGCCGGCTGCCAGCACTAGCGTCTGACGTGGTGACGGCTCCCCGCGTCCCGGCCGGGCCGCGCCGCCTCCCAGGAGCACCCCGATGTCGTCGCACCCCGCCCCGAGCACCATCCTTCGACCGGGGCCGCGGCTCACCGCGGCGTGGGTCCTGTCCGCGGTGGTGCTGCTGCTGATGGTCGTGCAGTCCGGGCTGGGGCTCGCCGTGAGCGACCTCTACCCCGAAGAGCCCTGGGCCGTCGCGGCGTTCCGCGGCAACGACCTGGTCACCCTGCTGATCGCGGCACCGGTGCTCGCGGTGTCGCTGCTGGCGAGCCGCCGCGGCGAGAGCAGCGCCTCGGTGCTCCTCTGGCTCGCGATGGTGCACTACGGCGTCTACAACTACGCCTACTACTCCTTCGGTGCGGCGTTCAGCTCTGCGTTCCTGCTGCACGTCGCCGCCTTCGTGGCCTCCATGGGTGCGATCGTCATGCTCGCCACCAGCATCGATGCTGTTCGTGCGGCGCGGGGCGTCGCCGGGGGAGCCCGTTCCCGGGTCGTCGCCGCCTTCACCACGGTCGTCGGCCTGGCACTCCTCGCCGCCTGGGGAGGCCTCTCGCTGCGCTTCGCCCTGACCGGTGACCTGCCGCAGGACGTCATGCCACCCTCCGCCGTGCACCTCGTCTACGCCATCGACCTGTCGCTGTTGGCGCCCGTTTTCGTCGTGGCCGGCATCCTGCTCTGGCGGCGCGAGCCCTGGGGGTCGGTGCTGGCCGTCGCCATCAACGCCAGTGGGGCGGTCTACCTGGCCGTCCTGTGGGCGGTGGGCGGTTTCCAGGCGGATGCCGGGATCGCCGGCAAGACCTGGCTCTCACCCGTCGCGATCGGCTCGGTCCTCGCGTGCCTGGCCGCGACGCTGGCCCTGCTCGTGCGCCCGCACCCGCACGAGCGGGAGGCGCAGGCGCAGGCTCCGCGCGCGGCCGCCCACGCGGAGGCCTGACCGGGGCTGCTCACGAGGGGGCGCCGCCTCCGGTGCCCGCTCGCCGGCCGACGCCACCGCGAGCCGGTCGTGCGGTTGCCGTCCCAGCACCAGCGGAGCGTCGAGGGCTTCGCCGAGATCCACATCGCGGGCACCCGCCGGTCGGACGCTTCGAAGCCCCTCTCCGCGGTCGACGTCGAGGGGTGGGTAGGCCGTGGCGTCCGGCAGCGCGACCTGGTCGATGCGGTTCGAGGTGAAACGCTGGCGCCTGGGACCAGAAGATCACCTCGAACCCGGGGTGGCCTTCGCGATTCCAGGTGAAACGCTGCCGCCCAGGACCAGAAGATCACCTCGAACCCGAGGTGGCCTTCGCGGTTCGAGGTGAAACGCTGGCGCGTGCGACCAGAAGAACACCTCGAATCCGTCGTCGTCAGGAGTCGCGCGAGCTCTCGGCGACCTTGGTCTCGCAGTCGGTGGGGTCGGCGGGGTCCTTGGCGGCGTCGGGGGTCGCCCCGTGGCGCACGTCGTGGGTCTCGCGCGCGAACAGCCAGGGGATGACGGCCAGCAGCGTGATCAACCCGGTCATGCCGAACGCCAGCGGGTAGCTGCCGTAGTCGATGAGCAGCCCGGCGAGCACCGGCCCGATGATCGCCCCGCTGTCGGCCGACATCTGGAACGCGGCCAGGGCCGGCCCGCCGTTGCGCTCCCGCCCGACGATGTCGGCGAGCGACGCCTGCTGCGCCGGGTTGAGCATGCCCGCACCGAAGCCCGCCACGACGGACAGCAGGACGAGCACAGGCAGGTCGGACGCGAACCCGGTGACCATCGTGGCGAGGCCGCTGATGACCAGGCCGCCGATGATGAAGGGCCGTCGACCGACGCGGTCGGAGAACCGGCCCGCCACCGTGAGACCGACCGCGTTGCCGCCGGCGAAGACGGCCAGGGCCGTGCCGGCGACCCACGGCTCCTTGCCGATGACCACGGCGGCGAACAGCGGCAGGATGGCGTTGCGCACGCCGAAGTTGGCCCAGCCGTTGGCGAACGCCGACCCGATGGAGGCGCGGTAGGCGCTGTCCCGCCAGGCCTCGCGCACGCTCATCACCGTGAGCACCGGCGAGCCGTCGGCCGGGCGCAACGACGACCCGCGAAGGAGGATGCCGACGAGCGAGGCCGCGACGAGGAGGGCGACGGCGTACACGATGAAGGGCACCCGCAGACCGAGGTTGCCGAGCAGCCCACCGATGACCGGTCCGAGGATGCCGCCGAACAGGAACGCCGAGGCGTACACCGACGAGACCCGCGCGCGGATGGTCGAGGGCGCGAGGCGCACGATGAGCGCGACGGCCGACACGGTGAACATCACCGAGCCGATGCCGCCCAGACCGCGGTAGACCAGCAGCTGCCAGTAGGAGTCGGCGAAGGCCGTGGCACCGGTCGAGATCGCGACGATGACCAGGCCGGAGAGGTAGATCGGCCGCTCGCCGAACCGCGCGATGAGCCGCCCGCCGGCGGGGGCGAAGAGCAGCCGGAAGAACGCGAAGGCGCTGACCACGATCGAGCTGGCCGTGGCCCCCACGCCGAAGCTCTGCGCGAACTGGGGCAGCACCGGCAGGATCAGCCCGAACCCGAGGGCGATGACGAACGCCGACGCGATGAGCACCCAGATCTCGCGGGGGATGCGGACCGCCGCGCCGGGCTGGGTCATCGGGGTGGCGGACACGATCCACCAGTATGCCGTCCGCTCCCGACAGCTCCGAACCGCACGTTCCGCTGTCCGATCTCGCTACCGCGCGTCAGAAGAGGCGGCCCAGCACCATCGGGAGGAAGCGCTCACCGTGCCGCCGACTGCGCCGGAGGGCGACCACCATCCAGACCAGGCCGACGAGGGCGAGGACTCCACCCAGGGGGAGCGCTGCGGCCCACAGCCGCCACAGCCGTTCCTGCCAGGCATCGGCCGCGCCCGGAGCCGGTGTGCCGGTCAGCTCGTTCCCGGCCAGGGCGACACAGCCGTGCCTGGTGTGGCCCGAGAAGGCCATCACGGTCTCGCCGCTGGCGGGGCGACGCAGACCGCCGTCCGCCAGCAGCGGCTGCCCGGCCTGCCACACCGGGTCGCAGCTGCCCCAGACCGCCGTCGTCGCCGAGGTCTCGCCGGCCAGCGGGACCCTGGCCCCCGTCCGGGCGTCGACGAGGACGCTGCGCGCGGGATCCGACCCGCCGGGCCAGACGAGGAGCAGTCGCGAACCGTCCGGGGCCGCGAACACCCGCGACGGCGTGGCCGAACCGCGCACGGCATCCGCGGCGACCGTGCCCACCGTCGTCCACCGGGGCTCGGTGAGCCCCCGGGTCACGATGTCGAGCCCCCCACCAGCGGCCGGCCGCACCCCGAGCAGGGTGGTGATGTCGCGCCATCCGGCCGCTCGCACCTGCTGGTCTCCCGCGGCGGGCGTGAGCACCGGGTCGGCGTAGACGTTGAGGACGGCAGGCCCGTTGGCGGTGTCCACCAGGACGTGCTGGGAGTCGGGGCTCCACACGCTTCGGGAGCCGGTGAGCGACTGGATGACGGGGTCCGTCGAGTTCGGGCGGGTCAGTGAGCCGTCCGTGAGGTCGACGATGCCTTCACTGCTCCTGACGCGCTTCCCGTCTGGAGCCAGCGCCGGGGCGGTGCCGCCGGCTGTCAGGACGATGTGATCGGCGCGAACGGCCGAGGTGCCGAGGCTCGCGAGCGCTCCCCGCCGCTCGATCACGAGGCTGTCGTCGGACTCGGACGCCGTGGGAACGGTGGCGACCAGCCCGAAGATCGGCTCGTCCCCTGTCCGGAGAAGCTCGGGGAACAGGTCAGAGACGACCTCGGGGTAGGTGAGCATGCCGCCCACCGAGGGGACGGTGGCCGGGATGCCGCTCAGCAGCACACCCCCGGTCGCCACGAGCAGCAGGACGACCCCCAGGATCCCGGCCGCCGCGGTCCGAGCTGCCCAGGTGACCCGGCGGCCCCGCCGCCACAGCTGCGGGATGTCCGGCCCGGGCGCCGTGCGGTGCTCGACGATGTCGTCGGCCGCGCCGGTCAGCAACCGGGTGAGCTCGCCGGTGGGTGTGTTCATCGTGGGGCCTCCTTCCGGCCGAACGTCGACGCGAGCTCCGGTGCGAGCAAGCGCAGCCGCTCGAGGGCATGACGGGTCTGCGACTTCACCATGCTCACCGAGCATCCGAGCACCCGAGCCGTGTCGACCTCGGTGCGGTCCTCGTAGAAGCGGGCGACCAGCACGGCCCGCTGGCGGGGGGTCAGCCGCGACAGGGCCTCGACGAGCGTCAGCCGAGTGGCCAGCTCGTCAGTGCCGTCGTCCCGTGCGGTGTCGTGACGGGTGGGGTCGACCGGGTCGGGCTGGTGCCGGCGCCAGCGCCACGCGTCGATGGAGCGGGTGTACATGACCCGTCGCACGTAGGCGTCGACGGCGCCGGGGTCGACCCGGTGCCAGTGCCGGGCGGCGCGGACGAGCGACTCCTGCACGAGGTCCTCGGCCGCCGTGGCGTCACCGGTGAGCAGGGCGGCCGTGCGCAGCAGCGGGTCCCAGCGTTCGCGCACGTAGGAGTCGAACGCCTCGCGGTCGGCCATCTCGCTCCCTCCGTCGGCCCCTGCTCTGCAGGATCACCCAGGAAGACGTCCGTCGACCCTCCCACGGGTGGATGCAGCGCCCGACTTCTTGGGGCGCCGGTGCGCGGGTCGGGCAGCATCGCGCTGTTCTTCGGCCCGCCGTCGGCCGCGGGATCGAAGGAGGGACGTGGTCAGCAGCAGGCGGCCACCGCTCGCGCACGTAGGCGTCGAAGGCCTCCCGGTCGGCCACCGCACCCCCTGGTCGTGTGCCACGTCGCATCCGCCACTCAGGAGTACGGTCCGCGACCCCGCCATCGGTGGATGCCGCCGTCCACTGAGTTGCGGGGGGCTCAGCGGGCGAGGACCGCCACTGCCAGCGGCACGGCGGCGAGCGCGACGAGCACGGTGTCCCGCCAGCGCCAGGGGGCCGGCATCCACCACGAGCGGGCGAGCGCGGTGGCGAAGCCGCGGGCGTCCATGGCGACCGCGAGGTCCGCGGCGGCGCGCAGGGTGCGCACGAGCAGCCCCATCGTGAGGGCGCGGAGGTGGGCGAACACGGTGCGCGGAGACCGCCACGAGACCCCCAGCCCGCGGATCCGGCGGGCACGGCCGAGCTCACGCCAGATCTCGCCGAACGAGTGCACCCGCTGCAGCGCGGCCGACGTCGCGACGACCGGGCGGTCGGGCAGGCGCAGCCGCTGGGCGAGGGCGTCGCCCAGGCCGTCGGGGTCGATCCAGGGGATCAGCACGGCCGAGGGCAGCACGATGACGAGCACCCGCAGCGCCACGGTGAGCGCGGCGTCCACGTCGTGACCAGCGAGGAACCAGGTCGACCAGCCGACCGAGAGGGCGGCAACCAGGCCGGGGACGGTGCGTACCGCCACCCGACGGGCCCTGGCCGGGCCTCCGCCTCCGCCTCCGCCTCCGGGAGCCCACAGGCCGACGACGGCCAGCACCACCTGGGTCGCGAGCACGGCCAGGCTGGTCGACCAGGTCGGCGAGAGCACCCCGGCCGGCACGGCGAGCAGGGCGGCGGTGAGCAGGGCCAGCGGCCCGCACCGGGCGACGAGGGGAACCGCGTGGGGAGCCTGCATCGGCGGGTCGGGGGTCGCGACGAGATGGTGCACCTGCGTCGCGCGGTCGACGACGTGGGCGTCGTGGGTGGCGGTGACCACCGCGCCACCGGCCTGCCGGTAGGCCGCCACGAGGCCGACGACCGCGGCCCAGGTGCCCCGGTCCTGACCGACGGTGGGCTCGTCGGCGAGCAGCACCGGTGGGCCGTGGTGCAGGGCTGCGGCCACGGCGAGCCGGCGCTGCTCGCCGCCCGACAGCTCGCGGGGGTCGGCCGCCTCGAGGTGGGCCAGACCGAGAGCGGCGAGCAGGGCGCGGGCCCGGTCGGCCGAGGCGGGGAGCGTGTCGTCGGTCTGGTCGCCGCCCCGCGCGCGCCCGAGGGTGCGCGCGGTGGTGAGCACCTCGTCGATCACGGTGCGCGCGACGATCGTCGAGCTCGACCACTGCGGCACCCAGGCCAGGGTGCGGGCCAGGTCGGGCGCCGCCAGCGATGCGGGCGGCACGGCATCCGGTTGTCCGGCCGCCGGGTCGGCGTGGTCGGCGTGGTCGGCGTGGTGGGCGTGGTTTGCGGTGGGCGCGGGCACCCGCACGGCGGTGGCGTCGGTCGGGTCGAGGAAGCCGGCGAGCGCGTGCAACACGGTCGACTTGCCCGACCCGCTCGGGCCGACGAGCGCGGTGAGGGTGCCCGGGCCGGCCGCCAGCGGCCCGGCCAGCACGGCAGCCCGCCGGGTGCGGGCGGTGCCGTCGACCAGCCGGGTGGTGCGCTCGACGACGAACGGTGCGGCCGCCAGGGAGGCTTCGTGCCGGGAGTCCCGGGCCTGCCGCGGAGCCACCAGCGCCGGGTCGACGGCCAGCGGCTGTGGCGGCCCGGCCCCCGGCACCCAGATGCCCAGCTCGAGCAGCCGCTCGCGCTCGGTCTCGAGCGTCTCGCGCACCGGCCCGTCGGCGACGACCCGGCCGTCCGCCGAGAGCACCACGAGCCGGTCGACCAGGTCGACCCACGGCCCGAGCACGTGCTCGACGACCACCAGGGTGGGGGCCGGCACCTGCGCCGCGAGCGCGACGACGGCGTCGCGCACCTCTCGCGCCGACGCGGCGTCGAGCATCGCGGTCGGCTCGTCGAGCAGCACCACCGCCGGGTCCAGCGCCAGGGTGCCGGCGAGCGCGAGCCGCTGGGTCTGCCCACCGGACAGCGCCGACGTCGGGGTGTCGAGCGGCAGGTCCCCCAGGCCAACCGACGCCAGCGCCGAGGTGACCACCGCGGCCATGGCGGCGCGCGGCATCCGCACGTTCTCCGGCCCGAAGGCGACGTCACGCCCGACGCAGGCGGCGACCACCCCGGCTCCCGGCTCCTGCAGCACCAACCCCACCGCTCCCGGCCGCTCGCCCGGCGCGACGCCGTCGATGGTCACCGCCCCGGTGAGCTCACCGGCGTCCACCGTCTCGAGCAGCCCGGCCAGGGCCCGCAGCAGGGTCGACTTGCCCGATCCCGACGGCCCGACCAGCAGCACCTTCTCGCCCGGTCGCAGCGTCAACGAGACGTCGCGCAGCACCGGTTCGCGGCGCCCGAACGGGCGCCAGGTGAGGCCGTCGACCTCGACAGAACCGCGCGCGAGGGCGCCGTCGGCGGCATCCGCGGGGATGCCGTCGACGTGCGCGGGTGCGCCGGCGTCAGACAGCGTGGCTCTCCCGGTGCTCCTGCCCGGCGGGGAAGGCCGACATCGCACCGGCCCGCGCCAGTGCCCGCACGAGCAGCCAGCCGACCAGACCGGCGAGCACCGCCCCGGAGACCGTCATCGCGCCGAGGTAGACGAGCTTGTCGCGCAGCACCCACTCGGCGTACCAGCCGCCGCCCCCGGCGAAGGCCGAGAGCACCGGCACGTCGGCCCACGCCGCGGGGAACTTCACCACCTCGAAGGCCCACTCGAGCGGGGCCGACAGCGCCCCGGCGAACATCGCGGCACCCAGGCCGAACGACTTGTAGGCGAGGATCGCGAACGCCAGCTCGGCCCCAAGCCCCTGCAGGATGCCGGACACCAGCACCGTCGCCCCCCACTCGGTGCCCGGGAGCATCGAGACCAGGGAGGCGACGACCTCGCAGAACAGGGCCGCGCCCGGGCGACGCACGACGAGCCCGCCGATGACGCCCGCGAGGAACCAGGGCCCCACGAACAGTCCCATGAGCGGGGCGTAGCCGATCTTCACGGCCGTGAGTGGGCCGCTGTAGAACACGCCCCAGCCCCAGAACGCGACGCCCAGGGCCGCGCCGAGGAAGGCGATGGTGAGGATGTCGACCGTGCGCCAACCCATCAGTGGGCGGGTCGCGGCAATCGAGCGCCGGGGCGGCGCCGGTGTCAGCTGTGTGGTCATGCTGTTCTCCCGTGGTTTCCGGTTGGATACCTCGGGGAGGTGCACCGACGGCACCTCGCAGCCGTGCGCCGCGGGTGTGCCGGTGACGCACCTGAGATTCCCGACTCCCTTCGCCGGTGCTAACCGGATCAGGTTCGAGGGTCTGCGGCGAACCGCACTCTCAGCGCTTGGGGCGCTCCCCTGTCGTTGGACCCCACCACCATAACCCCGGCGACTACAGTGAGCACGACCTTGCCGGTGCATTCTCGCCCGGCGGCCCCACACTCGTTCGGAGGACTGACATGGCCATGGGATCCATCGCGTGGAGGATCATGGGCACCGGTGGAGCCATCCTCGCCGGGGTTCTCGCCACCAAGGTCATCGACGCGATCTGGGTGAAGACCGAGGGCGACGAGATCAACCCCAAGAGCCCCAACGCCCCGCTGGCCAAGGCCATCGCCTACGCCATGATCACCGGTCTCGCCGTGGGCGCCGCGAAGACGCTCGCCACCCGCAAGGCCGCCCAGTACTACGAGAAGTCGTCCGGCCACCTGCCCGAGGCCATTCGGGACGAACCCGTCTGAGCCCGGTTCGACCGGCTGGTCACCCCAGGTCGAGGGCGCGGGCGATCGGCATCCCGGGCCGGTAGGCGAGGTGCTGGTACGACGGTGCCTCGAGCACGGCCAGGTCGGCGCGCGACGCCACGGCCACCCGCCCGACGTCGGCGCGTCGCAGGGCCCGGGCCCCGCCCACGGTGGCCGCGACGAGCGCCTCGGCCGCGGTCATCCGCATCTCGCGCACCGCGAGCGCGACCACGAACGGCATGGACGCCGTGTTGCAGGTGCCCGGGTTGCAGTCCGTGGCCAGCGCGAGGTCAACCCCGGCATCGAGCAGGCGGCGTGCGTCGGGGTAGGGAGAGCGGGTCGAGAACTCCACACCCGGAAGCAGGGTGGCCACGGTGGCCCCGGCCGCGCCCACCAGCGCGTCGACGTCGACGTCGGTGAGGAACGTGCAGTGGTCGACGCTGGCAGCGCCGAGCTCCACGGCGAGTCGCACTCCCGGCCCGGCCGAGAGCTGGTTGCCGTGCACGCGCAGGCCCAGCCCGGCATCCCGCCCGGCGGTGAGCACGCGACGGGCCTCGTCCTCGGTGAAGGCGTGCGGCGACGCCGGCTCGCAGAACACGTCGACCCACCGGGCGAACGGCGCGCACGCGGCGAGCATCGGCCCGCACACGAGGTCGAGGTAGCCCGCGCGGTCGTCGCGCGACTCCGGCGGCACGACGTGGGCGCCGAGGAAGGTCGTCTCGTCGGTGACCTCCGAGGCCAGGCGCAGTGAGCGCACCTCGTCGTCGACGGTGAGCCCGTAGCCGCTCTTGACCTCGACGGTCGTCGTGCCGAGCGCACGCATCTCGGCGACGCGGGCGCTCAGGAGGGTGCGCAGGTCGTCGTCGCTCGCCCGTCGCGTCGCGTCCACCGAGACACCGATGCCACCGCCGTCGTAGGGCACCCCCGCCATCCGTGCGGTGAACTCGGCTGCGCGGTCGCCGGCATACACGAGGTGGCTGTGGCTGTCGACGAAGCCGGGGACGACGGCGCACCCCCCGACGTCGACGACCCGGTCCGCCGCGGGGGCCTCGGCAGCTTCCCCGACCCAGGCGACCAGGCCGTCCGCCACCACGACGGCGGCATGGGTGAGGACGCCGAGGCGCTCGGCGGCCGGGGTCGTCAGGTCGTCGACGGGAACCGACCCGCCCGTCCCCGCGCACGTGACGAGCTCCCCGATGTTGGTGACGAGCACCGCCTCGGATGCCGCCCCGCCGGTTCCGTTGTCGCGCCTCACTTCCGCACCGCCGCGATCGCGTCGGTGAGCAGCCGCCCGACGTCACCGGCCCGGTGCTGCCCGTCGCGCACGACACGCTCACCCGCCACCACCACGTCGGTCACGTCGGCCGAGGTGGCGGCGAAGAGCACCCGGTCCGGGGCGCAGCCGGCCGTGCGCGGGCTGTCGAGCCGCACCGCGACGAAGTCGGCGAGGCGCCCGGCGGCCACCACCCCGCCGTCGCCCCAGCCCAGGGCGTGGTAGCCGTTTCGGGTCGCCATGCTCAACAGCTCGCCCCCGGCGAAGCGGCCACGCTCCAGGCTCTCGAGCCGCTCGTGCATCTCGACGCCCCGCACCTCCTCGAACGGGTCGATGACGGCGTGCTGGTCCGAGCCCAGCGCGAGAGGCGCCCCGGAGTCGTGCAACCGACGAGCCGGGCCGATGCCGTCGGCCAGGTCTCGCTCGGTGGTCGGGCAGAAGCAGGCCGTCGACCTCGCCTCACCGAGCAGCTCGATGTCGTTGTCGGACAGGTGAGTTGCGTGCACCACCGTCGTGTCGGGTGTGAGCAGACCCTCCCCCGCGAGCAACGCGGCAGGGGAACAGCCGTAGAAGCCCTCGCAGGCGAGGTTCTCGCCGGGCTGCTCCGAGAGGTGCACGTGCAGCGGCCGCCCGTCGCGCGCGGCGAAGTCACCGACCACCGCGAGGTCGTCGCACGGCACGGCCCGCACCGAGTGCACGGCAGCGCCGATGCGCACGGTGTCGTCGTCGTCGTCGTCCTGGAGGCGGGCGACGCGTTCGGCCCACGCCTCGACCGTCCCGTCGGAGAAGCGCTGCTGCACGTCGTCCAGTGGCTGGTGACCGCCGGCGGTCAGCCCACCGGCGAGGTAGCACGTGTCGAGCAGGGTGATCCGGAGCCCGGCCTCGCGCGCGGCGCTGACCAGCGCCGTGCCCATGACGTTCGGGTCGTCGTAGCGACGCCCCCCGGCGGCATGGTGCACGTAGTGGAACTCACCGACCACCGTGTAGCCGGCGAGCACCATCTCGGCGAACACGGCTCTGGCCAGCGCGTGGTAGCGCTCCGGGTCGAGACGGTGCGTCACGGAGTACATGGCCTGGCGCCACGACCAGAAGTTGCCACCGTCGTCGTGGGTGTGTCCGCGCAGGGCCCGGTGGAAGGCGTGGCTGTGCCCGTTGGCCAGGCCGGGCAGCACGACCCCGGTGAGCCGGATGTCGCCGGGCTCGGCCGGTGCCTCGGCGAGCACCTCGAGGATGCGGCCGCGGTCGACGACGACCCGCACCCCGTTCCGCACGCCGGCGGGGAGCATCGCGTGCTCGCACCAGAACGTCGTCATGCACCGTCCCCGGCCAGGTCGGTGACCACGTCGGCCAGCGCCGCGATGCCGTCGAGGCAGTCGTCGGCCGAGGCCCACTCGTCGGGTGAGTGCGACACCCCGGTCGGGTTGCGCACGAAGAGCATGGCGGCGCGGATGCCGTCGTTGGCGAGGATGCCCGCGTCGTGGCCCGCGCCGGTGGGGATCACCGGCAGGCCGCCGAGCAGGATGGCCATCCGGCGCACCAGGGCCGGGTCGAAGTCGGTTGTCGGGGTCCACGACTCCTGGGTCACCAGGCCGTCGAAGTCGGAGACCACGTCGCGCACCTCGTCGACCACGCGCAGCACGGCGTCGGCGTCGGCCCCCCTGGCGTCGAGCCAGCCGCTGGCGCGGCTCGCGATGGCGTTCACCCCACCGGGCACGACGCTCACCTTGCCCACGGTGGCTACGCAGTCCTGCTCCACGGCAGCCCGGCGGGCGGCGATGATCATGGCGGCCAGACCGAGCAACGCGTCCTCGCGCTCGTCGAGCGCCGTCGTCCCGGCGTGGTTGGCCTCGCCCGGCACGTCGACCCGCCACCGACCGTGCGGCCAGATGTCGCTGCCGACACCGACCGAGGAGCCGAGGTCGACGAGGCGGCGGCCCTGCTCGACGTGCAGCTCGACGAACGTCCCGATCCGAGCGAGGGTCTCGTCGTCCCGGCCGAGGGTGGAGGGGTCGCGCCCGGCCCGGCCCATCGCCTCCGCCATCGTCACACCGTCGCGATCGGTCAGGGCCCGCGCCCGGTCGGCACCCAGCGCGCCGGTGATGACACGCGACCCGGCGCAGGCGACACCGAAGCGGGACCCCTCCTCGTCGACGAAGTTGACGACACCCACCGGGCGGCTCGGGGTGAAGTCGGCCCCCCGCAACTGGTCGACCGCCGCCAGCGCGCCGACGACACCGAGCGGGCCGTCGAACGCCCCACCGTCCGGCACCGAGTCCAGGTGCGAGCCGATGACCACGCCGGGGGCACCCAAGGCAACCGCGGCATCCGGGTCGCCCCACCAGGCCCACTGGTTGCCCATCCGATCGGTGGTGAGGTCGAGCCCGCGCTCGGCGCACTCGGCCGCGAACCAGGCACGCAGGTCGGAGTCCTCCCGGGTCCACGCGAAGCGGGAGTAGCCCCCGCTGCGCCCGTTCAGACCCAGCGTCTCCAGGTCGTGCCACATCCGGCGGAACCCCGCAGCGGCAAAGCCGTGCAGGGGCGTCGTCGACATGGGTCCATTTTGACCCTGCCGGCGGCGCAGCCGGGGTCGCACGTACCGGGAAATTGTCTCGTGGCCCAGAGGCTGGACGGCCGCCCTAGGCTGGGGTGATGACCCGGACGGGGGAGGACCGCGCAACGGCTGCGCTCACGGCATCCGGCATCGCGTTCGCCCTGACCCGGCACGGGCGGGTGGGCTCGCTCGCGGAGGCGGCGGCCGCCCGCGGCGTCGAGCCGCGCGACATCGTCAAGACGCTGGTCGTGCGGCGCACCGAGGACGACTTCCTCTTCGTGCTGGTGCCGGGCGACCGCGAGATCTCGTGGCCCAGGCTGCGCGCGCACCTCGGGGTCAGCCGGCTCTCGATGCCCGATGCCGCGACCGCGTTCGAGGTCACGGGCTACGAGCGGGGCACGATCACCCCGTTCGGGTCGAGCACGGCGTGGCCGGTGGTGGCCGACGTGACGATGACCGGGCGCACGGTCTCGTTGGGCGCGGGTGCGCACGGGGTAGCGGCGACCGTCGCGGCCGACGACGTGGTGCACGTGCTCGGAGCCGCCGTCGCCGCCGTCACCGACCCCGCCTGAACCCGACGTCGGGGGGCGGTCAGGACTCGCGCATCGGGATGCGCACACCGTGCTCGGCCGCGGCGCGCTCGGCGAGGTCGTAGCCCGCGTCGACGTGCCGGATGACGCCCATCGCCGGGTCGTTGGTGAGCACGCGGTGCAGCTTCTCGGCCGCGAGAGCGGTGCCGTCGGCCACCGACACCTGGCCGGCGTGCAGCGAGCGGCCGATGCCGACCCCGCCACCGTGGTGGATCGAGACCCAGGAGGCACCCGAGGCCGTGTTGACCAGCGCGTTGAGCAGGGGCCAGTCGGCGATGGCGTCGGACCCGTCGAGCATCGACTCCGTCTCGCGGTAGGGGCTGGCGACCGACCCGGTGTCGAGGTGGTCGCGCCCGATGACGATGGGCGCCTGCACCGCACCGGTGCGCACCAGGTCGTTGAACGCCAGGCCGGCCTTGTCGCGCTCCCCCTGGCCCAACCAGCAGATCCGCGCCGGCAGCCCCTGGAAGGCGATGCGGTCCTGGGCGCCGCGGATCCACTTGTGCAGCTTCTCGTTGTCGGGGAAGAGGTCGAGCACCGCCCGGTCGGTGGCGGCGATGTCCTTCGGGTCACCCGAGAGCGCCACCCAGCGGAACGGACCCTTCCCCTCGCAGAACAGCGGTCGGATGTAGGCCGGCACGAAGCCGGGAAAGTCGAAGGCCCGCTCGCACCCGCCCTGACGGGCCTCGTCACGGATGGAGTTGCCGTAGTCGAACACCTCGGCACCGGCATCCATGAAGTCGACCATCGCCTGCACGTGCCTGGCCATCGAGGCGCGGGCCCGGTCGGTGAACTCCTCGGGCTTGTTCTCGGCGTAGTCGGCCCAGTCCTCGAGCGCGATGCCTTCGGGGAGATACGACAGCGGGTCGTGGGCGCTCGTCTGGTCGGTGACGATGTCGATCGGCACGCCGCGGCGGAGCAGCTCGGGAAAGACCTCCGTGGCGTTGCCGACCACGCCGACCGACCAGGCGCGACGCTCGGCCTTGGCCTTCAGGGCGATCTCGACGGCGGCGTCGAGGCTGTCGGCGACCTCGTCGAGGTAGCGGTGCTCGACCCGGCGGTGCAGGCGGGCGGGGTCGACGTCGACGATCAGGCAGACGCCCTCGTTCATCGTCACGGCGAGCGGCTGCGCGCCGCCCATCCCGCCGCAGCCGCCGGTGAGGGTGAGCGTTCCGGCGAGGGTGCCACCGCCAGAAGTCCGCCCGCCCTGCCGGGCGGCGAGCTTCTCGGCCACGGCGGCGAAGGTCTCGTAGGTGCCCTGCACGATGCCCTGCGTGCCGATGTAGATCCACGAGCCGGCCGTCATCTGGCCGTACATCGTCAGGCCGAGGTGCTCGAGGCGGCGGAACTCGGGCCAGGTCGCCCAGTCGCCGACGAGGTTGGAGTTGGCGATGAGCACCCGCGGGGCCCACTCGTGGGTCTGCATCACGCCCACCGGTCGGCCCGACTGCACGAGCATGGTCTCGTCGGCCTTGAGCGTGGTGAGGGTGCGCACCATGGCGTCGAAGGACTTCCAGTCGCGCGCGGCTCGACCGGTCCCGCCGTAGACGACGAGGTCGTCCGGGCGCTCGGCCACCTCGGGGTCGAGGTTGTTCATCAGCATCCGCAGCGGGGCCTCGGTCGACCACTGGCGGGCGGTGAGGGTGGTGCCGCGGGGGCTGCGCACGGGGCGGGCGCCGTCCATGATTCCTCCTGGTGGGTGTCCTGCACCCACTGTGGCCGCTTCCCGGTCGCGGCCCAACCCCGCGCCGTCGCTGCCTGTCTGGCATCCGAGACTGATGGCGGGCCCTCCTCCCGGGGTCGGGTGCCGACGTGACCGCACGGCATCCACGAGCACCCGCCTGACCACCCGGCCTGGGGGACTGAGCGGCAGACTCGGGGCATGACACCCCTCGAGGACGCCAGCCCTTCCCCCGACCAGGCGCACCACGCGCACCAGGTGAATGACGACGCGGGGGTGCACGGCCACGAGCACGGCGTGCGCCCGGGGCCGGCCGAGTGGGACGCGCGGTACGGCGAGGACGCCGAGCGGATCTGGAGTGGCGAGCCGAACCACGGGCTCGTCGTCGAGGCGGGCGGTCTTCCTCCTGGGCGGGCCCTCGACGTCGGGTGCGGGGAGGGGGCCGACTCGGTGTGGCTGGCAGCCCGGGGCTGGCAGGTCGTGGGGTTGGACCCGTCGGGCGTCGCACTCGGGCGGGCTCGGGCCGGCGCCGCTGCTGCGGGGGTCGTCGTCACGTGGGTGCACGCCGGGCTGGCGGAGGTCGCGGACGACCTGCCGGCAGGCGTCTTCGACCTCGTGACGGCGTTCTACCCGACGCTCTTCACCGACGCTGCACCGCTCGACGCCCTGACCCGCCTCGTGGCGCCGGGCGGCTCGCTGCTCGTCGTTCACCACGCCGACGTCGACCCCGAGCAGGCCATGGCGCACGGGTTCGACCCCGCCGAGCTCTTACAGCCTGCCGACGTCGCGGCCGGAGCCGGCGAGGGCTGGACGGTCGCCGTCGACGAGCGCCGGCCCCGCGTCATCAACGGCGGCGCGGGCGCGCACCACAGCGACGACCTGGTGGTCCGCGTCGTCCGCACCCCCTGACTCTTCCCGGAACGTGGGTGACAGTCGTCGCCAGACCGACAGTCTTGACTCACGATCGCGCACGACAGCGGGGGTTTCAGGCGAGGGGGCCGGTCTCGGACTCGGCAGCGCGGCGCACCGTGCCGTCGGTGACGAGACCGTGGACGATGTCGATCTCCGGCGAGAGCCAACGGTCGCCCCCGGGGCGGCTCGCGCCGGCGATGACCAGGGCGTCGACGACGGCGCCAGTGGCAGGCGCCGGGGTCAGCGGGGCACGGAGCTGGATGCCGCGGGCGGCGGTCAGCACCTCGACCGCCAACACGCGCGAGAGCCCGTCCACGGCGTGACGCAGCTTGCGGGCCGCCGACCAGCCCATCGACACGTGGTCCTCCTGCATCGCCGAGCTCGGGATCGAGTCGACGGATGCCGGCGCCGCCAGCCGCTTGAGCTCCGAGACGATCGCGGCCTGGGTGTACTGCGCGATCATGTGCCCGCTGTCGACGCCGGGGTCGTGGGCGAGGAACGGCGGCAGACCGTTGCTGCGCGCGACGTCGAGGAACCGGTCGGTGCGGCGCTCGGAGATCGAGGCCACGTCGGCGGCGACGATGGCGAGGAAGTCGAGCACGTAGGCGACCGGCGCCCCGTGAAAGTTGCCGTTGCTCTCGACCCGGCCGCCGGGCGTGACCACGGGGTTGTCGACCGCCGAGGCCAGCTCCCACCCGGCGACGCGGGCGGCGTGGTCGAGCGTGTCGCGCGCCCCACCCGCGACGACCGGGGCGCAGCGCAGTGAGTAGGCGTCCTGCACGCGGGTGCAGGCCTCGGTGCGGTGTGACTCGCGGATCCCGCTGTGGGCCATCACCTTTCGGATGTTCCCGGCTGAGATCGCCTGCCCCGGCTGGGGACGAAGGACGTGCAGGTCATCGGCGAAGACGTCGTCGGTGCCGAGCAGGCCTTCGACCGACATGGCCGCGGCGACGTCGGCAACCACGAGCAGCTCGCGCAGGTCGGCGATGGCGAGGCACAGCATCCCGAGCATGCCGTCGGTGCCGTTGATGAGCGCCAGCCCCTCCTTCTCCTCGAGCTCGACGGGCCGGATGCCGGCCGCGGCCAGGGCGTCGGCCGCCGGCATCCGCTCGCCGTGCGCGTCGCGCACCGCCCCCTCGCCCATCAGGGCGAGCGCGCAGTGCGCCAGGGGGGCGAGGTCGCCGGAGCACCCGAGCGAGCCGTACTCGTGCACGACCGGGGCGATGCCCGCGTTCAGCACGTCGACGTAGGTCGTCAGGGTCTCCTCGCGGATGCCGGTGCGCCCGGTCGCCAGCGTCGAGATGCGCAGCAGCATCAGGGCGCGCACCACCTCGCGCTCGACCTCGGGGCCGGAACCGGCGGCGTGCGAGCGCACCAGGGAACGTTGGAGCTGGCGGCGCCGGTCGACGGGGATGTGCCGGGTGGCCAGGGCACCGAACCCGGTGGAGACGCCGTAGTGGGGCTCGGCGTCGTTCGCGAGGTCGCGGATGACCTCGCGGGTGCGACGCACCTCGACCAGCGACTCCTCGGCCAGGCGCGCCGGGGCACCGTGGCGGGCGACCCGCACGACCTCGTCGATGGTCGGCGGGCCGGTGCCCACCGTGACGGGCTCGAGCCCGGGCCGCGCGTCAGGGCTCCCTCCGGCCGAGGTCGTGGAGCCGTGGTCCGCGTACGACGCGGGCATCGTGGGCGGAGGGGTCGAGCCGGAGGTGGTGCCTGCGCTGCTCATGATGACCATTGGAGCCCTCGGGACACCGCCCTGCACAGGTGCGACGACGCCATACCGTCTCAGCAGCGAGATGAGCCCCGGCCTGGGCGTACCCAGATCGACCAATAGGTCACTGCAGGTACGCCGGCACGTACCCAGATCGACCAATAGGTCACTGCAGGTACACGCCGGCACGTACCCAGATCGACCAATAGGTCACTGTAGGTACGTTCACGGGCCCGTGTGCGTCCGGACGTCAGGTGGGGCGGAGCGGTTCGGTGGCGGCGACCAGACCCGCGTGACGGCCACCCGCCGCGACGAGCTCGTCGTGGGTTCCCGACTCCACGAGCAGGCCACGGTCTAGCACGGCGATGAGGTCGGCGTTGCGCACGGTCGAGAGCCGGTGGCCGATCGTGATGGTGGTGCGGCCCCGGGCCAGCTCGTCGAGCGCCCGCTGCAGGGCGCGTTCGGTCGTCGTGTCCGAGGCGCTGGTCGCCTCGTCAAGCACGAGCACCGGCGGGTCGCGCAGGACGAGTGGCACGGGCCTGGGTGAGGGTGGCTGTCATGTGCACCCCTCCTGTCGAACGGGGACCGAACGGTCCGAAGCTTCTCGTGAGGTTACCTCACAATGAGTCAAACCCAGCAACTGGCGCTAGCATTCCCGGGTGAGCACCCCGAGCCCCGAACGACCGTCCGAGGCAGACCTCGGCGACCTCGTCATGCGGGTGGCCCGAGGGCTCCGGCACCATGGGGCCGCCGTCACCGCGCCGTGGGACCTCGCACCGCACCACGCCCGGGCCCTGCGAGTGATCGCCCGGCAGGAGCAGATCCGCCCCGGCGAGCTCGCCGGCGACCTGCGCGTCGCACCGCGGTCGGTCACCGACGTCATCGACGCCCTCGAGGAGCGGGGCCTGGTGCACCGCACCCCCGATCCCACCGACCGGCGGGCCACGGTGGTGACGCTCACGGCATCCGGGCGTGGCCTGGTCCACGAGATCGACGCCGCGCGGCGGGCCGACGCCCATGCCTACTTCTCGCGGCTGTCCGAGCGTGACCAGACGGCCCTGCGCCGCCTGCTCACCCGGCTCGACGAGGAGGACTGATGGCCAACGCTCCCGCCGCCGGCCAGGCCCTCGACGTGCTCGCGCTGATCGCCCGCCGCGGAGAGCCCGTGCCCGCTGCGGCCATCGCCCGGGACCTCGGCCTGCCCCGGTCGAGCGTCTACCACCTGCTCGCGGTGCTCGTCGACCGCGGCTACGTGCGGTACCTGCCCGAGGAGCGGCGGTACGGCCTGGGGCTGGCCGCCTACGAGCTCGGGTCGGCCTACCAGCGCCAGGCGCCGCTCGAGCGGATGGCCCGCGGCGTGATGGACCGCCTCGTCGACGCCACCGGCCACAACGCGCACCTCGCCGTGCTGCACGGGCGCGACGTGCTCTACGTGATCGAGCAGCGCGCGCCGGGGCGCCCCCTGCTCGTCACGGACGTGGGGGTGCGGCTGCCGGCGGTGCTCACGGCATCCGGCCTGGCGATGCTGGCCGCCCTGCCGGCGGCACAGGTGCGCGCCCTCTACCCCGACCGGGCGACGCTCGTGCAGCGAGACGGGCGCGGGCCCGGCTCCACCACCCAGCTGCGCTCGCAGCTGCAGGCCGTGCGCCAGCGCGGCCATGCCGTCGAGGACGGGCTGGTCACCCCCGGCCTCGGGTCGGTCGCCGTGGCCGTGCTCGACCACAACGACTACCCCGTGGCGGGGGTGGCCGTCACCTACCCGCAGGCCGACGTCGACGACACCGCTGCGGCCGTCCTCGTGGCCGCGGTGCGGCGCGCCGCAGGCTCGCTCAGCACGCGCCTGGGTCGGTCGCGCTGACCGGTCTCCCGGGGCACCCTCGCCGGTGACACCGCGTCGATAGGATGCCGACGGGCCTCGGGTCCCGATCGAAGCGCACCATGGACGCTGAGCAGCGCGACTACGACGTCATCGTCGTCGGCTCGGGGATGGGCGGGCTGGCGGCGGGCGGCCTCCTCGCCCGGCTGGAGGGCCGGCGGGTGCTGGTTCTGGAGTCGCACTTCAAGCTCGGCGGGTTCACCCACACGTTCCAGCGCAAGGGTTTCCACTGGGACGTCGGCGTCCACTACCTCGGGGGGCTGCGCGACGGCAGCTCGTTGCGCGGGCTGTTCGACCTCGTGACCGGCGGCGCCGTGAAGTGGCAGCAGATGCCGCACGTGCTCGAGGTCTTCCACTACCCCGACCTCACCTTCGAGGTGCCGAGCGACCCGGGCGAGTACGCCGCGGCCCTGGCCGAACAGTTCCCGGTCGAGGCACCCGCCATCGCCCGGTACTTCGACGACGTCAAGCGGGCCTCGGCCTGGTACGGACGAGAGGCGTATCGGTGGTCGGCACCGCTGGCTGCGGGCCGGGATGGGCCTGGCCGGGCTACGGGACCGCCGCCTCGCGCTCACCACCACCAAGGACTACCTGGAGCGCCGGTTCGCCGACCCGCGGCTGCGTGCCGTGGTCGCCTCGCAGTGGGGTGACTACGGGCTGCCGCCCTCCCAGAGCGCGTTCGCCGTGCACGCCCTCGTCGTGGGCCACTACCTGCGCGGGGGCTGGTACCCGGTCGGCACCTCGCGCACCATCGCCGACGGAGCCCGGGAGGTCATCGAGTCGCGGGGCGGGGCCTGCCTGGTCGACCACACGGTCGAGGAGATCCTGGTCGAGCAGGGCCACGCGGTCGGGGTGCGCGCGAGCTACAAGAAGGGGCGCGGCCCGCGCGAGGCGACCTTCCGCGCGCCGGTGGTCATCTCCGACGCAGGCGCGCACACGACGGCCACCCGGCTGCTCGCTCCCGGCACGGCGCCACGGCTGGCCAGGTCGGTCGCGAGCGCCGAGCCGTCGATCTCGACGGTCACGCTCTACCTGGGGCTCAGCGACTCCCCGGAGTCATTGGGTTTCACGGGCGCCAACCACTGGTACTTCGACTCCTACGACCACGACCTCACCCGGGCACGATGGGCGGAGGTGCTCGTCGGCAAGCCGCCGGGGGCCTACCTGTCGTTCCCGTCGCTCAAGGACCCCGACGCCAGGCGGCACACCGCCGAGGTCATCGCGTTCGTCGAGTACGACGCCTTCGCGCCCTGGCGGGACGAGCTGTGGAAGCGACGCGGGCCGGAGTACGAGCTGATCAAGAAGCAGATCACGCTGGGCCTGCTCGACCTCGTGGAACGCCACCACCCGGGCTTCCGCGACCTCGTGGCCTTCGCAGAGCTCTCCACCCCGCTGACCGTCGAGGGCTTCACCGGGCATCAGCGCGGCGGCATCTACGGGCTCGCCGCCACGCCCCAGCGGATCCGCGACCACCTGGTGCCGGCGCGCACCGAGGTGGACGGGCTGTTCATCGCAGGCGCCGACGCCTGCTCGCCGGGCGTGGCCGGGGCCATGATGGGTGGGGTGTTCGCGGCCGGCGCGGTGATGGGCGTACGCGGCTTCCCGACGATCATGGGTGCTGCCTGCCAGGAGGCGCGCGGCGGGTCGTAGGTTGGCGGGATGAAGGCCATCACCCTCCCCGAGTTCGGCGGGCCCGACGCCCTCGCGCTCGCCGACGTCGACACCCCTACCCCGCGCGCCGGCGAGGTGCTCGTACGGGTTGCCGCCGCGGGCGTCAACCGCGCCGACACCCTCCAGCGGCAGGGCCACTACGCACCACCGCCCGGCGAGTCCGACGTGCCCGGGCTCGAGGTGAGCGGGGTGGTCGAGTCGCTCGGTGAGGGCGTCGACGGCTGGGCGGTCGGTGACGAGGTCTGCGCCCTGCTCGCCGGCGGCGGCTACGCCGAGCAGGTGCGGGTGCCGGCGGGGCAGCTGCTGCCTGTGCCGGAGGGGGTGTCGCTGGTGGATGCCGCGGCCCTGCCCGAGGTGGTGTGCACGGTGTGGTCGAACGTCTTCCTCATCGCCAACCTGCAGCCGGGCGAGACCCTGCTGGTGCACGGCGGGTCGTCCGGCATCGGCACGATGGCGATCCAGCTGGCGCGGCAGGTGGGGGCCCACGTCATCGTGACAGCGGGGTCGGCGGCCAAGCTCGAGGCCTGTCGAGAGCTGGGTGCCGAGACGCTCATCAACTACCGCGAGGAGGACTTCGTCGAGCGTGTCGCCCAGGTCACCGAGGGGCAAGGCGCTGATGTCATTCTCGACATCGTGGGCGCGAAGTACCTCTCCCGCAACGTTTCTGCGCTCGCGACGAGTGGCCGGCTGGTCATCATCGGTATGCAGGGTGGCACTCGAGGTGAGCTCGACATCGCGGCGCTGCTGGCCAAGCGCGGCGCCGTCATCGCGACGTCGCTGCGGGCCCGGCCGGCGGCCGAGAAGGCGACGATCGTCGCGGCGGTGCGCGAGCACGTGTGGCCGCTCATCGCGTCGGGGCGGGTGCGGCCGATCGTGCAGTCGCGCCATCCGCTGGCCGAGGCGGCCGCCGCGCACCGCGAGCTCGAGGCGAGCGAGCACGTCGGCAAGATCCTGCTGACGACCGGCTGAGCCCAGGGTGTGTGTGACCAGCGACGAGCCTCACGACGGTGGTGTCTGGCGGCGTCGGTGACCGCTGGCCGGCGTGGGCGGGCGGGCTCGGTCAAGCGTGGCGGGCTCGCGCGAGCGGCGGGAAACGGGGCGATCCGTCCAAGGCGGTTCGAACCAGGCGCGACTGGCGCCCCTGAACTGCCCCGTCCGCAGACGTCCGGATGCATCACCCGGTGAGCCAAGACGCACCAACCCCGTGATGCATCACCCGGTGAGCCATGACGCACCAACCAGATGGATGCTTCCGCTGATGGGCAGCCCCACAGCACCCCCTTGGATGCATCACCTGGTGAGCAGGGTCGGTCGTGGCTCACCACGTGAAGCATCCGGGCGTCCCGCGAGCACACCTTCCGCGAGGGCCGCGACCACCCCGCGCGCGCCACCGCATCCGGTGCGCGGCCGTCCTGCGCCCCTGCCGGCGCGGGCACCCGTGCGGTAGACATCAGGGATGACAGTGATCGCCACGGTCCTCACCGCCCTCGTGGCGCTCATCCACGTCTACATCGTGGTGCTCGAGATGGCCCTGTGGGACACCCCTCGAGGCCGCGCCGCCTTCGGCACGACGCGCCAGCTGGCCGCCCAGACCAAGGCGCTCGCCGCGAACCAGGGCCTCTACAACGGGTTCCTCGTCGCCGGCCTGGTGCTCGCGCTGCTCGGCCCGCAGGCCCACCGGTACGCGTTCGCCGTGTTCACGCTCTCCTGCGTGGTCGTCGCCGGCCTCTTCGGAGCAGCCACCGCGAGCCGCCGCATCCTGTGGGCGCAGGCCGCGCCGGCCGCCCTGGCGCTCGCAGCCCAGGTCCTCGCCCACTGACGGCGCCCGGCCCTCAGCGCAGGAGCAGGTTCAGCCCCACCGTCAGCAGCACGGACAGCACCACCGACGCGAGCAGCATCATGAGGCAGCCGGGCGCGCCGCCGGCAGGTCGGATTCTCACGGGACTCATGCCGCCTTACCTGCCCCGCGCCGGCGCGGTCATGCTTGACCGGCGCCCACATACTGGGTATACCTTGCCAAGAGCCCAAGTAATACCCGGTATGCAGCGCTGACGAGAGGGGACCACCGTGTCGGTCAGGTCAGGTCTGATGGCACTGCTCGCCGAGGGCGAGAAGTACGGCGCGCAGCTGCGCTCCGAGTTCGAGGCACGCACCGGTGGCACCTGGCCGCTCAACGTCGGGCAGGTCTACACGACCCTCGACCGCCTGGCGCGCGACGGCCTGGTCGAGGTGGCCGGGGAGCCGGACGCCGAGGGTCGCATCGCCTACCGCCTCACCTGCGCAGGGCACGCCGAGCTCGGCACCTGGTGGACCACGCCGGTCGACCGCACGAACACGCCACGCGACGAGCTGACCATCAAGCTGGCGCTGGCCGTCACCGCCCACGACGTCGACGTGCAGCGGGTCGTGCAGACCCAGCGCACCGCCACCCTGCGGCACCTGCACGACCTCACCCGGCTCAAGCGCGAGTCCCTCGGCCGCACGCAGGGGGCAGCCGAGGGCCGCAGCCGGCCGGATGCCGTGGCGCGCGTCGCGCACCTCGCCGCACCGCGCGCTGCCGCCGACAACGGGCTGGCCTGGCTACTCGTGTTGGAGCACCTCATCTTCGCGGCCGAGGCCGAGGTCCGCTGGCTCGACCACGTCGAGACCATGCTGGCCCGGCGCCCGGCGCGCTCGGCGCGAACGCCACCCGGTGCCGGCGACGCCGACCAGCGCGCTCCCGCCCGATCCACGGCATCCGACAGCACGGCATCCGACAGCACGAGGTCCACCAGCACCTTCGCGACCAGGCACGAGCCGGTCGTCGTCAGCAGCACCGACCCCGGGGGGGACCACCCATGAGCACCACCGCACCGCACGTCGTCATGTCCGACGTCACCCGCATCCACGGCAGCGGCCAGACCGCCGTCACCGCACTGGCCGGCGTGAGCCTCGAGGTCCACCCCGGAGAGCTCGTCGCCGTGATGGGCCCGAGCGGCAGCGGCAAGTCGACGCTGCTCAACGTCGCGGGTGGCCTCGACCGCCCGACGTCAGGCACTGTCAGCATCGGCGGTGACCGGCTCACCGACCTCAGCCCACGAGACCTGGCCAAGCTGCGCCGCCGCCGGATGGGCTTCGTCTTCCAGGACTACAACCTGATCCCCAGCCTCACCGCCGCGGAGAACGTCGCCCTGCCGCTCGAGCTCGACGGCACCCGTGCGCGACAGGCCCGGCGCCAAGCGCGGCGCACCTTGGACCTGATGGACCTGATGGACCTCTCCGACCGGTACCCCGACCAGATGTCGGGTGGGCAGCAGCAGCGGGTCGCCATCGCCCGGGCGCTGGTGGGCAGCCGCCGCTTCGTGCTGGCCGACGAGCCGACCGGCGCCCTGGACAGCCACACCGGCGAGGAGGTGCTGCGGGTGCTGCGCGACCGCTGCGACGAGGGTGTCGCCGGGCTGCTCGTCACCCACGAGGCGCGGCACGCGGCGTGGGCCGACCGGGTCGTCTTCCTGCGCGACGGTGTCGTCGTCGACACCACCGGGCACCGTGAGAGCCCGGAGGACCTGCTCGCCGCGGGCGAGGCCGCGCGATGACCACGCTGGTCCGCCCCGACGCGCCAGCGGGCGACGCGGGCGACGCGGGCGAGGCCCCGTCGCGACCCCACGAGCCGAGCCGGTACGCCACGTGGCGCTCGAGCTGGGCCGTCGCCCTGCGGATGGCGCGTCGCGACGTGCGTCGCCACCAGGGCCGCAGCGCCCTGATCGTGGTCATGGTGACCGTGCCGACCCTCCTGCTCAGCGCGCTCGTGACCATCGCAGCGACGTCCGACGTCTCCGGCGCCGAGCTGATCGCCCCCACGATGGGCACCGGTCAGGCCTACCTCGAAGGGCCGTCCCCCACGCGAATCGCGCAGGGCCCGACGCCGAACAGCACGATGGGCTTCGACGACCCTGCCCGCCCCGTCGCCGGCTTCGATGCCGCCGCCGGCCCGTACGCCAATGCGGATGCCGTGTCACGACTCGTCGGCGCCCCTGTGGTGCCGATGTCGACCTTCGCTGCACGAACCACGGTCGGAGAGCGCCGGGTCACCCTCGATGCCCTCGCCCTCGACGGCCGCAAGGGCCTCGGTGACAAGCTGCGGCTGGTCTCGGGGCGGTGGCCGCAGGGCACGAGCGAAGCACTCGTCACGGCCTACGGGATGTCCCGCGGCGCGCCCGACAGCGGTCGCCTGACGGTGACGGTCGACGGCACCGAGCACACCCTCGATGTCGTCGGCATCGCCTCGGCGCACGGCTCGTGGGCAGGCGAAGGCCTGGTCGTCGCCGAGCCCCTCGGCGAGACGTCCGGGTCAGGTGGCTGGATCGTTCTGGGCGACGACCCCGTCACCTGGCCCGAGGTTCAGAAGCTCAACGAGTACGGCTTCCAGGTCACCTCGGCTGCGGTGCTGCGCGACCCGCCGTCCGCCGCCGACCTCGACCCGATGCTCGGCGAGGGCTGGAGCAATGAGACCTCGCAGATGAACCTCATGGTCGCGCTCGGCGCGGTGACGCTGCTCATCATCACCGCGCTGCTGGTCGGTCCGGCGTTCGCGGTGAGCGCAGCCCGCCAGCGGCGCACACTCGCCCTCGCGGCGAGCAACGGTGCCAGCACCGCGGTGCTGCGGCGAACCGTGCTCGCATCGGCTCTGGTCCTCGGCACGGCATCCGCGCTGCTGGGTGTGCTGCTCGGGGTGGCGGCGGCCCGCGGCCTCATCGCGTGGACGAACCGCGACGGGCTCGGGATCAGCGGGCCGTTCGACGTGCGATGGGGCCTGCTGGCCGCCATCGCCCTGTGTGCGATGGCGAGCACGATGATCGCCGCGCTCGCCCCCGCTCGGCGGCTGGGCCGTCTCGACATCGTGGGGGTGATGCGGGGGCAGAGCGTGTCCCCGCGGCCGAGCATTCTGCTCTTCCTCGCCGGGCTGGTGCTCGCGGTGGTCGGGTCCGTAGCCATCTTCTCGGGGATCGACGCCGGCCCGACGGGGCGGTTCGGCCTTGAGTCGGAGTACCTCGTCACCATCGGCGCCGTGGTGCTCATCCTCGGCGCGCTGTTCCTGGTGCCGGTGCTGCTGACCCTGGTCGGCCGGCTCGGCACCCGAATGCCGACCTCGCTGCGGATGGCCGCGCGCGACCTCGCCCGGCACCGCTCACGCAGCGCTCCCTCGGTGGCCGCCGTGCTCGCCGCCGTCGCCGGCCTCACCTTCGGGCTCACCGGGCTGTCAAGTGACACCGCCCAGGCCGAGCGCGAGTACCTCCCGCAGACGATCGCCGGCGAGGCCCTGGTCATGCGCGCCTACGACACCCCCCTCGACCCGGGAGTCGTGCGCGCCTCGGCCCCCGGACTCGTCGTCACCGAGAACCTCGCAGTCGACACCGGCGACCCGTGGCTGCGCGGGGAGCAGCCCACCGAGCCCTTCCGGATGACGTTCGCCAACCTGGTACCGCAGGGATGCACCCCCGAGCGAACCGTCCAGGACACCGAGTGGGTGCCGGCGACCGATGCCGAGGCCAACACGCCCCCGCCTTGCATGGTGGCCGGCACCAACGGCTACAACGGGATGACGGTCGTTCTCCTGCCGGCCGACGAGGTGGTTCGACGTCTGGGCCTCGACGCCCAGCGGGCGACCGCGGTCCGAGAGGGCGCGGTCGTCGTGCGCGGCGTGAAGGGGCTGGGTGGACCCGGAGGTGCAGGAACCGCGCGACTGGTCGTGGGCACCTACGCCGTCGATCCCCAGGCCACCGACACCATCGACGCCGACGTCCGCGTCGACCGGGACGTCACGATCCCTGCGATCGAGATGCCGCAGGGCATGGAGTCCGCCAGTCGGATGCTCGGGGCGACGATGCTGTTCGCCACTGACACCTCCACCACCCGCGGGTGGGCCACGACGGCCAGTTCGATCACGGTGCGCAACGCCTCGGGCGAGGCCGTGTCCACCGACACCGCCGACAAGCTCCAGCAGACGCTCGGTGATGACGTGAGCGTGCAGGTGGAGCGGGGCTTCCAGCGCGAGGACCGTCTCGTCGTGACCATCCTGCTCGGCGTCTTCGGCCTGCTCATCCTGGTGATCACCCTGACCTCCACCGCGCTGACCCTCGCCGAGCAGCAGACGGACCAGGCAACGCTGGCGGCGCTCGGGGCCACTCGTGGGACTCGGCGGGTCATGGCCGCGGCGCAGGCGTTCCTGCTCGCCGCAGTCGGGTGCCTGCTCGGGGTGGCAGTCGGGCTGGTTCCCGGGATCGCGATCTCACGGCCGCTCACAAGCCAGGGTTACGACCCCCTCACCGGGGCCTCCACCATCGAGGGAACCACACTCGTCATCCCTTGGGTGGCCCTGCTCGTCGTGGGCCTGCTCGTGCCCCTGCTCGCGGCAGCGATCGCCGCGGCCGGCATCCGGCGCGCCCCCCAGATCACCCGCCGCGCCACCTGACCTGCTGCGGACTTCGTGGTGGGCGGAGGGCGCCGGTAGAATCGGGCGGAGCACAGGGTCCTGGTGCGTCGTTGGAGGCGGGTTCGACGCACGCTCGCTCCGCCCTCCCCGGGCGCAGACCCGGAAGCCCTTGATGTCGCCCCTTGCCTCCTACCGGCGGTTGTTCACCCTCGCCGGGCCCCTCTACGTCGCCGTGGCCTTCGTCGGGCGGCTGCCGCTGGCCATGGCCCAGATGGGCACCCTCCTGCTCGTCGCCGGAACCACCGGTTCGTACGGCACCGGCGGCGCTGCGGCCGGCGCGCTGGCCGTGGCGAATGCCGTGGGCGCCCCGGTCGCGGGGAGCCTCGCCGACCGGGTCGGCCAGCGCCCGGTCGTGCTCGTGCAGTCGGTGCTCGGCGGGCTGGGGCTGCTCGCCCTCGTCGCCCTCGCCCGGGCGATGGTCGACCCGGCCCTCGTGGTGGCGATGGCCGCCGTGGCCGGTGCGGCGATGCCGCAGATCGGACCGCTCGCCCGGGTTCGCTGGCGCCCGATCACCCGCAAGGAGGAGCACCACCAACCGCACCTGATGGAGGCCGCGTTCTCCTACGAGGGCGCCGCTGACGAGGCCTCCTTCGTGCTCGGGCCCGCCCTGCTCGGCCTGATCGTCGTCGTGGCCAGCCCCCAGCTGGCGATCGTCGTTGCGGCGAGCATCCTGCTCGTCTTCGGCTGCGCGTTCGCGCTCCACCCCACGGCCCGGCTCACCCACGCGCACCGCGCCGCCGCCGTGTCCGGCGCCCGGTTGGTCACGGCCACGTTCGTCGTGCTGCTCGTCGCCCAGCTGCTCATCGGCGTCGTCTTCGGGTCGATCCAGACCGGCACGACGGTGCTGGCGACGGATGCCGGGCAGGCCGGCATCGCGGGTCTCGTGCACGCCTCGCTCGGCGTGGGTTCGGTCATCGCTGGGCTGGCCGTGGCCGCGCTTCCCACCCGGTTCAGCTATGCCGCGAGGGTTCTCGTGGCCGCGCTCGGCCTTGCTCTGCTCTCACTGCCGCTGTTGACCACCGACACCATCACGCGCCTGTTCGTCGTCGTCCTCGTGCTGGGCTTCGTCGTCGCGCCCTACATGATCAGCGTGTTCATGCTCGGTGAGCGGGCCGCCCCCGCCTCGCGGGTCGGCGCGGCGATGACACTCCTGGCGGGTGCCACCGGCATCGGGTATGCCGTGGGGTCGGCCGTCGCCGGCCGGCTCGCCGACGTGCACGGCCACCCCGGCGCGTTCGCTGTCACGGTGACGGCGGCGGCCTCCGCCGCGGTGCTGGCGGCCGCCTCGCAGCCCCTGCTGCGCCGGGTCGCCGACCCCGACTCCATCGAAGTCGCTCCTTCGGTCCTGGCCTGATCGCGGAACCCGTGAGGGGTTCGTTCGCCGGTCGCCGGGTTCCACTCGACCTGCGTGCCCCACTGACGGTCGCGTCGTGGCCAGCGAGGTCCCGCAGTCGGCCGGCCGTGCCGAGGCGTCCGGCAGCACACCGACAACGATCGCGATGCCGAGCCGACGGCTGACGGCATCCGCCGACGCTCGACGCACACCGTTCACAACGCGCCCCCCGGCGACCCTTGCGCTGCAATCTGTGGTCGCCTAGGTTTCTTGGGACGCCGTGGGGACCACCATTCCTGCGGCACACTGCTGAACGGGGCGTGTCGGCCGTTCGGCACCTGCACCTCGGCAACGCCGGCTTGAATCGCGGCCCTCGAGCTGCGTGCACGGGCGGTCCCCCAGCACCCCCCCCGGCACCCTCCCGTGGGTGGCGCCCCATCGGGCGGCGCCACCCCCCACCCCCCCGCCAACCGGGGGTGGATGC
>JBBQWX010000023.1:0-39284 GCA_038210185.1 Actinomycetales bacterium
GTTCGGCCTCGTCTTCGCCCAGCCGTCGACTCACGGTCTTGCCGGCAACGGCCCGGCTCCACTGGTAGTAGGGGCCGTGGCGTTGCGGCGGGTCGCCCTCGACCGCCTCCGGGCGATGTTGACCGAGAAGGGCGTCGACCCTGATACGTACGACGTCAAGCAGGGGCCCGTCGAACGACACATCGACGGTGTGTTGGCACTTGCCGGGGACCTGCCTCTGTTCGTGTTCCTCGACCCGTACGGGTTCACGCTCCCGTTCGATCGCATGGTGCACCTGCTCAAGTGCCGGGATAAGGCGGGCCATTTCAGCAACGTCCTTCAGCCAAAGACCGAGGTCCTGATCAACTTCTCGTTCGAGGCCGTCCGTCGGACGGCCGGTGCTTTGACGAGTGACAAGGACTACCCCGCGCGAGAAGGTCACATTCGGTCTCTGACAAGCTTCCTCGGCGGTGACTGGTGGAAGCCGATGCTCTTGAGCGGCGATGGGGACTGGGTCCAACAAGTCCTCTAGCGCTACGCTGACGAGGTCAGCAAGGCCGCGGGCTACGCCTACATCACGGCATCAGTCGCGGACTCGCTAACAGCCGAACCCGTCTATGAGTTGATTCTTTTCACGCGCCATCCTGACGGTCTCTGGAAGATGATGGAAGCGATGTCGCAGGCCCGAAAGCACTGGCGGACCTGGCTGGTCGAGCGCCGCGAAGGAGCGGCTGCTGGTCAGGCCGAGCTGCGAGGCCTTGACTGGGACGATAATGAGGACGCTTGGATAGTAGAGATCGCGTCCAACGTCGAAAGCGTCCTTGCGACGCAACCGTCGTTCGTCATCGAGAACAGGCTTGATGTGGTCCTAGGGCGCACGCTCGGCCTCGCTCGAGAGACGCACATCCGCAAAGCGCTCAAGCTCGTCAAGGAGCATAAGGTCATCGCGTCTGTTCCAACGGGAAGCCTTCAGAAGGCTCAAATCGCTCGCAAGTGACCGGTCGATCCCGGCATCTCGTCCCAGATGAGACCGTCCAGTTCTCGACCTCCTGCCTTGGCACGGATGCCGCCCCACTGCTTGAAGAAGAAGGGCGTGCGCGCTTCCACGCATTGATCGCGAATCTCGCGGATCCACTCAGCATCGACGGGTCGCGCTGAGATGCCGCTCTCGCCTCCTGCGATCACCCAATCCATACCGCCCAGAGGCAGATTGGGCAGGGAACTCAGCAGCGGCTCGCATGACAGGAAGCGCACGGCGGCTGGCACCTTGGCCAAGTCTCGGATGCGGTCGTACTGGTCTGCCGACTCCACGCTCACCCCCATCCAGACGTTGCTCGGCCAGTCGAACTTGTCTGCGATCCGCTCGAGACGCCGCGCTCGCTTAGTCAGCACTTGATAGGTGTGGTGGGGCGTGTCCTGCATGACTTCGAAAACCTGCCTGATGAAGTCGAGCGGTACACGTGCGTGGAATAGGTCGCTCATAGAGTTAACGAACACGACCCTCGGACGCTTCCATGAGTACGGGATTCCTAGCGCATCCGGATGCGTCATCACCCCGAAGCCGGGGCCGCTCGTTCGCGGGTCGCCGTCGGTCTGGTATTTCGGATTGCCCATTGCCTTGAGGTGTTTGGCGAGAGTGAGCGCGTAGCAGTTGTCGCAGCCTCAGACCTCCGGAAGTTGGGTCCGCGAGTCGGTTGAGTCCGTGGCAGGTTGTCGATTCTCCACGCCGGAAAGTGTTCGGTTGCAGGGGGTCAGACGGTGGAGATCGTCTGGACGGGAGCTCTGTGGCCGAAGGAACTTGATGTTACCGACGAGTACGTGATTCGGGAACTCAACGAGTTTGCGACGGAGCTGTCGATCATGTTTCCGCAGGTAGGAGCCGCGATCACGACGTTACTTCCGGAGGTCTGAGCCTGAGGAGACGCGGTCGCAACCCGTCGTCGGGTTCCATGTCGCCTCGGTCCATTCAATGGCGCTTTTGTCAGCCATAAGCGCACCCTACTTGATCGAACGCATGTTCGATAGACTCGTGCCCCGGCGTGTCTTGGGCGCTGCTTCGCCGTTGTCGATGTTGGGTAGGGCCCATTCTGGAGCCCGGCATGTTGAGAGGGACCTTGCGGTGTGCCGAAGGTGGCGCAGCTCGCGCTGTGCTGGCTCTGGAGCCCGGTGCAGCGTTCTCCCATGTCGTAGGACACTTGGCCCTTCGGCCGGCGTAACGCTCTGCGACAGGGAGCCGGTGCGACCTACCCCTTTGGCGCGGGAAGATCGGCCAAGGGGAGGACCGGGTGAGTCGGAGCGCCATCGCGTACGGACGGTGACTGGGCTCGTCAAAATGAGCTGGAGCGCGTGACCCACAGTGGGCGGAGTGACGCGCTCGCTGGAAGGCACGACCATTGGCAGTTGCGTACGGATCACCCATATATCCCGGATGATCGGTCGACGTCGGCATGTCCGGTATGGCCACGACCCGTCCGGGGTGTGTCTCCTAGCGGAGCACTCCCTTGCCCGCCGCACTCGGGCAAGGGCCGCGAAGCAGATGCCCTTGCTCGAGCTGCTCAGCTACGTGGAAGACGGCACAGGCCCGCTGGGCCCGTCCGTCACTTGTCCCGGGCGGGCGCTCTCAAGATCCACAGGCCCCAGCCACCGAGCACCAGACCCACAACGAGACGATGCGACTCGCCCGAAGTGCATAAGAGCTTGTGTATGACACATACCAACCGCACCTATGACAGCTTCACTGCATCTCGACAGCAGGTCTACTGGTGGGTGTGCTGGCGCAGCGCGCTGATGAGGTGGTCGACCATGAAGCGCCAGGTGGCCTCCGGGTCGCCGGCAGAGGCCACACTCTGGCCGACCCTGCTGGAGACGGGGAGCTCCTCGCCGGCCATCGCCATGGCCAGGCGTGGGCCGTACAGGGTCCACCACTGCTGGTCCGAGAGCCGGCTCTCGGCCCGCGCCCGAGCCAGGCCGGCCTGCCACTGGGCAGCCTGCAGAACCTGCGCACGGACGGCCGCAACGGTGAGGTCCATCTGTTCGTCGGTCAGGCCGATGCCGTCGAGCGGGCGGAGCTCGGCCTCGTACGTGCGGCAGACCCCCGGCCCGAGGATCGGCCGCCCCTGGGGCGCCTCGACGACCCAGGCATGGTCGAGCAGGTGCTCCCAGTTGCGCTGGGCCATGTAGCGCAGGGCGTCCTCCCAGCTCCCGGCCTCGTGCGGAGCCGGGTGCCCCTGGTAGGTCTGCCCGGCCACCCGGTCGACCATGAGCTCGACGAGCTCGGCTCGTCCGGGGACGTAGCCGTACACCGTCATGGCGCCCACGCCGGCGCGCTCCGCCACGGCACGCATCGTCACCGCGTCGAGGCCCGCCGAGTCCGCCACCGCGAGCGCCGCATCGACGATCGCCTCGACCGTGGCCCCGCTGCGCCCCACTCTCGTCGAGGGGTTCCACATCAGGTCGACCAGTCGACCGGGGTCACTCGCGCGGGACGGGGGAGGGGGCACGGGAACATCCTCGCACTGGACGGCGTTCCTGTACCGTACATCTACCCGTACAACGTACGACAGGAGCGTCGATGCTCTCAGAGCAGCTCAACCGCCTGACCGAGCTGGGCCTGGCCGACATCGTCGGCACCAAGGCCTCGGCGCTCGAGTCCCTCGCCAGGGGGCTTGCGCACGAGCCCGGCTCGACCCTCGCCATCCATCCGTCGCTCGCGACCGCACGGCAGCTCGCCCCGCTGCTCCACCGCGCCGGGAAGTCGGGCTTCGTCGTCGAGGACCTGACCGACCTCGAGCAGTTCGAGCCCGTCGACGGCCTGGACGTCCCCGACGCCCCGCTGTACCTGGTGAAGGACGTCGACCGTGGCGACGACCTGCGCAACTGGAGCCCGAACGAGGCCCTGCCGGCGATCACCTCCCGCGGCCGCACCCCCCTCACCGTCAACGAGGGCATCAGCTGGCTCCTGCTCGAGCCCACCATGCTGGAGCCGAACCACTGCTTCATGACGATCGGCTCCCGAAAGCGCACCCCGAAGGGCCTGGACGCGCGGACCCCCGCCTTGTGGATCAGCGGTGGAACCGGACGTGACGGCAAGGACCGCGCCGGGGCGCCGAAGGTCGGGTGGTGCTGGGCCGGCAACCGCCACCCGTGGCTCGGCTTCGCCTCCGCCCGCGGTCGAAGCGCCTGACCACCGCTCGGAGGGATGCCGGCGACCTGCGGGCGGCCCCGGCGTTCGCGGGTCACGCCTCGTGGGTGGCGACGATCTGCTGGAGCGCCTGCACGTGGGCGGAGTAGGCGCGGGCCCCTTCGGGTGTCAGTGACAGCCAGAGCCTGCTCCGCGAGTCGCGCAGGGCGCGCTCGTGTCGGACGTAACCGGCCTCGACCAGCAGTGTGAGGTGCTTGCTGAGCGCCGACTTGGACAGTCCGAGCCGGTCCTGCAGCAGGCCGAACTCCAGCTTCTGGGCACCGCTGAGCATGGCGCAGATGCGCAGGCGCTGGGGAGCGTGGATCACCTCGTTGAAGGCAGGGGCCCTGGCGGTCACTCGCCGAACTCCCGCCGGTAGGTGCGGCCGGTGCGGATGACGAACGCGCCTGCCAGCGCAGCGGCGACGATCCAGACCCACGACGCACCCGTGGTCGCCGCGATGACGGCACTGGCTGCGAAAGTGCCGAGGATGCCGAGCACGAAGGGCAGCATGTCGGTGAACCTGGCTGACGCCCAGGAGACCCCGTCGCGGTTGAGCCAGTACCTCGAGGCGAGGACAACGGCGACCACGGCCAGCGCGAAGGTGGCCTTGCTCGAGTCGGATGACTCCAGCAGCTGAGCCAGCGCCAGTCCCGCGACGAGTGCTGCCATCGCGAGGAAGAACCACTGCGGCAGGGGAGGGTAGCGAACGGCGCTCTCGTCCCGGCCGAGCTCGTGGAGGGTGCGCTTGGCCTCGTCGGGCGACGGCGGCTGACCGGCTTGCGTTTCCATAGCGGAAACCCTAGCACCAGTTTCTGTCCTGGCAACTCGCTGGGTGCCGGCGTGACACGTCAGCCGCCTCCCTCCCGACTCCCCGTCACCCGCACCGGCGTGGGCCGTCGGGTCAGGCCAGACCGTGCCGCACGCGGCTGCGCGCCTCCTGAGTGCGGAACTGGCCGAAGCGGGGGAGGAACTTGGCCCAGTCGATGATGTGCGCGTCGATCTCGGGGCCGTCGATGCAGGCGTGCTTGCGGATGACCTTGCCGTCGATGTTCACCGGCACCATGCAGGCGCCGCACATGCCGGTGGCGTCGACCATGATGGAGTTCAGGCTCGCGACCGTGTGCACGCCGAAGCGGCGCGTGAGGTCCGACACGGCACGCATCATGACCGCCGGTCCGATGGCGACGACCTCGGCGACGGCACGCCCGGTGCCCGCAGCGGCCGCCTCGAGCATCACCTCGAGCGGCGTGGTGACGAAGCCCTCGATGCCGAACGTCCCGTCGTTCGTCGTGTAGACGACGTCGAGCCGCTCGCCGTGCTCGCGCTGCAGGGCGGCGATGCGCTCGTCGTCGCCCGTCCAGAACAGCAGCCCGGAGCTGCGGAACCCGGCGATGAGGGTCACGTGGTTCCCGGCCCGCAGGTGCTCGCGCAGGATCGGGTAGACCGGCGGCAGCCCGAGCCCTCCCGCGGTGAAGACGACCGTCTGGTCCACGGGGTGGGCGGTGATGTCGCTGGGCCGGCCGAGCGGGCCGGCGATGCCGGCGAAGGAGTCCCCGACCTTCATCGCGTTGATCTCGATGCTGCTCGTCCCGACGCCCTGGACGACGAGGCAGATCGTGCCGGCCTCGGCGTCCCAGTCGGCCAGGGTGAGGGGGATCAGCTCGCCGTCGGGCCACGGGAGCACGCGGACGAACTGGCCCGCGCGGGCCGCAGCGGCGATGACCGGCGAGTGGACGGTGATCTCCTCGATGCCGTCGGCGAGATGGGCCGTGGCGACGATGGTCTGCTCCGCCGAGGCGCGCTCGGTGAACTCCATCGCCGTGCGCACCATGCCGGGGATCTGGTCGCCGGGCACGTCGACGTGACCGATGATCTCGCGGGCGGCCGCCTGTCCGTCGCCCGCGGCGTTGATGGCGGTCGACCCGCCACGGGCGGCGTCCCCGCCGGAGTAGACGCCGTGCAGAGAGGTCTCCTGCGACCCGGCGTGCTCGAGGTCGATGGTCCCCCACCGTGTGGTGTGCAGCTCGGGCACGGAGTCCTTGATGATCGGGTTGGGGGCGTTGCCGAGGGCCATGATGACGAGGTCGGCCTTGCGGGCCTCGGTGCGGCCGGTCACCAGCGGCCGGCGACGGCCGGAGGCGTCCGGCTCGCCGAGCTCCATGACGTCGAGGGTTGTGGCAGAGACGAATCCGGTGGCGTCGTCGCCGTGGAACTCGCGCGGAGATCGGAGCACCTCGAGGGCGATGCCCTCCTCGAGGGCGTGTTCGAGCTCCTCCACCCGCGCCGGCATCTCACCGCGGGTGCGACGGTAGACGATCGTCACGTGACCGCCGAGCCGGTGCGCCGTGCGGGCGGCATCCATGGCGGTGTTGCCACCACCGATGACGAGGACCTCCTTGCCCTCCGTCTCCGGGAGCGGCGTCTCGTGGTCGGCGCGCAGGCCCTGCATCAGGTTGACCCGGGTCAGGAACTCGTTGGCGGACATGACGCCGAGGTAGTGCTCCCCGGGCACGTCCAGAAAGCGCGGGAGGCCCGCGCCCGTTCCGACGAACACGCGCCAGAACCCGGCTTCCTTCAGGTCCTCGATCGTCGCCGTCTTGCCGACCACGAAGTTCGGCACGAACCGGCCGCCGAGCAGCTTGATCTTGCCGACCACGTCGTCGATCAGGTCGTTCGGCAGCCGGAACTCGGGGATGCCGTAGCGCAGCACCCCCCCGAGGGCGTGGAAGGCCTCGAAGACGGTGACCGGGAACCCCTCCGAGGCCAGGAGGTAGGCGTTGATGAGACCGGAGGGCCCCGACCCGATGATGGCCACCGGCGGCCGGGTCGCGGCATCCCACGGATCGGGCCGGCCGGCGAAGCGGGCCGCGCTGCCCCCGGGGTTGACGAGCGCCTCCCGCTCGGGGAGGAACCACTCGAGCTGGCCGATGGCGATCGGCATCTTGTTCTGGATGCACACGCCCTGGCACTGCAGCTCCTGGGGGCAGACCCGCCCGGTGACGTCGGGCAGCGGGTTGCACGACTCGATGAGCCCGAGCGCCTCCTCGAACTTGCCGGTGCCGACGAGCTCGAGGACCTGCGGGATGTGGATCTTGACCGGGCAGCCGCCCTTGGGCGCGGGGTCCCCGGCGACGTGAATGCCGACCTCGCACGGCTTCTCCTCGCACTGCTTGTCCCGCAGCGCCTCGAGCCAGACGAAGAGGTCGACCTCGTCACGGGTGTAGCCGACGTTGAGGTAGCCGAGGTAGCCCTCGTTGACGAGGCCGAAGTCGTGCCCGCGCTCCTCGGCGTCGCGGATGTGCGGCGGGATCGCGTTCCCGGCGGGCCAGTCCACCGACAGGCCGTCGAACATCGGGTAGCGGTCGCGCAGGTGCGCGCCGAGCGCCCGGATGAAGCGCCGCTTGCCGCCGAGGGGCAGGGCCCAGACGTAGCGCATGAGGACCCTGCTCGCGTCGTTCCCGCGCAGGAGCACCTCCCACATCGTGCGCGCGAAGGCCTCGCCGAGCTCGGGCTGGGCGAACTCCCACTGGACGGCCGTCATCCCGTCCTCGATGAACATCTCCCGGAAGGCCTGCGGCTGGGCCTGCAGGCGCCGACGGAGCAGCTCGACCTGCTGGTCGGTGAGGGCGTCGGACGTCGGGGTGTCCAGACTCACTGGATGATCTCCGCGTCGCAGGTCTTCTTCACCCGGTCGGCCCGCTTGAGGATCTCCGGGGTCATCTCGACGGTCTCGAGGGCACCGGGGATCATCCGGGCGACCTTCTGCGCGGCACCGTCGATGACCAACGTCGTCGGCTCGAACAGCTGCGGCAGCTCCTGGTAGCAGGTGCCACAGTCGTTGCACGTGGGAAGGTCGCTCTCGGCGAGGAAGATCGGCGCGCCGGCGGGTGCCGACCCGGTGGCGCCGACCATCGGGGCCGCCACCTCGGCGCCGACACCCGGAACGGCGGCACCACCCGGCACCACCCCTGGCGGCCGGGTCGCGATGGAGGAGCCCAGCGAGACGGGGGTGCGGCTCGCGGCCGCGAGGCCGGACATGGCTGCGGCGATGTCGTCCATGGCGGCCTCGCGGTCGCGCAGGGCCTGCTCGTAGCGGCCCTTGAGGTCGTCGAGGTCGCTGCGGTGCAGGGCGGTGAGAGACGCCTCGTGGATGCCGGCGAGGTACTGCAGTGTCTGCCAGTAGCGGCGCCGCTCCTTCACGAGCGCGACGATGGCGCTCGAGCACTCGACCTTGATGAGCCGCTGGTCCGCGTCGGTGGCGTGGATGAACGGCACCCGCCGCACCTGCTCCTCGCTGCTGAGCTCGACGTACTCGTCGATGGGCACCGCGACGCCCTCCAGCTCCGCGGGGAGCCGGTGGAACTGCTTGCGGAACCGGGTCTCGCCCAAGGCGAACTCGGCCGGCGTGAGCGGGAGCCGCAGCACCGAGAGGGTGCCGTCCTCGTCGCGGTGGACCAGGTCGGTCCTGGCCCACGTCTGGGTCGGCTCGGGGTTGCCGTCGAGGACGAACCAGTCGTGCAGCGTCGTGCCCCGGCGAGGATCGTGCACGAAGACCGGGTTCATCCGGCTCTCGACGGCGAGCCGGGCCCGGTTGGCCGAGGCGTCCTCGGAGATCCCGTGTTCGGAGCCGCAGGGGGTGTAGACGTCGAGCACTGCTGCGGCGTCCTGGTACTGCAGCGCCTCCATCACGCTCTTGAGGAAGTGGCCCTGCAGGGCCGTGTTCGTCGCGCAGACGTAGACGTTCGGGTGGAACGACGCGAGCAGTCCGAGCTCCTTGCGCGACTCGTGCTTGCCCTCGTGGGCGGAGCCGAAGCGAGCGAGGTCGGAGTCCTGGCCGGTGAGGCTGGCCGTCGATGCCTGGCCACCGGTGTTGGAGTAGACGCCCGAGTTGAGCACGAGGACCTTGATCGGGGTGTCGCTGGCCAGGATGCGCGACATGGCGCCGAACCCGATGTCGTAGCTCGCGCCGTCGCCGCCGATGGTGAGCACCGTTGGCAGCAGGCGCATCTCGTCGTCGGTGAAGTCGCCCCAGCTGAGCCGTGCCAGCTGGTCGTCGTGCGCCTCGGGGTCGTAGGCGTCGCGCAGCTCGAGGTCGGCGACCCGCAGCGCTCGCACGTCGCCGGCCTGCTGCGCGGCGAGCCCCTCGAAGATGCCCTTGGCGAGGGGCTGGGCGTCCTGGAAGAGGCTGTTGACCCAGGGGTCGAGGTAGTTGTTGAACGGCATCGTCGAGGCGTAGACGCTGCTGCACCCGGTCGCGTTGGCGATGATCGTGGATGCGGGGCCGTTCCCGGTCGGGCCGCCCTCCTGTTGGTAGAGGCGTCGCTCGAGGACCCGGATCGTCTCGCCGATCCGGGCGGTCCGGGTCGGGTCGCCGACGGTCGACTGCTTGGCGGAGAGCCGGTCGACCAGGCCCAGCAGGTCACCCAGGTGGGCCCGTCGCCGTCGCTCGCCGAGGGCGTGCGAGGTCGACATGAGCAGTCGGATGGCGGTGACCTCGCCGCAGCCGCGGCATCCGCCGTGGCCACCGGTGGTGGCGTAGAAGTTGTCGTGGTCGAGCATGAGGCGCTTCAAGTCACCGCCGGGCTGGTCCGAGCCCTCGATGAACCGCTCAGGGGTGTTCGGCAGCGCCGTCATGAAGGCGAAGCCCTCCTGGAGCGAGCCGAGCACGTCGGCGTCCTGGTCGACCGAGGTCAGCGCCCCGGGCCCGCAGACCTCGACGCACTCCAGGCACCCGGTGCACTTCCACGGGTCGACGGTCGCGGCGAAGAGGCCACCGGTGCCCGGCTCGTCCAGCTCGGGGGAGTCGAAGAACGGCCGGGTGCGGGCCACCGGATAGGTGGCGAGCGTGACGACGAGGCGGTCGACGACGTGGGACATGACCCGGTCGGTGGCGGCGGGTGCGGCCGCGCCGGCGACGATCTCGTGGAACGGCAGCTCCACGCGGTGGCGCAGCGCCTCGCGGGTGCGCTCGGCGATCCCGTAGACGGCAGAGCGCAGGCTCTCCCGCTGTCCGCCGGTCGCCTCCATCCGCTCGATCGCGGCGAGGAGCAGGTCGTGGATCTCGTGGACGGTGTTGGGGATGGCGGCATCCGGGCACACCAGGGCGCAGTCGAGGCAGCCGGTGCACACGGTGGGGTCGAACTGCGGGACGGTGCGCCGGAAGAGCCCCTTGTCCTTGCCCGCCCCAGTGCCGGGAGGCATGAACAGACCGGCGCCGGGCAGCACGGGGGCCTCGCCGATGGTGCCCTCGCGGAAGGGGCGGGCCATGAGGTCCTCGTAGTACGCCGGGTCGAAGAGGCCGCTCGTCCGCTCGGCGCGGGTGCTCGGGCACATCGAGGCCGACAGCGCCACGGTGAGCAGCGGCGCCGGTGCGTGGCGCTCTTCCACCTCGCGCAGTGCCGGGGCGTCGTAGTCGACCCGGACGGTGGCCTCGATGCCGTCGGCGACGACGGCCATGTTGCTCTCGACGACCTCGGCACCCTTGCGGCCGAACTTCTTCTCGAGCTGGGCGCGGACCTTGTCGAGGATGTCGTCGCGTGGCGCGCCGTGGGCGACCCGGTCGACGTTCGCGGCGACGGAGCCGATGAAGGCGATTCCCATCATCCGGGTCTCGAGTTCGGGGGTGGGCGCGTGACGACGCGCCACGGCGAAGGCGTCGATCGTGAAGAACCGGATGGCCTTGTCCCGGATGGTGCGTCGCGCGTGCCTGGGCAGGTCTCGCCAGAGCTCCTCCGGCGACAGGCTGGTCTGCAGGATGAAGGTGCCGCCGTGGGCCAGACCCTTGAGCGGGTTGGTGTGCATGAAGGCCTTGTGGTCGGGGGCGATGACGACCTCGACCTCCTCGAGCTCGGCGTTCGTCACGAGGATCGGCTCGGGGCTCAGGGTGATGTAGTAGTTCGTGGGGGCGCCGGACTTCTCCGAGCCGTACTTGGGCGCCGACTTGGAGTGCATCTCGAGCACACCGGCGAGGATGTCGGTGAGCAGCTTGCCCGTCGCGATCGTCCCGTAGCCGCCGACCGAGTGGAACCGCACGCGTAGCGCGTCGGCCGGGAGCAGGTCAGGGTTCGGCCCGGTCCGCAGGGCCATGAGCTCGGTCTCCGGGTAGGCGGCGCGCAGCCGCTCCTGCAGCGCGGCGAGGTTTTCGCTGCCGGGGGTGTCGGTGAAGAACTGCGACCCGAGGTAGACAAGGGGCGGCAGGGCACCGTCGTTCATCTGGGTGAAGGCGGCGATGAGGTGACGCGGCTGCAGGTCGTGGCCGCCGAGCCCGAAGATCGCAGTGGTGAGACGAGGGCTCTCCTGCAGCGCCGGGATGCCGTCGTGGCGGGGGCCGCTCGCGTTCTCCCGGGCCCGGAACAGGGCCGCGGTGACGAGCGAGGTCAGGGCGGTCTGGTCGCTGCGCTCGAGCACGATGACCGCCTTGGCGCCGGCGACGGCCTTCACGACCTCGGCCTCGGGGAAGGGCGAGAGCAGCTTGACCGAGACGAGGCCGGCCTTGACGCCGTTGGCGCGCAGGTGAGGGAGCACGGCCCGGACGTCGTCGCCGACCGAGCCGAGGCCGATCATGACGACGTCGGCGTCGTCGCAGTCGTAGGTGAGGACCGGTGCGTACTCGCGCCCGGTGAGCTCGGAGTACTCGCGCATCGCCTGCCGGGCGATCGCCGGCACGGCGGAGGCGAAGTGGGTGCGGTGGTCGACCGCCCCGGCCTGGAAGTCGGCCTGGTTCTGGACCGGGCCGGTGAGGCCGGGGTTGTGGATGTCGACGAGCGCGGGAACGAGCTGGCGGGTCCCCTTCTGCCAGGAGTTGGTCCACTGGCGGCGCCATGGTCCGTGCAGCTCTTCGGGGAGCCAGGTGGCGGTGAGGTCGACGAGCTCGCCGTCGTTGTCGGCCTCGACGTCGTCGGCCTTGGCGTCGAGGAAGGCCTGCAGGTCGCTGAGGTCGCTGTCGCCGATGTCCCGGCCGTGGCGGTCGAGGAACCCGCGCAGCTGGAAGACGCGACCCTTGGCCCCGAAGAGGAGCTCCTGGGCGACGGTCGGGCACGGGATGCGGCTCTCGGGGTCGCCGAGGAAGCTCTGCAGCAGCTCGGGCTCGGGAAGTCGGGCCTCGCTGAGCATGTGGCTCGTCGAGAAGCCGTCCATGGCGTTCGCGACCGGGATGAGGGACAGGGCGGAGGTGCGGTAGGAGATGGCTGCGAGGTCGGCGGCCTCCTGCGGGTTGGAGCCGACGATGATGGTGTAGCCCGAGGCGAGCAGGGCGTAGATGTCGTCGTGACCGGCCATGACGTTGAGCGAGTGCTTCGAGACGACCCGGGCGGCGACCTGGAGGACGAAGCCACCGATCTTCTTGCCGACGGTGACGTAGTGCGACTCCATCGCGTACAGGATCCCCTGGCTGGAGGACGCGTTCGAGATGTACTGGCCGCCGGTGAGCGCGGCACCGAGGGCTCCGCTCTGGGCGGAGTGCTCCCCCTCCGGCTCGAAGAAGAAGGAGTGCCTACCCCAGACGTTGATGCCGCCCTCGGCGCGAGCCGCCTCGTAGAGCTCGGCGATCTCGGTCGACGGGGTGATCGGGTAGCCGATCACCCCTCCGCAGACGTGGCTCATGACGTGGGCAACGGCGCCGTTGCCGTGGATGACGGTCGGGATCCCGGGGTACTTCGGTGTGGCACTCATCGCTCGCTCTGCCTGGCTTCCCGCCGCGCCGCGCGGCGACTGGGTCCGGAGGGAGATCCGGCATGGGGTGAGGAGTCGAGGGCCGGGTCAGCCATCGGTGGGGGCGTCGAGGTGGGGGAAGAACTGGCCGACACCGAACTCGGGCGACTCGAAGGCCAGGTCCTCGCCGATGAGGGCCGGGTCGGTTCCGGGGTCGGCCGGTGCATCGACGGTTGACGGCTCGTCGATGAAGACGTCCGGGCTGCTGGTCCTGGTGCTCATGGCGCTCTCCACTGTCTCGACCACGGGAAGCGGGGTCAGGTCCCCGACCTGTCCGGCGACAGCGCTCCGGCCGTCCCGAGGCTGGGGTGCTGGCCTCGCTGTGGGCACTTCCAGTGTGCTGACCGGAGGGTCCGCTGCACAGGGAGAATCAGTGTGAAGCGCGTCTCGACGCCGGCGCCCGGTGGTGTCAGCGGTGAGCCATCTCGGGGCTTCTGGCGAGTTCGAGACCGTAGGACAGATCGGCGCCTTCGAGCACCTCGGGTCGGCCGGGGCCTGGCTATCGCCGGCCATGACGTAGGTGACAGTCGGCTGCTCGGTCGAAGTCCGCCGGGACCGCGCCCCATGCGCGCACCGACAACCACCACTCGGCCGGTCGTGACGCGCACGATCCGCGGCAGATCCGGACGTGCGTCTACGGACGGGTAGTCGGCCATCAGGAGGGCCCTCCCACGCTCAGCGGTTGGCCCCCTGGGATGCGTTCACCCGTCCGCGGGAGCACGGATCGCACCAGGGGTGCCGGGCGCGCGGTGGGTCGCGCCTGCGGCACCCCCGGGGGCAGCGCTGATCGCACCAGGGGTGCCGGGCGCGCGGTGGGTCGCGCCTGCGGCACCCCCAAGCGACGTGCGTCCCCGCATCCGGCGCTGAGGGTGCCCCTTCATCGGCAGTCCGACCAGGCCCGGGTCTCAGAGTCGTTCCCGGTTGCCATGTGGCGTCACGCGGATCAGCGCCCGAACCGGGAGGAACCCTCAGCCCGACCCCCGCGCGAGGCGAGGGGCCGGCGCCGGCTGCCCGGCCTAGAGCTTGGTCATCTTCCGGAAGGGCGTCGCGATCCGGACCCGCTGCCCGTTGAAGTCGACCGTCGCCCCGCCGGCGTCGATGCCCACGACGCGGCCGAGCCCGTACGAGTCGTGACAGACGCGGTCGTCGGGCGCGAACTCCTCGACCGTCGGCTCTGGGGACGGGTGGAAGGGGCTGCTGGCGTGACGGGGACGCGGGTTTCCAGATGAGGTTGCCATTGATCCCAGTATGCGCGTCGCGCGGCGACGGGTCGACCCTGGCCCAGCCGGCCGACCGTGGTGGCCCGGGCGCGGAGCGGCCGACAAGGAACCTACGATCACGGGATGAGCGCGGACCTGGTCGTCAGGAACCTTGCTGGGGGCCATGCCCACCGCATCCTGTTCGAGGCCCTCGACCTGACCGTCGCGCCCGGGGACGTGGTCGGCGTGGTCGGCGCCAACGGCGCTGGCAAGACGACCCTGCTGCGGATCCTTGCCGGCGACCTGGCCCCGCTCGACGGTGTCGTCTCGACCGCGCCCGGTGACGCCTTCGTCGGCTGGCTCCCCCAGGAGCACGAGCGCGTCGCCGGCGAGACCGTGGCTCACTACGTCGCCCGTCGCACGGGAGCCGCCGCCGCGACCGCTGCGATGGAGCGGGCCGCTGCCGCGCTCGGTGCGGGCGACCACACCCGGGCCGCGGAGGACACGTTCGCGCACTGCCTGGACCACTGGCAGGCGTGCGGCGCCCCTGACCTCGACGAGCGCCTACCGCCGGTCCTGGCCGACCTCGGCCTCGACGTCGACCCGGGCACCGAGATGGCGTCGCTCTCCGGTGGGCAGGCCGCCCGGGCAGCGCTCGCGGCGCTGCTGCTGAGCCGCTTCGACGTGGTGCTGCTCGACGAGCCCACCAACGACCTCGACCTCGCCGGGCTGGAGCGCCTGGAGGGGGTCGTGCGGGGGCTGCGCTCCGGGGTGGTGCTCGTCTCCCACGACCGCGAGTTCCTCTCCCGCGTGGTGACCCGCGTCGTGGAGCTCGACCTCGCCCAGGGCCGGGTCGCGGTCTACGACGGAGGCTACGACGCGTTCCTGGCGGAGCGGGCCGTCGCCCGCAGGCACGCCCGTGAGGCGTACGACGAGTTCGCCGACAACAAGGCCGACCTCGTCGGCCGCGCCCGCACCCAGCGGGAGTGGAGCTCCCAGGGCGTGCGCAACGCCCTCAGGAAGGCCCCCGACAACGACAAGATCCGCCGCAAGGCGCAGGTGGAGTCCTCCGAGAAGCAGGCCCAGAAAGTACGCCAGATGGAGTCGCGGATCGCCCGCCTCGAGGAGGTCGAGGAGCCGCGCAAGGAGTGGGCGCTGCGCTTCACCATCGGCAGCGCCCCGCGCTCCAGCTCGGTCGTCGCGACGCTCGACCAGGCAACGGCGAGGCTGGGCGAGTTCACCTTCGGCCCGGTCTCGCTCCAGGTCAGCGCCGGCGACCGGATCGGCGTCACCGGCCCCAACGGCGCCGGCAAGAGCACCCTGCTGCGGCTGCTCGTCGGCCACCTCGCTCCGCACACCGGCAGGGCCGCACTGGGCGCCTCGGTCGCGGTCGGCGAGATCGACCAGGCCCGCACCGGGCTGGCCGAGCACCTCTTCCTGGGGGACGCGTTCGAGACGGCGATGCCGACGATGGTTCCCGCGGACGTGCGGACGCTGCTCGCGAAGTTCGGCCTGCGCGCCGACCAGGTGCGCAGCAGGGTCGGAAGGCTCTCGCCCGGGGAGCGAACCCGTGCCGCGATGGCGCTGCTCCAGGCCCGCGGAGTCACCCTCCTGGTCCTCGACGAGCCCACCAACCACCTGGACGTTCCGGCGATCGAGCAGCTCGAGCAGGCCCTGGAGTCCTACGAGGGGTCGCTGTTGCTGGTCTCGCACGACCGGCGGCTGCTGGACAACGTCCGGCTCGACCAGCACTGGCACGTGCAGGACGGCCGGGTCACCGACCGGCGGCCGGGCTGACCGTTCCGGGACGCGACCACCGTCGCGCGCGTGGCGTCCGCGCCGGCACCCGGCAGGGGTGACGACGTCGCCCGCCCGGTGCGAGGAGCGCAGCCGCGAGCCGCACCTACCGCTGGGGGCCCGGGTCGGCCGGGGTGTAGTCGCCGTACGCGAACTCGCCGACGGCGTCGCCGGCGACCGCTGCCGAGAGTTGGGTGGTGACCGCGCGGATCTGCTCGGTGGGGACCTTGGGGAGGCGAGCCGCCGTCAAGAGGCCGTTGCGCTCCTGCTGGGTGTCGGTGAGCTGCGTCCAGCAGAAGCCGGCCACGGCCGAGCTGGCCAGGAGCGCACCGACGAGGTCGCGGTAGCCCTGCAGCAGCCCGTCCGGGGTGCGCACGGAGCCGTAGCCGCGCCATCCCTCTCGGTCGTCGGCGTCGAAGAAGATGCCGCCGAACTCGCTGATGACGACGGGAGCCTCCTCGCGGGCGATGCCCGGCAGGAGGATGGTGCGGTGCAACGGTTGGGTGTGCTCGAGGGTCTCGGCGAGGGCGGCGCGGGTGCCGTACCGGTCTCGGAGCGTCTGGCCCTTCGAGGTGTAGTCGTGCACGGTGACCACGTCGGTGACGGGCTGTTCCCAGCCGTCGTTGCCGATGACCAGCCGCTCCGCGTCGACGGCCTTCGTCAGGTGGTACATCGCCCTCACGAAGTCCCGCTGTGCCGCTGACCTCTCCAGGGCCGGCACTCCCCAGCTCTCGTTCACCGGCACCCAGGCGATGACGCACGGGTGGCTGTGGTCACGCTCGAGCACGTCCATCCACTCGCGGGTGATCCGGGCGACCGTCTCGGTGGAGAACTCGTACGCCGCCGGCATCTCCGCCCACACCATCAGCCCCAAGCGGTCGCACCACTCCAGGAAGCGGGGGTCCTCCACCTTCTGGTGCAGGCGCACCCCGTTGAACCCCAGGTCCTTGATGAGCTGCACCTCCCGCCTCAACGCGTCGCCGTCGGGGGCGGCCAGGTGGGACTCCGGCCAGAAGTTCTGGGCGAGGACCAACCGGAGGAAGTAGGGCCGGCCGTTGAGCAGCAACCGGTCCCGCGAGGCGGAGAAGCTGCGCAGGGCGGTGTAGCTGCCCACCTCGTCGACGACCGCACCGTCTTTGAGCAGCGTGACGGTGGCCTCGATGAGGTTCGGGTTCTCGGGCGTCCACAGCATGTCGGAGGAGCCGATGCCCAGGTCGCTCTCGGTCAGGGCGATGCGGCGCTGCAGCTCGGCACCCTGCACGGCATAGGTGTCGTCCGCGAGCAGACGGTCGCCCCGGTGCAGCACGACTCGCAGCGCCAGCTGCCAGTCGTCGCAGTGGTCGGCGTGGAGGCGGACCGTGAGGTCGAGGCCGTGGTGGTCGACGTCCGGCCTCCAGCTCAGGCCGCGGATCCTGGTCTCGGGCACGTCCTCCAGCCACACCGGTTGCCAGATGCCGGACGTGCGGTCGTACCAGACGGCGTGGGGCTCCGGCTGCCAGTCCTGCTTGCCCCGCGGCTGGCGCAGGTCACCGGGGTCGTCGGCAGCGCGCACGACCACCACCTGCTCGCCTGAGGGGTCGAGGACGGAGGTGATGTCGGCCGTGAAGGGGGTGTGGCCGCCCTCGTGGTACGCCACCGCCTGCCCGTTGACCCAGACTTCGGCGCGGTAGTCGACCGCCCCGAAGTGCAGCAGCACGCGGCGGCCGGGGCGCGGGAGCACGCTCATCGTGCGGCGGTACCAGGCCACGGGGTGGTAGCCGGTGTCACCGATGCCGCTCGCGGACGACTCGAAGGGGAACGGCACCTCGATGCGACGGTCGAAGACGTCCGTACGGCTCTGCCACTGCTCCGAGACCCCTATGGAGCCGTCGTCGAACGCGAACCCCCACGACCCGCTGAGGTCGGTCCAGCCCGGTCGGGTCAGCTGCGGGCGGAAGTGCAGCCCCGGACCCGGGAGGCTCGCGCGGGGCGAGGTCGCCGGGTCATCGGGCGTGTCGGTCCAGGGAGCCATCTCCTCATCATGGTGCCCTCGGCCGACCATGCAAGTGAGCAGGCCGGCCGGCCCCGAGAACGCCCGGAAACCCTGCCCAGGACGCGGTCGGGCAAGGAGATGTCGTCGGGCTACGAGACGTCGTCGTCCCGCAGGAACGGTCGGAGAAGCTCTCGCGCCACGGCCAGCTCGTCGACGCCGGCTTGGCGGGCGGCATCGGTGATCAGCCGGCGGGCTCGCGCCTCGTCGACCTCGTGGGCCGCCACGACCACTCCGACCGCCTGGTTCAGGACGGACAGGTCGTCGAGGACCTGCGGGGCCCGACGCGCCTCCGCCCGGGTCGAGAAGGATTGGTCTGCGTTGTGGACGGCTCCGGGCGCCCACGCACCGAGGATGTCGGCCACCCGTTGCTCTTTACCGGCGAAGGCGTGGGGACTCGCCGCGTAGAGGTTGACCCCACCGACCACACACCCGTCGACCTGGACCGGCAGGGACAGCGTGCTCAGGATGCCGTGGCTGGCGCCGGCACGAGCGAACTCCACCCATCGCTGCTCGCCGAGCAGCCCCGAGTCGCTGTCGCCACCGAGGATCGTGGCGTCCTGGTCGGCAGCGTCGACGCAGGGGCCGCCCAGGACGTGCTGGAGCGCGTCGAGCAGCGCCAGGTGTTCCTTCGTTGCAGCGAGGGTGAAGGTCAGGCCGTCCCGCACCAGCGCCAGGCTCATGCCGACCAGGTTCGGCACGACATCCTCGACGAGCTCCCCCTGGCGCGGGAGCTCGGCGGTCAGGTCGCGGTCGGACCATCGGCCCATCGTCGCGAGGGCTTCATCGGTCTCGGGTAGGGGTTGCAGCGACATGATGCTGTGGTGCCTACCCTCGGCATCGCCGGCGAAACGACCCGATGGCCCCACGCGGCCCCGTCCGGGCCGGATTGTCGAAACAGGCTGGTCCCGCAGCGGACGGTGTGGCCCCGTGGTGCAGCGGCGGGATGGTCCGCACCCGACGGAGGCCACCCCATGAGTGAGACGGCTCGCCTGCTCGACGACGTCGTTCTGCGCTGGCCGACGACGACCGCGACGCCCTGCTGGCAGCCCTCGGCGACACCCCGGTCGCGATCCACGACGGGTCCTGGCGCACCCTGACCGGCACGGAGCGTTTCGACCGCTGACCCTGGTGTTCACCGCCTTCGACGACGTGTCGGTGACCGTGGTCTCCCGCATGGTGAGGCCGGACTCCTCCCTCGCGAGCGTCGTCGTGTCGGGGCGCCACGTCGGCGCCTTCGCCGAGGCGCAGCCCACGGGCCGACCGGTGCGGCTGATCGTGGATGCTGTGGCGGTGCCGGCGGAGGAGGGTGGCGTCGGGCGGCTCGAGCTGTCGCCGGACCTTCGTGGCCTGATGGCCCAGCTCGCCGACTCCGGGGACACCCTGGGCCTCGCGTCGGCGATGGTCGCCGCCGTGCGCGAGAACGAGCCCCGCGAAGGCCCGCAGTGGCAGGTTGTCGAGCCGCCACCGCACCGCCGTCGCGCGCTTCGCGGGCCCGGAGCCGTCGGCGCCCGGCTCGTCTGGTCGTGATCGCCCTCGTGGTGGGCGCGGACTCGGTGGGTGGCGCGGTGTCGGTGGGTGGCGCACTGGGGTGGCGCTGGCTCGATGACCAGGGGCCCCTGACGAGCGCAGCGGCGAGCCCGGGCACGCGCCCCGGCCTTCCGACGGCCGCCGCCACGCCGGAGTCGTCGCCGCCTGCGGTGACGACCAGTGCGTCGCCGACGCCGAGCGCGGTGCCGACGCCGAGCGCGGTGCCGACGATCATCGCCGTCCAGCCGTCCCACCGTGCAGGCGGGACGACAGCTCGTGCTGACCTCCGACGTGCTCATCGCCTTCGGCTCTGCCGAGCTGACCGTCAACGCGCGCCAGTCGTTGTCGGCGCTGGCCGGGCAGATCCGCGAGGCGGACGTTCGCGGCGTGGTCCAGGTCAACGGCTACACCGACGACGTCGGGTCCCCCGCGAGAAATCTCACGCTGTCGCGGGAGCGGGCCCTGGCCGTGGCGCGGGTCCTGCAGCCCGCGCTGGCGGGTGTGCCGGTGTCGCTGCAGCCACAGGGGTTCGGTGAGACGTCGGCCGTCGCGAGCAACGCGACGCCGAAGGGGCGGGCCAGGTACCGACGCGTCACCATCGTGCTCCCGCGGAGCTGACTGTGCCCGCGACTTCGCCGGGCCGGCCCCGACCCCGTGCCCGAGCACAGTACGGTCGCAGCGTGGAGAACCCACCCGCTCTTCTTCCCATCCCGGGTGACCCCGTCGACCCGCCGGCCACGGACCTGCCCAAGCGCGTGCGGGTCCTCGCCTCGCGTGCGGGTGCGGTCGGCACCGGCGTCACCATCGGGATGCGGACCAGCAGCCGCTTCACCTCGTCGCGCGCCACCCTGCTGGCTGCCGGCACCGCGTACTACCTGTTCCTCGCGCTGTTCTCCGTCCTCACGCTGGCGTACGGCTTGACGGCGGCGCTGGGGGCCGAACGCCTGTCCGGCTACATCACCGAGGCCCTGTCGGCGGCGTTCCCGGGGCTGGTGGGCGAGTCGGGGATCGACCCCGACCGGCTGCGGAGCATCGGTCAGGCGACCTCGGTCGTCGCCGCGGTCGCGCTCCTGTACGGCGCCACCGGAGCGGTGCTCGCCTCCAGCCGCTCCCTCCACGTGGTGTACGGCGCCCCGGAGAACACGCGGAACGTCGTTCGGGTGCGCCTGTGGGCCCTGGGCTGGTTCCTCGTCCTCGCGCCGCTGGTCCTGCTGTCGTTCGTCAGCGCGAGCTTCACGGCCAACCTCTCCGGCCGCCTGCTCGATGCGCTGGGCGTGCACTGGTCCGGCCCGAGCCTGCTGCTCGCTGCGGTCGCCCTGGTGCTGACGATGGGGTTGAACTTCCTCGTCATGCTCCAACTGCTCGGCCGGCTCGGGGGCATCCGTCCGCCTCGCGCACCGCGGCTCGCCGGGGCCGCGGTGGGGGCGGTTGCCATCGAGGTGCTCAAGCAGGGAATGGCGCTGCTGGTGGGCTTCGTCATCGCCAAGCCCCAGTACGGAGCCCTGGCCGCGCCGATCGGCATCATGTTCGTCCTGTACCTGCAGTCCCTGGCGCTCTACGCGGTGGCGTCCCTGACGGCCGCCCTGGCGCAGACCCGAGCGGATGTGCCTGCGCAGTACTGAGGCCGCGCGACCCATCTCCTGCTGAAGGAGGACCGCCTCTGGTCAGGGGTGGACGCCGGCCCGTCCGGATTCCCTCTCCCGGCACGAGGTGGCCGGGGCGCCGCGGTTCCCTGGGCTGCCGGCACCCGGTGTCGGGCCCTCACGGGGACGGTGTGGCGTCCGGCGGTTGATGGCGGTCGGTGTACTGCTGGTCCACCAGCGCGTCGCGCTCCTGGCTCACGACCGCGGTCTCGCGGCGCGACTTCTCCAGGTCCCGGCGTGCCGTGTTGCCTCGACGGGCGGTGCGGCGGGCGCCGGCCAACAGCACGGCGAGCCCGAGCGCGGCCACGAGACCGACGACGATCCCGACCAGGAACAGCGTGCCGGTGGAGCCGTCGATGCTGATGCCGAGCACGGAGAAGTCGTCCGTGACCGCGTGCTCACTGCCCGCGTTGCCCAGGACCCCGGCGACGCCGAAGATCACCGCGGCCAGGAGGATGACCAGGCCCAGGACGACCAGCATGACGACCATCTCCTCGAGCGGATCGCGCTGCACACCGCACGACAGATCGCGCTGCAACCCGCTCAGCCAAGCGTACGGATGGAGCACCGACCCCCAGCACAGGTGTGTCCAAGGTCCCAGGGGACCCTCCCGTGCGTCCGTCGTGCGTTCGTGCGGCAGTCGCTCCGGTCCGGTGTGCGTCGGTCAGCGGCGGGTCAGTCCGGTCGGGTCAGTCCGGTCGGGTCATGGCTTCGGGGTCGACCCAGCGGTCGTAGTCTTCGGCGCTGACCGCGCCGGACGCGAGGGCCGCCTCGCGCAGCGTCGAGCCGTCGCGGTGGGCCTGCTTCGCGATGGACGCCGCGGCGTCGTAGCCGACGTGCGGCGCCAGCGCCGTGACCAGCATGAGGTCGGCGTCGAGGTTCGCGGCGATGCGCTCGCGGTCTGCCGTCAGCCCCACCACGCAGTGCTCCGTGAACGACCGGCTCGCGTCGCAGAGCAGTCGGATCGACTCCAGCACCGCGTGCGCCATGACCGGCGTGAACACGTTGAGCTGGAAGTTGCCCTGGCTACCGGCGAACCCCACCGTCGCGTCGTTGCCGAAGACCCGGGTGACGACCATCGTCATCGCCTCCGACTGGGTCGGGTTCACCTTGCCCGGCATGATCGAGGAGCCGGGCTCGTTCTCGGGGATGCGCAGCTCGCCGATGCCGGTGCGCGGCCCGGACGCCAGCCACCGCACGTCGTTCGCCATCTTCATCAGCGCCCCACCGAGCGTGCGCAGTGCCGCCGACACGACCACCAGCGCGTCGTGGGAGGCGAGCTGCACGAAGAGGTTCGGCGCCTGGTGGAACGACTCCCCCGTCTCGTCCGACAGGTGCTGCGCCACGAGGGGCCCGAACCCGGCCGGCGCGTTGAGCCCGGTGCCGACCGCGGTGCCGCCGATGGCCAGGGCGCGAGCCCGGTCACCGGCATACCGGATGTCGTCCTGTGCGTCGCGGATCTGCGCCGCCCAGGCACCGATCTCCTGGCCCAGGGTGACCGGCGTGGCGTCCTGCAGGTGGGTGCGGCCGACCTTGACGACGTCGCCGAGCTCGCCGGCCTTGGCCTCCAGCGCCGCCACGAGCACGTCCACCGCCGGGTGCAGCCGCTCGGCCAGCTCGAGCACCACCGCCACGTGCACCGCGGTCGGGAAGGTGTCGTTGCTCGACTGGCTCCGGTTGACGTGGTCGTTGGGGTGCACCGGGGACTTCGAGCCGAGCTCACCACCGAGGATTTCGATCGCCCGGTTGGCGATGACCTCGTTCGCGTTCATGTTGCTCTGCGTGCCCGACCCGGTCTGGAAGACCACGAGCGGGAACTGGTCGTCGAGCTCACCGCGTGCCACCTCGTCGGCGGCCTGTACGACGGCCCGGGTCACCTGCGCGTCGAGCAGGCCGAGGTCGGCGTTGGCCCGCGCCGCCGCCTTCTTCAGCAGGCCCAGCCCGCGGATCACCGGGCGTCCCCACACGAACGAGTCGCGGCCGATGTCGAAGTGCTCCAGGCTGCGCTGGGTCTGCGCGCCCCAGTAGCGGTCTGCGGGCACCTCGACGGCACCCATCGTGTCGCGTTCGGTGCGGGTGGTCGTCATCCGGCAACCGTATGCCGGTGGACGCGGTCCGAGGGCGGGAGCACCCCCGGCTCTCACGCATTCGAGGTGATCCGCTGGTCTGTGGGACCAGCGCATCACCTCGAACGGCACTGCTCTGACGGAGGTCGAGGTGATGTTCTGGCCGCTCGGACCAGGACTTCACCTCGATCCAGCGGTCACTTCGGGTCGGCGGGACCCTCGGCCGTCGGGGCAGGATCGGTGACGTCGACCCAGGCGTCCGATGTCGCGGACCCCTCAGGGAGGTCGGCCGGGGTGTCGGTGGGGGCATCGGCGGGGGTGTGGGTGGGGGCATCGGCGGGGGTGTCCGTGACGTCGACCCAGGCGGCCGATGTCGGGGACCCCTCAGGGGTGTCGGTCGGAGCGTCGGCGGGGGTGGCGGCGGGGGTGGCCTCCGGCTCGTGGCCGTACCGGTTGGTGGGAGCCCACGACGGCGTGGCCGTGCTCTCGCGCTGCTCGGCGACCCAGTCGACGCCGAGGAGCACGCCGGTGCGCAGCTTCTCGACGTAGCGCGTGTACTTGCCGTCGGTCTTCTCGTCGACGGTGGAGCCAGCCCGGTCGAACGCTCCCTCGACCCGGCCGCGGTTGTCGTGGGCGTAGTCACCGGCCTTGACGGCGGCCTCGCGCAGGAGGTGGTCGGCCTGGTCGGCCATGGACTCGAGCTTCTTGTCGAGCTCGAGCTCACGGGCCTTGGCCTCGAGGTCGCGCAGTGCGGCGCGCAGCTGGTCGGTGGCGGTCATCAGGGATCCTCTCGGTCACGGTCGGGCCGACCCGGTGCAACCGGCCCATCCTGCTCAACTCCCGACGACTGTGGCCGTGTTCCCGGACAGCGGGGAGTCCTGCATGTCACACTGCCCCTTGCCCCACTCGCAGCGTCGCGACCCGGCCGGCAGACCACGCGGCGCCCTGACCAGGAGCCTGCGATGCTCGAACCCACCGACCTGCCGAACGCCGACGGCGCCCCGGCTCCGACGGCCTGGCAGGCGCGCCGCGAGTGGCGGATGGGCCTGGAGCTGGCGAGCTCGGCCCTGCGCACCCGCGACCTGCACACCTGGCCGCGCGGCGACGGCCACCCCGTCATCGTGCTGCCGGGCTTCCTCGCCGGTCCCGAGTCGACCGTCTTCCTGCGCAGCCACCTGCGCCGTCTGGGCTACCGCGCCCACGACTGGCGCCAGGGCCGCAACCTCGGGGCCAGCCCCGCCCTGGCCGACACCCTCGAGGACCTCCTGCTCGAGCTGCACGACCGCTACGAGCGCAAGGTCAGCCTGGTCGGCTGGAGCGCTGGCGGCATCTACGCCCGCGAGATGGCTCGCGCCCTGCCCGGCCACACCCGCTCGGTCATCACTCTCGGCAGCCCCTTCCGGGGCCACCCGGCATCCACCCGCGCGTGGACGATGTACCGCATCATGAACCGGCGTAACCTCGAGCGGATGTTTACCGACGAAGCCCTGGCCGAACGCGCGTCACCCCTGACCGTGCCCACCACCTGTATCTACTCGCGCACCGACGGCATCGTCGCGTGGCAGTGCTGCGTGTCCGAGCCGGCGCCGCAGACCGAGAACATCGAGGTGCACGCCTCCCACCTCGGCTACGGCCACGAGCTGGAGACGCTGCGCGTCATCGCCGACCGCCTCGCACAGCCCGAAGGCCGCTGGATGCCGTATGCCGGGTCGGCGCCCGCGCACCCCGCGCCGCCCGCGCACCCCGCGCACCCGGTGCCGCCCACCGTCCCCGACGCCCACGGCCGGGCGGTCTGACCCCGCGTGGCCGGATCCCGCTGGGCCTCACCCCTGGACTCGATCTTCCTCATGGGGGAGACCACCGAGACGCTGATGCACGTCGCGTCGATGCTGCAGCTGTCCCTGCCGAAGGACGCCGGGCCCGAGTTCCTCCCCGACCTCGTCGCCGCCCTGCGCGCCTCACCGATCGAGTCACCGTGGAACCTGCGCCTGCAGACCCGCATGCTGATGCGCCAGCCCGTGCACCGTTGGGTCGAGGACGACGAGTTCGACGTCGACTACCACGTACGGCACTCCGCCCTGCCCAGCCCCGGCGGCGAGCGCGAGCTCGGTGTGCTCGTGTCGCGGCTGCACTCGAACCCTCTCGACTTCCGGCGCCCGCCGTGGGAGCTGCACATCATCGAGGGCCTGGAGGGCAACCGGTTCGCGGCATACATCAAGATCCACCACTCGCTGGTCGACGGCTACACCGGCATGCGCCTGCTCGAACGGGGCCTGTCCCGCGACCCCGACGACCTCAGCCACCCGTTCTTCTTCAGCCTCACCCGGCGCAGGCGCGAGCCGCGTGAGGCCGACCCGGTCGGCGACTTCGCCTCGATCGTGCGCGGCCTGGCCTCGTCGATCGGCACGACGCCGTCGGTCGCCAAGGCACTCGTCGAGACCCAGCTGCGCCGCGGGAGCACCTCGACCCGTGCGGTGACGTCGTACCAGGCCCCCCACAGCGTGCTCAACAGCCGGGTGGGCCAGTCCCGGCGGTTCGCCACCCAGCGGTACGACCTGAAACGGCTTCGCGCGATCGCCCGGGCCCGAGGGGCGACGCTCAACGACGTGCTCATGGCGATCTGCGCCGGCGGGATGCGCCGCTTCCTCGCCGACCTGCAGAAGCTGCCCGAGCGCCCGCTCATCGCTTTCGTCCCGGTCAACGTCCGCCCGAAGGAGAGCGAGGGCGGGGGCAACGCCGTCGGCGCCACCCTGGTCTCCCTGGCGACCGACATCGAGGACCCGCTGGCCCGGCTGGCCGCGATCACGGCATCCGCACGGGCCGCCAAGGCGCGGATGCGGGGGATGAGCGCCGACGCCGTGATGGCCTACAGCGCCCTGCTGCTCGCTCCGGCCGGGTTCCAGGTGGCGAGGGCGATGAGCGGGCTCCCGGTGCCCGTGCCGACCACCCTCAACGTGTGCATCTCGAACGTGCCCGGCCCCAGCGAGGTGCTCTACTGGCGCGGGGCACGGCTCGAGGCGACCTACCCCGTGTCGATCCCGGGCCACTCGATGGCGCTCAACATCACGGCGCACTCGTACGCCGGTGCCCTCGACATCGGCTTCGTCGGGGACCGCGAGGCCCTGCCGCACCTCCAGCGCCTCGCCGTGCACACCGGCGAGGCACTGGACGAGCTCGAGGCGGCGGTCTCAGCCCTGCGCTGACCCTGCGCTGATGTTGACCAGCCACGAGACGCCGAACCTGTCGGTGAGCATGCCGAACTCGTCGCCCCACATCTGCTTCTCGAGCGGCATCGTGATGGTCGCGCCCTCGGACAGTCCCTCCCAGTAGCCGCGCAACGACTCGCCGTCGCCACTCAGGCTGATGGCGAAGTCGGACCCCGCCGTGACCTCGCCCATGCCGGGCCCGGTGTCGGACGCCATCAGCGTGAACCCGTCGGGCGTCTCGAGCTGGGAGTGCATGACCCCGTCGGAGCCCTCGCCCTCCTGGCCGTACTCGCCGAAGGTGCTGATCGCGAGGTTCCCGCCGAGCACCTGCTGGTAGAAGGTCATCACCTCGCGGGTGGTGCCGTTGAAGCTCAGGTACGGGTTGAGCAGTGCTGCCATGGTCGTCTCTCCTCTGGCCGGTGGTGGCAGGGCGGGCGCGGGAGTCGCCCGATGCGGCGACGCTACGCCCGCGCGCCGACACCGGCCAGGTGCAGACAGCCCTCCCTCGTGCCCACGGCATCCGGCGCGAGGACGATCGGACACATGTCGACCGTCCACGACGCCGCAGGCGGGGATGTCGGTGTGCTCGCCCTCGCCCGGGCGTGGCACGAGCGCTACCTCGCCGACCCGGTGATGAGCCACCCGTTCGATCACGGCGGCCTGCACCCGCAGCATGTCGAGCGGCTGGCCGCCTACTGGGGTGAGGCGCTCGGCGGCCCGACCACCTTCACCGACGCGCTGGGCGACGAGGCGACGAGGCGACGAGGCGACGAGGCGACGGTGCTGCGGATGCACGCGGGCAACGGCACGCACCGCGGCCTGGACCGTCGTGCGGTGGAGTGCTTCGACGCGGCACTGACCGACGTCGGCCTCACCGAGCAGCCGCTGCGCGGGGTGCTGCACAGGTACTTCACCTGGGCGACCGGGCGGATGGGCATGCACCCCGACTCACCCGACTCGGTGGCTGACGACGAGCGGCCTGCCGCACGGGCGCTGGGACGGGCGCGTCACCCGCTGACCCGCGCAGGCGCCCCCGTCCTCACCTCACCTCACCTCACCTCACAGGGCGACGGTGTCGCTCTCCCCGTCCTCGGGTCGCTCTCCGGTCACCTTCGCCTTGAGCAGACCGACCAGGATGCCGACCTTGCCCGGCGAGTCCCAGTACTCGGCGCTCTCACCGTCGACCCGGATCACCGCGACGCGCAGGTCGTCGGGCTCGCACTGGAACCACGCCTGCGCGAAGTCGTTCCACAGGTCGCGCGCCTTTCCCGGGTCCTGGGTCACCGAGGCCCGGCCGGCCAGCGAGACCCACTTGCCCTCCTGCGTGAAGGCGACGTTGACCTCGGGGCGCCGACGGATCTCCTCGGCCTTCTCCGAGTCGGAGAACGCGAGGAACCACAGCGTCCCGTCCGGGTCGGCCTGCTGGCATGCCATCGGCCGAGAGGCGAGGCTGCCGCTCTCGTCGTGGATCGTCGTCAGCATGGCGGTGCGCTGGCCTGCGATCAGCTCGTGGACGTGCTCGGCACCGCTGCCGTGGTGTGACATCGCTGCTCCCCTCGCGTCGGTGGTAGTCCACGACGTTAGGTCAGCGCGGATGCCGGTGGGCGTCACACACGCCCGGGACCCCGCCCGCGTAGATGGGTGTCGAAGGTTGCCGGTGTCGAAGGCATCTGGGGTCGAAGGCATCTGGGGTCGAAGGCATCTGGGGTCGAATGGTGCTCAGGGCTCGAGGGAGCTGAGGTCCTCGGGCACGTCGACGGCGTGCTGCCGCAGCGCCTCGAAGGGAACGATCTGCAGCACCGCCTCGTGCGTGGACGCGAGCACCACCGGAGCCGCGACCCCTTCGGCGTGGGCCCGCGCCCAGTTCCCCGCCGTCACGCACCACCGGTCCCCGGCCACCAGCCCGGGGAAGGAGTACGCCGGCACCGGCGTGGACAGGTCGTTGCCGATTCGCTGCTGCTGCTCGAGGAACTCCGCCGTCACGACCGCACAGATGGTGTGGCTGCCCCGGTCCTCCGGGCCGGTGCTGCAGCACCCGTCGCGGTAGAAGCCGGTCATCGGGTCGGTGCCGCAGGGCTGGAGGACGCCGCCGAGGACGTTGCGATCGTTCACCCACCCAGCATGGCCGAGACCACCCCAGGCTGACGGGCGGCGCGCACCCCGACCTCACGGCGACCTCACGGCGCGAGATTCGGCGCCGGGCCGGGGTGGGCGCCCGATGCCGTGTTTGCCCTGTTCACCTCGCCTTTTCCCACCCGGCCCGAGGGCACACTGAGCGACGTGGACTGGTACCTCGATCGCGCAGAGCAGGTGGGCGACCTGCGCCGCGAGCTGAGCCAGTACCTGGAACGCCACGGCCTGCCGGGCAGCCACGAGCAGATCGCCGACGCCGAGCTGATCGTGTCCGAAGCCGTCGGCAACGCGATCCGGCACACCGGGGGGCCCGTCTGGGTGTCCTTGACGTGGAGCACCGAGCTGCCCGTGCTGCGGGTCTACGACATCGGCATCGGCGTCGACACCGGCGGACCGACCGCAGACCAGCACCCCTACCCCGACCCGGACACCGATGACCTGATGGCTGAGTCGGGCCGCGGCCTGCTGATCATCCAGGCGCTGGCCCCCGAGGTGACGGCGTCGATGCGCGACCATGCCGGCATGGTCGTGTCGGCCACCCTGCCGGTGCCGCGTCGCACGACCACCAGCCACGAGCCGCCGACGTGGCGGTGCTGCTCGAGGAGCGCATCGCGATCGGCGACCCGGGGTGCCGGGTGGTCGTGTCGCTGGTCCCGCCGCCTGCCGACGCGGCTCCCTTCGCCCACCACTACGCGGCGGCGGCCACCACCGACGACCGGACCTACTAGCGCCTCCGGCGGACGGCCAGGGCGGCCATGTCGTTGTCGTAGCTGTCGTCGCGCACGGTCTCGACGACGTGCTGCACCCCTGACACCAGGCCGGGCTCTCCCAGGTGTCGTTGCCGGCCACCACCTCGGGCAGCACGGCACGCTGCAGCTGCTCCGCGGCCGCCCTGGTCTGGCTGTAGAGCTCTGCGATGTCGATCGCGGTGGCTGCCCGGCGGGCCAGGTGCTCGGCGAACCGGACGTCGTCCTGCCCGTGGAGCCGGTGCTCGTCGGTCGACACCCAGGTGAGCACGCCGGTCACCCGACCGCGCACCAGCAGGGGCACGGACAGCGCGCTGCGCAGCTCCAGCTCGCGGGCGATGCGCAGCTGCTCGGGGTCACGGCAGCCGGCGACGAGCATCTCGTCGGTGATGCGTACGAGAAGCTCGGGCTTCCCGGAGCGCGCCACCGCGTACGCCCCGTTCGGGCTCTGCGGGTCGGGCGGCCAGCGCTCCTGCAGCGCAACGGCCAGCTCGACCTTGCGGGGGTCGACGTGGGCCACCGCGAGCCGGTGCATCCGGCCGTCGCGGACGACGTCGATGCGCACCAGTCGGCGAAGGCGGGCACGGCCAGCCGCGCGACCTTGGAGACCGTCGGCTCGAGCTCCAGGCTGCCGGCGAGCTCGATGGAGGTCGAGCTCGGTCTGGTCGGGCGGGACCGCCCCAGCAAAGGACAGGTGAACGGCGCCGACCGTGCGCCCGCCCGGCACGCAGGGGCAGGGCGACGATGGTGCGTTCCCCCCGCTGGATGTCGGGCAGGTCCGGGCAGGTCCGGGCAGGTCCGGGCAGGTCCGGATAGGCCCGGGGAATCGCCGCCTCACCCGCGAGCACGAGGCGCGTGCCCGTGCGCATGACGTCGGTCGGCGGCGTGTGCTGCTCGCTCGGGATCACCTCCCAGCGCGCTGCCACGAATCGGCACACTTCGCAGTCCGAGCACCTTGGCGTGGTCTCCGTCACGAAGGGCGAGCACGGCGATCGTCGCGCCCACGGCATCCGCCATGTGGTGGGTCACGATCTTGGTGACGGCCTCGGCCGTGTCGGCCCTCGACCGCTCGCCGGTCACCTGGGCCAGGCGCGCGAGGCTCTCCGCCACGCGGCTCGACGTGGGGCGTCCCGGATCCCGTCGGGTCGCTGTGGCACGCTCGCATCCTTTGCAGGTCCCGCCGCAGCGTTTGTGGCACGACTGGGCCGCGCGCCCCGCTCGCGTTAATCTCGCAGGCGGGGTGCGTCCCCGGCCGTAGTCCGAAGCACCGGCGCCGCGCCTGCGCCAAGGAGGGTCGACCACGTTGGAGGAGACTTTGTCTAACGTTCGTGCAAGGATGCTCGCGAGGTGTCTAGGCTCGTGGCACCACAGGAGTGCGGCTGGACCACGGCCCACGGGGACAGGGACGAGGCGAGTGAGTCGATGAGTGCCGAGGCAACCTCGTTGAACCTCGACGCCCGACGCCGCGTCCGGTCGGTCGACTCCACGCTGTGCGCCACCGACGCCCTGCTCGACACGACGTTCGTCGAGCTCTCAGCCGCGCTGCGCCTGGCGGCGGAGGGCACTGGTGACGGCTCCCTCGCCGACCCGCTGCGCGACCTGCCCGGCCACGACCCCGGCCCGCTCGGCGTCGACCTCGTCGGTGAGCTGGCCGACCGTGCGCGCAACCACGGCAAACGACTCCGACCCGTCCTGGCCCACTGGGGCTGGGTCGTCGGCGGTGGCCGCACCGACAGCCAGCCACAGCTCGTGAAGGTGGCCGCCGCCCTCGAGCTGCTGCACCTGTTCGCCCTCATCCAGGACGACGTCATGGACCGCTCGGCCTCGCGCCGCGGTCTGCCCACCCTGCACGTCGTGGCGGCCCGCCGCCACCGCGCGGAGTCGGGGCTGGGCGACAGCGCGTTGTTCGGCGACAGCGTCGCCACCCTCGTCTCCGACCTGGCCCTCAGCGAGGCCACCATGCTCGTGGCCGGCACCTCGCCCGAGGTGCGCACCGCCTGGCGGCTGATGGCGGTCGAGCTCGTCGAGGGGCAGCTGCTCGACGTCACCCACACCGCGGGCCGGCGCCGCGACCTGCCGACCAGCCTGCGCATCGCCCGCTTCAAGAGCGGCCGCTACACGATCACCCGCCCGCTGCAGCTCGGCGCACTCGTGGGGGGCGCCGACCCGGCGCAGGTCCGCCGGCTGGTTGCCTGGGGCGACCTGGTCGGTGACGCGTTCGCCGTGCGCGACGACGTGCTCGGCGTGTGGGGTGACCCGGCCCGCACCGGGAAGCCGGCCGGTGACGACCTCCGTTCCGGCAAGCCCACCGCCCTGCTCACCTGGGCCGGCGAGCTCCTCCCCGACTCGGCCCGCCCCCTGCTGGCTGCCTGCGACGCGGGCCGCCTCGACGACGCGGGCGTCGACGCGTTGCAGCAGGCCATGGTCGACGCGGGGGTGCGAGACCGCGCAGAGCAGACCGTCGCTGACCTCGTGACGCGGGCGCACTGCGCGCTCGACGGGCTCGACGTCGACCCCGAGGCGGATGCCGCGCTGCGCGAGCTCGCCGAAGCCGTCGCCTGGCGGTCCTCGTGAGGGTCGTCGTCATCGGGGCCGGGCTCTCCGGCCTGGCCGCCGCCTGCCACCTCACCGCCGCTGGTCACGACGTGACCGTGCTCGAGCGCGAGTCGGTCGTCGGCGGGCGCGCCGGCCTCCTCCGGTTGGGGAACTTCCGCATCGACACCGGCCCGGTCGTCATGACGATGCCCGAGCTGCTGCACGACCCGATCCGTGCGGTCGGGGGCAACCCCGAGGCGCTGGTGCCGATGCACCGGCTCGACCCGGCCTATCGGGCGGTCTACCCCGACGGCAGCGAGCTGCACATCCGCGCCGACATGGCCGACCTGCGCGACGAGATCCGCACCAAGGTCGGCGACGCCGACGCTGCCGGCTTCGACCGGTTCCTCGTCTGGCTCGAGCAGCTCTACGAGACCGAGTTCGCCACCTTCGTCGACCGCAACTACTCCTCACCCCTGGACCTGATGCGGTCCCCCGCCACCGCAGCCCGGTTGCTGCGGCTCGGCGGGCTCGGTGGCCTCGGCGCCGCCGTCGACCGCTTCTTCACCGACGACCGGCTCACCCGCATCTTCAGCTTCCAGGCGCTGTACGCCGGCATCGCGCCCGCGAAGGCGCGAGCCGTGCTTGCCGTGATCACCTACATGGACACCGTGCGCGGCGTGTTCTACCCCGAGGGCGGGATGCACACGGTGCCGCGCGGGATGGCGCAGGCGCTCACCGACGCCGGCGTGCCGGTTCACCTGGGCGTCGAGGTGAGCGAGGTCCTGCGCCGCAGCGACGGTGCCGTGGTCGGCGTCGCGACCGCCGACGGCGAGCGCCTCGCCGCGGATGCCGTGGTGTGCACCCTCGACCTCCCGGTCGCCTACGACCGGCTGCTGCCGGGGGTCGCAGCGCCGCGGGCGGTGCGCACCGGCGACTTCTCCCCCTCGGCGGTCGTCTGGCACGTGGGTGCCTCCGGCCCGCCCGCGCCCCACCTGCGGCACCACAACATCCACTTCGGTGACGACTGGGACGGCGCCTTCGAGGCGATCATCGACCGCGGCGAGCTGATGCCCGACCCGTCGCGACTGGTCACCGTCCCGTCGGTCACCGACCCGACGGCCGCACCACCCGGGTCGACGACGCTGTACGTGCTGGAGCCGGTGCCGCACACCGGTGCCGGTCTCGACTGGAGCCGCGAGTCCGGGCCGATGCGCGAGCGGTTGTACGCCTTCCTGGAAGCGGGGGGCTACCCCACCGACATCCGCGAGGAGCTGCTCGTCACCCCCGACGACTGGCGCTCGCAGGGCATGCACCTCGGCACGCCGTTCGCCCTGGCCCACACCTTCCTGCAGTCCGGCCCCTTCCGCCCGTCGAACGTCGACCGCCGGGTACCGGGTCTGGTCTTCGCCGGCTCGGGCACCCAGCCGGGGGTCGGCATCCCGATGGTGCTGGTCAGCGGAAAGCTCGCCGCGCAGCGCGTGCAGGAGTACGCCGGTGCCGCCCGGCCGGCACCGCGTACGGTGGTCAGGTGAACCAAGCTCCCCCGGTCGCGCCGCCCGAGGTGCTGGCGGCCGGCTATGCCCGGTGCGGCGACGTCACCCGCACCTACGGCACCACGTACTACTGGGGCGCCCGGCTGCTGCCGTCAGCGAGCCGTCGCCACGTGCATGCCGTGTACACGCTCGCCCGGCTCGCCGACGACATCGTCGACGACGCCGGCCCGAACCCGGGCCCGGACACCGCCCTGAGCCTCGACGTCTTCGAGGCCACCTTCTGGGAGGCGATGGCCACCGGCACCTCGACCGACCCGGTCATGGCCGCCGTCGTGACGACGGTGCGCGAGTGCGGCATCGACGACGAGTGCTTCACGCGGTTCTTCGGCGCGATGCGCAGCGACCTCACGCGGCGCACCTACGAGACGTGGAGCGACCTGCTCGACTACATGGACGGCAGCGCTGCGGTCATCGGCGAGATGATGCTGCCCGTGCTCCGCTCCGGCACGGATGCCGTCGCACCCGCCCGGGCCCTCGGGCTCGCCTTCCAGCTCACCAACTTCCTGCGCGACGTCGGAGAGGACCTGGACCGGGGGCGCGTCTACCTCCCGCAGGAGGACCTGCGCCGGTTCGGTGCCGACCCCCACGCCCGCGCCGTCACCCCCGAGTGGCGCGCCCTGATGGCCTTCGAGATCGAGCGCAACCGACGGCTGTACCGGGAGGCCGACGCCGGCATCCCGACCCTGCCGGGTGCGTCGCAGCGATGCGTCGCCACCGCGCGCGTGCTCTACGCCCGCATCCTCGAACGCATCGAGAAGGCCGACTACGACGTGTTCGCCTCTCGCGCAAGGGTTGCGACCCCGACCAAGGCGGCCTTGGCCGCACGGATGGTGGTGGCCCGCGAGCCGATGCGCCTCGTCCGGGCCGACCGCGCCGCCCGCGACCCCCACGACGGTGCCTGGGTGTCCGACGACCCGGTGGTCCTGCTCGACGAGGCCGGCTCGCCCGTGGGCCAGGCACCCAAGTCGGTGGTGCACCACGACGACACCCCGCTGCACCTCGCGTTCTCCTGCTACGTGGTCGACCCGGCCGGGCGGCTGCTGGTGACGACCCGGGCCGCGAGCAAGCCGAGCTTCCCGGGCGTCGTCACCAACACCGTGTGCGGCCACCCCCGCCCGGGTGAGGACCTCGCCGAGGCCGTGCGCCGCCGGGCCAGCGACGAGCTCGGCGTCGACGTGCGCAACCTGCGTCTGGTGCTGCCCGACTTCCGCTACCGCGCCGTGATGAACGGCCTCGTCGAGCACGAGCTCTGCCCCGTGTTCGTCGGGTTCGTCGACGACGACCGGCTGGCCCCCGACCCCACGGAGGTCGACGACGCCCAGTGGGTTCCCTGGCGGGAGTTCCGCACCGAGGTGCTCGGAGGCGGACGCACGGTCTCGCCGTGGTGCGCCGAGCAGGTTCCGCTGCTCGACGCCCTCGGGCCCGAACCGCGGGCCTGGCCCGCCGGGCCGCGCGACGGGCTGCCGCCCGCGGCCGCGCTCGGCCCCGACGCCGAGGCGGCGTGAGGCGCGATCGTGGACGACCGCTTCCAGTACCTCCTGCTCATGGCGGGCTGCCTGATCCTGACGCTGCCGCTGGAGTTCGTGCTGCGCGCACGGGTCTACCGACGGCCGAGGCGGCTGCTGCTCTCCCTCCTGCCGGTGCTCGCGATCTTCGTCGTGTGGGACATCGTCGGCATCGTGCGCGGGCACTGGTGGTACAGCGAGCAGTACACGACGGGTGTGTTCTTCCCGCTCGGCGTGCCGCTCGAGGAGGTCGTCTTCTTCGTCGTCATCCCGATCTGCGCCCTGCTGACCTACGAGGCCGTCGGCACCGTGCTCGGCTGGTGGCGCCAGTGGCGGGCGCGCCATGCCTGAGTACACCCTGCTGGCCGTCATCTCGGTGCTCGCAACGGTTCTTGCAGAGGTGTTCTGGCTGCGCACGGGCATCTTCCGCAGAGCGCAGTACTGGATCGCCATGGCGATCGTCTACTTCTTCCACGTGCTCGTCGATGGTTGGCTCACGAAGCTGTCGGCGCCGATCGTCCTCTACGACGAGGGCCAGATCACCGGGGTCCGCATCCCGTGGGACATCCCGGTGGAGGACTACCTCTTCGGGTTCGCGATGATCACCCTGACACTGATGCTGTGGGTGCGCCGCGGCGACCGCAGCGAGCGCCCCGACCGCAGCGAGCGCCCCGACCGCAGCGACCGCACCACGCCGCAGGAGACACCGTGACCGACGCGCCAGAACGCGAGGGGTGGGTGCTCGCCGACGCCTTCGACCGGGCCGCTCCGACCTATGACGCCATGGTCGCCCTCTCGCCGGGCTATCACGACCAGCTGCGCACCGCGGCGGAGGCGCTCGTCGAGCGCCTGCCGACACCCGCTGCCGGCGACGGCGGCCCGCTGCGGGTGCTCGACCTGGGCTGCGGTTCCGGTGCCTCGACCCGCGGGCTGCTGGACGCCTGGTCGGCACGAGACGGCTCGCCCGACGGGTTCGGCGTGACGGGCGTCGACGCCTCGGAGGGGATGATCGGCCAGGCCCGCGACAAGGCATGGCCCGCGCCCGTCTCCCTGGTGGTCTCCGACGCCGTCGCCTACCTCGAGTCACTGCCCAGCGAGTCGGTCGACGGCGTGCTGGCGGCCTACCTGTTGCGCAACGTGCCCGACCGCGCCCGGCTGATCACCGAGGTGGCCCGGGTGCTGCGGCCCGGAGGTGCCCTGGTCGTGCACGACTACTCGGTGGCGGGCGACACGCGGGCCCGGGTGCTCTGGGCGGCCGTGTGCCACGGCATCATCATCCCGCTGGCGGCGGTGAAACGCTCCGACGTGCCGCTGCACCGCTACCTCTACACCAGCGTGCGCGACTTCGACTCGGTGCGCCGCATCTGCGAGCGGCTGCTCTCCGCCGGGCTCGTCGACGTGCGACACCGGTCGTACGGCGGCTGGCAGCACGGCCTGGTGCACACCGTCGCCGGGTCGGCGCCGTCGTGATCCCCGGGCGCAGCGCGCGCTGGACCCCGGGGCTCGACCGGCGGGCCGTGTTCCACCCGCCGCCCGCCCCGGTGACCGCGCCGGGGACCGCACCAGTGGCCGCGCCGGTGACCGCGCCGGGAGCCACTACGGGTGCCGCGCGCGTGCCGGCATCCGCGCGTCACGTCGTCGTCGTCGGTGGCGGCATCGCGGGGTTGACCGCTGCGCTGGCGCTGGCCGAGCGTGGAGTGCGGGTGACCGTGCTCGAGCGCGAGGCGCGGCTCGGTGGCCGGGTGCGCTCGTGGCCGGTGGACCCGGCCGACGGCGAGCGCGGCCAGATGAGCCGGGGCTTCCACGCGTTCTTCCGGCAGTACTACAACCTGCGCGCGGTGCTGCGCCGCACCGACCCCACCCTGGAGCGGCTGCGGCCGCTCGACGACTACCCGCTCGTGCGTGACGGTGGGGGGCGAGATTCCTTTGCCAGGATCCCGCGCACGCCGCCGTGGAACCTCGCCGCGTTCGTGGCCCGCAGCCCAAGCTTCGACCTGAAGGCACTGGCCGCCGTCGACGTCGACGCGGCGCTGGGCCTGCTCGACGTCGACTTCCCGGCGACGTTCAGCGCCCTCGACGGCGTGAGCGCCGCCGACGTGCTCGACCGGCTGCGCTTCCCCGACGCGGCGCGCCACCTGGCCCTGGAGGTCTTCGCGCGCAGCTTCTTCGCCGATCCGCGGGAGTTCTCGGGTGCCGAGCTCGTCGCCATGTTCCACATGTACTTCGTCGGATCGGCCGAGGGCCTGCTGTTCGACGTGCCACGCGACGACTACGACACGACGTTGTGGGGCCCGCTCGGCGCGCACCTCGCGGGCCTCGGGGTCCGCGTCGTCACCGGCCGCGAGGTGCGCTCGGTGGCCGCGGCCGGGGAGGTCGGCGCCGCCGTCTCGGTGCTGCACGGGCAGCCCGGCCACGGCGGCGAGGACCGCGTCGAGACGGACGCCGTGGTGCTGGCGCTCGACCCCGTGGGGCTGCGTCGCGTCGTCGCCGCGTCCCCGGGGCTCGGTGGCGACGACGCGGCCGGTGCGGCGTGGCGGGAGTCCGTGGCCGGCATCCGGTCTGCTCCGTCGTTCGCGGTGTGGCGGCTGTGGCTGTCCGGGAAGGTGGCGCGCGACCGGCCGCCCTTCCTCGGCACCAGTGGTTTCGGCCCGCTCGACAACATCTCGGTGCTCGAGCAGTTCGAGGAGCACGCCACGCGCTGGAGTGAGACGAACGACGGGTCGGTCGTCGAGCTGCACGCCTACGCCCTGCCCGAGGGCACTGCCGAGGACGACCTGCGGCAGCGGATGCTCGCCGAGCTGCACCGGGTCTACCCCGAGACTGCGGCGCTCGAGATCGTGCACGACGAGTGGCTCGTCGAGGCCGACTGCGTGCTCGTGGGGCTCGAGCCGTGGCGTTCACGCCCCGGCGTGCGCACCCCCGACCCGCGTGTGCTCCTCGCCGGCGACGCCGTGCGCTGCGACCTGCCGGTGGCGCTGATGGAGCGCGCCGCGACGACCGGCTTCCTGGCCGCTGACCGGCTCCTCGCCGGGTGGGGCGAGCGCGGTCACGGTGTCTGGTCGGTGCCGATGGGCTCGCGGCTGGGGCCGGTGCCGCGGCTGGCGCGGCGCGGCGTCCGGGCCTACCGGTCGGCGGCGGCCCGGCGCAGCTCGTAGAGCCGGGCCGCATAGACGAGGTCGTCGGCCCACAGCTGGGTCGCCGACGCCCGCATGCCGATCGTGACGAGCGGCGCGAGGCCGCGCGCGACGCGGAAACCGACCCGGTCGGACGTCGCGACGACGGCCTCGGTCATCACGGTGCGCGCGGGGTGGGAGCCCGGCGCGGTGAGGGGGGTCGCGTGGGTCTCGACGACGCTGCCGGTGCCCTCGCCGTCGACGATGGTCATGACGATGGTGTGCGAGTCGGGGCAGGCGAACTCGGCGCGCACCGGCACCGCGAAGGTGCGGCCCAGGCGGTAGGCGACGTCGAGCACGAGGAGGTCGTCGGTGGAGGCGTCGTCGTCGACGGTGAGGTCGCTGAACGCGTAGGGGTGCAGCCAGGCGCCGTGCCACGGGTCGAGCCGGTTCTGCAGGATGTCGCGCGGCTCGCATTCGGTCGGCAGCGAGACGACCGACGCGAGCGACTCCTCAAGCGGCGGGCGGGCGGCGAGCACCGGGCGGTCGGTGGGCTCGACGCCCTCCTCGACCTCGCCCACACGCACCCAGAACAGGATGCCGTCGTCGTATGCCGCGTAGGTGCGCCAGCCGGGCTGGCTCTCGCCGCTGAGCGGCATCCCGTGCCAGCGGCACAGCACCGTGCCGTCGACGACGTCGCAGGCATCGAGCCGCGCGCCGAGGTGGGGGCAGGCGCCGGGGCCGGCGAGGGCCGAGCCGTCCGTGTCGCGCCAGAGCACGACCTCGCGGCCGGCGACGGTGCGCAACAGGGTGCGGCCGGTCGGCACGTCTGCCGAGGTGGCCGCGACGAGCCAGCCGTGGGTGGGGCGGCGCATCGCAGCGGCCAGCGAGGCCTCGATGCGGGCCGGCTTGGCGTCGCGCCAGGTGCCGCGCAGGTGGTCGGGGGTCGTCTGGGGAAGGTAACGCACCGGCACGCGGTGGCGCACCTCCTCACGCCAGGACCGGTCGATGCGCAGCAGGCTCACGACGCAACGCTAACCCTGCCGGCCGCCGGGAACCAGAACCTTCGACGGAGTCGAGACACCGGGCGACCAGCCCGCCCGCCCGGGTCAACCGCCCGGGTCAAGATCGACCAACAGGTCAACGTTGCTGGAGGTACAGCCCACCTGTACCCACATCGACCTATAGGTCACTGGAGGTACAGCCCACCTGTACCGAGCAATGATCAGAACCTGTGGATGACCCTCGGCCGGGTGACGTGAAGGAGCGCACCTTCCCGAGGATGATCTGAAGTCCGATAGCTCTGATCAGGACCGGCGTTGACGCGCTGGTTCGGGAAGGTACGCCCATGCTCA